>CAZZZA010000184.1:0-5105 GCA_964658455.1 uncultured Lichenihabitans sp.
CGATCTTCGCCCAGGCCGCCAGCCCGCGCGTGGTCTATGTCGGCCACGAGCCGCCAGCGCCGTTCGGCGAGGCGATCATCGTGCCCGCCGCCAGCCCGCTGCACGACGTCGCCGGGCTGCGTGGCAAGACGGTGGGGCTGAACCGCGCCTCGAACGTGCACTGGCTGCTGCTGGCGGCGCTGGCCCGGGCCGGGCTGACGATGGCCGACATCCAGCCGGTGTTCCTGGTGCCGGGCGCGGCGCGTCCGGCGTTCGAGAGCGGCCGGCTCGACGCCTGGGCGATCTGGGACCCCTATCTCTCGGCGGCGGAGAGCACCGGCAGGACGCGGGTCCTGGCCCAGGCCGACGGTCTGGTCGGCAACCGGCAGTTCTTCCTCGCCGAGCGCGGCTTCGCCGACGCCAACCCCGATCTGGTCCGGCTGCTGCTGGCGCAGATCGCGCAGTCCGACGCCTGGAGCGCGACGCACAAGCCCGAGGTGAGCCAGTATCTCGCCGACGATACCGGCCTGCCGGTGCCGGTGGTGCGGCGTGCGATCGACCGGCTGACCTTCGGGGTGCAGCCGATGACCCCGGACGTGATCGCCGAGCAGCAGCACATCGCCGATGCGTTCTACGCCCAGCATCTGCTGCCGGCGCCGCTGAAGGTGCAGGACGCGGTCTGGCGGCCCTGATCCGCGACCGCGCGGCTCAGCGGTCGGAGCCGCCGGCCGGCCCGGCAGACGCTGGTCCGAGCCGCAGGCTGGCGAGCGCCGCGTCGAGCCGGGCGGCCCCGTCGGCCTGCGACAGGGTGATGGCAGGATCCCGGTCGCTGGCGGAATCAGCGTAGGCGAAGCGCTCCACCGCGTAGCAGGCGTCGCCGATGACGGTCCGAAGGTCGGTGGCGGCGATCGACTGGCTCATGCCGGCATCGCCGTTGCTCCAGACCGTGAAGCGCCGGCCGTTGATGACCCGGTCCGGCTGGCGCCGCGCCGATCCGCCACCCAGCCCGGCGGTGGCGCAACCGCGCCGCACCGCGGCATCGTGGCTGACCCCGACCTGCAGCACTTCCCTGGCGCTGGTCCGGGGCGCGTCCGGCTGCACCGCGAGCACGAGGCGCACGATCACCTGTCCCGGACCGGGCGCGGTGCCATCCCAGCTCAGGCGCCAGCCCGGCGACATCAGCGCGCCGAGCGGCGTCCCCGACCGGGTCGGCAAGGCCGCGACCGGCCGCAGCAGGCGCACGGTGCCGTCCGGGCTGGACCAGGGTTGCGCCGGTGCAGCGGCCGCCCGGACCCCGGGTGCCGCCGCGCCGCCAAGCAGCGCCAGCACCGCCGCCGCGGCGATGCGGGATACGCCGCTCATCGGACGATCACCGGGGCCGCGCCGTCTTCCGTCCACCCGCACGACGCCAGCCGCGCTTGCATGTGCGCCGGCGGCCGGGCGGTGGCGGCGACCGGCGGGTCGAGCGGCAGCGTGATCGAGCGCGCCAGCAGCTGCAGCGGCGCGGCGGGCGGTTGCGGCCCGTAGAGCGGATCGCCCAGCACCGGGCAGCCCAGCAGCGCGCAATGCACCCTGGCCTGGTGGGTGCGTCCGGTCAGCAGCCGCAATTCGAGCCAGGCGAGGCCGGGCGCGCGGCCCAGCACCCGCCAGTCCGTGCGCGCCGGCAATCCGTCCGCGCTGGCCTGCATCCGCCAGCCGGCGCGGTCGCTGGATTTTACCAGCGCCTGGGTGGCGATGCCGGCATCCGCCGCCGGACCGTCATGCACCACCGCCCAGTAGGTCTTGTCGGCGCGGCCGGCGGCGAAACAGGCCTGGGCGGCGATCAGCGCCGCCTTGCGCAGCGCCACCACCAGGCAACCGGCGGTATCGGCATCGAGCCGGTGCGCCAGCCACGGCCCGTCGCGTCGGCGGCTCAGCAGCGGGAAGCAATCCTCGACCGAGGCGCCGCCGCGCGGCCCCGGATGCACCGGCAGGCCGGCCGGCTTGTCGAGCACCACGAACCGCTGGTCGCGAAACAGCACCGGCGGCGCCGGCGCGCCCGGTGCCGGGGTCGCGGCGCGGGCGCCGGTCAGGCGCGCTTGCCGGACTCCAGGTTCGGCAGCAGCGCGGTCAGGATGCCCAGCGCCGGCAGGTAGGCGCACAGCGCGTAGACGAAGCCGATGCCGCGCGCGTCGGCGAGCAGGCCGAGCAGGGCGGCGCCGAGACCGCCCATGCCGAACGCCAGGCCGAAGAACAGGCCGGCGACCATGCCGACCCGGCCGGGCAGCAGTTCGGTGGCGTAGACCAGGATCGCCGAGAAGGCCGAAGAGAGCACGAGGCCGATCACCACGCTGAGCGCGATGGTCCAGCCGAGCCCGACATGCGGCAGCGCCAGGCTGAACGGCAGCACCCCCAGGATCGACACCCAGATCACCGCCTTGCGGCCGATCCGGTCGCCGACCGGACCGCCGATGAAGGTGCCGGCCGCCACCGCGCCGAGGAAGATGAACAGGTCGGTCTGCGCCGCCTGCACCGAGATCGCGAAGCGGTGGATCAGGTAGAAGATGTAGTAGCTGCTGAAGCTCGCTAGGTAGAAATACTTGGAGAACACCAGGGCGATCAGCACCGCCAGCGCGCCGCCGACCCGCGCCGGGCTCAGCACCACGCCCTGCTTGCGCGCCCTGGCCGCCACCGGCGGCTGTGCTGCGTACCAGCGGCCGATCCAGGCCTGCAGGCCGGCGCCGAACAGCGCCAGCAGGCAGAACCAGGCCAGGCTCGCCTGTCCCAGCGGCAGCACGATGAAGGCGGCCATCAGCGGCCCGAACGCGGTGCCGAGATTGCCGCCGACCTGGAACAGCGACTGCGCGAAGCCGAACCGCCCGCCAGAGGCCAGCCTGGCGATGCGCGAGGATTCCGGATGGAAGATCGACGAACCGACCCCGAGCAGCGCCGCGCCGAGCAGCAGGTGCGCGTAGCTGTGCGCGAGCGCCAGCCCCAGCAGCCCGGACAGGGTGAACAGCATGCCGAGCGAGAGCGACCAGGGCAGCTTGTGCCGGTCGGTATAGGCGCCGATCAGCGGCTGCAGCAGAGAGCCGGTCGCCTGGAAGGTGAAGGTGAGCAGGCCGATCTGGCCGAACGAGAGCGAGAAGCCGCGCTTGAGCAGCGGGTAGATCGCAGGCAGCAGCGCCTGCATCGAATCGTTGAGCAGGTGGCAGAGCGTGATGGTGAGCAGCACCGCGAACGCCGACCCGGCGGCCGAGGCCATCGGGGCCGAGGCGAATGCGGCCGATGCCGGCGCGGCGCGCGGCGCGCTGTCCAGGCCGTTATCCATGGTGGGCGGGCAGGTCGAGCATCGGCGCATTGTGCAGGAGCCGGCGCCGGCAGCAAACCGTGCCGCGATCATGGGTGCCTCCCGCGCCGCCATGACGCGCCCGAGCGGCCATCGGCGGCTAGGGGTTCATCGCCGGGACCCGGCCGCTAATCCTCGTCCTGGGTGCGCCGGACCAGCACCTCGCGCCGCCCGACATGGTTGGCGGCGCTGACGATGCCTTCTTTCTCCATCTGCTCGATCAGCTTGGCGGCGCGGTTGTAGCCGATCGACAGGTGGCGCTGGATGAAGCTGGTGGACGCCTTGCCCTCGCGCGCCACCAGCGCCACCGCCTGGTCGAACAGGCCGGTCTCGCCGTCGAAGCCGCCGCCGAGCCCGTTGCCGCCCTGGCCGCCGCCGCCGCCCGATGTCGCGCCCTCGTCCTCGAAGATCGAGGTCACCTCGTCGACATAGACCGGCTCGCCCTGGGCGCGCAGATGGCGCACCACCTCCTCGACCTCGAGGTCGCCGACGAACGGGCCGTGCACGCGGGTGATGCGGCCGCCGCCGGCCATGTGCAGCATGTCGCCCTGGCCCAGCAGCTGCTCGGCGCCCTGCTCGCCCAGGATGGTGCGGCTGTCGAACTTGCTGATCACCTGGAACGAGATGCGGGTCGGGAAATTCGCCTTGATGGTGCCGGTGATGACGTCCACCGACGGGCGCTGGGTGGCCATGATCACATGGATGCCGGCCGCGCGCGCCATCTGCGCCAGGCGCTGCACCGTGGTCTCGATCTCCTTGCCGGCGACCATCATCAGGTCGGCCATCTCGTCGATCACCACCACGATGTAGGGCAGCGAGTCGAGCGAGAGGTTCTGCTCCTCGAAGATCGGCCGGCCGGTTTCCGGATCGAAGCCGGTCTGCACCTTGCGGGTCATGGTCTCGCCGCTGGCGCGCGCCTGCGCCACCCGGTCGTTGTAGCCGTTGATGTTGCGCACCCCGAGCTGGCTCATGCCGCGATAGCGACGCTCCATCTCGCGCACGGTCCATTTCAGCGCCGTCACCGCCTTGGCCGGATCGGTGACCACCGGCGCCATCAGATGCGGGATGCCGTCATAGATCGACAGCTCCAGCATCTTCGGATCGATCATGATCAGCCGGCATTCCTCCGGGCTCAGCCGGTAGAGCAGCGACAGGATCATCGAGTTGATGCCCACCGACTTGCCGGACCCGGTGGTGCCGGCGATCAGCAGATGCGGCATCCTGGCCAGATCGGCATAGACCGGCGCGCCGGAGATGTCCTTGCCCAGCGCCAGGCACAGCCGGGCCGGATGGTCGGCCCAGGATTGCGCGCCCAGCAGCTCGGAGAAGTACACCGTCTCGCGCCTGGCGTTCGGCACCTCGATGCCGATCACGTTGCGCCCGGGAACGGTGGCGATCCTGACCGCGGTGACGGAGAGCGAGCGGGCGATGTCGTCAGCGAGCCCGATCACCCTGGCCGAGCGGATCCCGGGTGCCGGCTCGAGTTCGTAGAGCGTCACCACCGGCCCGGCATGGATGTCGCCGATCGCGCCCTGCACGCCGTAATCGGACAGCACCGTCTCCAGCAGCCGCGCGTTGCCCTGCAGGCTGTCGGGCGTCGGGCCGACGCTGGCGCGCGGCGGCGCCGGCTGCAGCAGCGACAGCGGCGGGAACGCCCAGCCGGGCGCCGCCGGGTGGGTCGTGCTTTGCGCCGAAGATGCGCGTCGCCAGTCCGTCGTGGCGGCGCCTGCGGCGGATGGGCCGGCGGTCGCGGATGCGGAAGCGGGCGCCGCCGGCGACGCGGCCGGGGCGACGAGCG
>CAZZZA010000185.1:0-4994 GCA_964658455.1 uncultured Lichenihabitans sp.
CGCCGGGCAGCAGGCGCTGATCCAGAGCTTCTTCGACGAGCTGTTCAACCATCTCGATCCATACTCGCGCTATGTCGGACCGGCGCCGGCCGAGACCGAGCGCACCACCCGCAGCGGCGGCACCGCCAGCGCCGGGCTGACGCTGGTGCGGCAGGGGCGCCAGCTGGTGGTGTCGGCGGTCAACGCCAACGGGCCGGCCTGGACCGCCGGGATCAGCGCCGGGATGCGGCTGGTCTCGATCGACGACCAGCCGGTGCGCGACATGACCGCCGACGACGCCGCCAACCTGCTGCTGGGCGACCCCGGCTCCAGGGTGACGCTGGTGCTGGCCGGTCCAGGCGGGCGCGCCACGACGCGCTACGCGCTCGATCGCGCCGCGGTGCCGCCGGAGACGGTGTTCGCGTTCAGCAACGGCGACATCGTGGTGATCCGGGTCACCGGTTTCTCCGCCGACACCGCGCAGGAGATGAGCCAGTTCCTGGAACAGGCGATGCAGCCGGCGCCGCGCACGCCCCGGCTGCACGGGCTGATCTTCGATCTGCGCGGCAATCGCGGCGGCCTGCTGCAGCAGGCGGTGACCTCGGTGGCGCTGGTGCTCGATCACGGGGTGGCGGTGACCGCGCGCGGGCGCGATCCGCAGGCCAACCATGTCTGGGCGGTGCAGGGCGGCGACCTGACCGACGGGGTGCCGATCGTGGTGCTGGTCGATGGCCGCACCGCCAGCGCCGCCGAGATCATGGCGGCGGCCCTGGCCGATCACCGGCGCGCGGTGGTGGTGGGCTCGGCGACGCTGGGCAAGGGGCTGGTGCAGACCATCGGCCAGCTGCCCGATGGCGGCGAGCTGTTCGTGACCTGGAGCCGGGTGCTGGCGCCGCTGGGCTGGCCGCTGCAGGGGCTGGGGGTGATCCCGCAGGTCTGCACCAGCCTGGGCCAGGCCCGGCTCGATGCGCAGCTGCAGGATCTGGCGGCCGGGACCTTCGATGAGCGCGAGGCGGTGGTGGAGAGCCGGGCGGCACGCTCGCCGCTGCCGGTGGCGAGGATCCTGGAGCTGCGCGCCAACTGCCCGGCGGCGATCGGCGGCGATGCCGATCTGGATGCGGCGCGCACGCTGCTGCAGACCCCGGGCGCCTACGAGGCCGCGCTGGTACCGGCGCCGGCAGAGCGCCGGATCAGCGAGTAGGCCATGACCGAACCGCGCCTGAAATCGGGCTTCCGCGCCGCCTCGATGCTCAGGACGGCGCAGCAGTTCGGCCGCTCGGCGATGGTGCTGCGTCGCGGCGACCCGGATGCCGGCGCGATCCTGCTGGTGCTGCGCGACCGCGCCGGCCGCACCGCGGTGCTGACCCAGGCGCGCACGCTCGAGGGCGACGAGGCCTGGCGCCGCGGCACCGGTGCGGTGCCGGTCGAGGAGGCGGCGGCGGATGCCTACGTGGCGCGGCAGGTGGCGCGCGATCCGGATCTGTGGGTGCTCGAGATCGAGGCGCCGGACCTGCTGCCGCCGTTCGAGGCGACGCTGCTGCCGGATTGACGGAGGCCCCCTCCCGCCCTGGCCCCCTCCCCGCCTTCCGCCCTGGCCTTACCGCCCGGATCGTTTATTGGTGGCCGCCGTGACGCACGATTTCGGAGTTTTATGACCATGTCCGACCTTGCAGCCGCCCAGCCGGCTTCCCTTGGCGGCCGCCGCGAACGCACGCACCGGGCGCAGGCCGCGGTGCACCGCCTGTTCGCCAGGAGCCGCGCGGTCAGGCGCCTGACGGTCGGCACGCTGGCGCAGCTGGAGCTGGCGATCCTGGGCGGGCACAAGCAGCGCGCGCCGATGCGGCTGATCCGCACGGTGCGGTCGGAGCGCGAGAGCCTGCTCAGCGGCAACGAGGCGTTCATGATCTACTCGCTGGCGCGCACCCAGCGCGCGGTGGGCGGCATCATGGCCGAGGTCGGCGTGTTCCAGGGCTGTTCGGCCAAGCTGATCAGCCTGGGCGCGCGTCCGGAGGAGCTGCATCTGTTCGACACCTTCGAGGGGCTGCCGGACCCGGACCGCGCCGAGCACAAATCGATGCGCCGCGGCCACTACGCGGCGTCGCTTGAGGCGGTGCGGTCCTATCTGTCGGACCAGCCGAACCTGCATTTCCACAAGGGGATGTTCACCGGCGAGAACGTGTCGTGCGCCGACCGCCAATTCTCGCTGGTGCATCTGGATGTCGACCTGAAGGAGGGCACGCTGGCCTGCCTGAAGTTCTTCTATCCGCGCATGCTGCCGGGCGGCGTGATCGTCAGCCACGATTATTCGTATCTGGCCGGCGTGCGCGAGGCGTTCGACGAGTTCCTGGCCGACAAGAAGGAGCGCGCCGTCGAGCTGCCCACCTCGCAGGCGATGCTGATCAAGGTCTGAGGCTTGGCCGGGCCCGGAACGAAGGGACCGGCAGGGCGGGGGCCCGCGACCCCCGGGCGCGACGCCGAGCGGGCGGCGGCGCTCGGCCGTTTCGAGGCCGGCGACTACGCGCAGGCCGCGCCGGCGCTGGTGGCGCTGCTGGCGCATGCCGCACCCGACCCGGAGACGCTGCGCGCCTGCGGCATGGCGCTGACCCGGACCGGCGACGCGCGGCGCGGGCTCAGCTACCTCGCCCGCGCCCGCAGGATGGCGCCCGCCGACCCGCTCTCGGCGATGTGGCACGGCATCGCGCTGCAGGCGGACGGGCGCTTCGCCGACGCGGCGGCGACCCTCAAGGCCGCCGCCGCCCTGGCGCCGGACGACCCGGCGATACTGGTGCATTTGTCGCGCGCGCTGCTGCAGACCGACCGCGCGGCCGAGGCGGTGGCGGCCTCGCTGCGCGCGGTCGTGCTGGCGCCGGCGCTGGCGGAGGCCACGCATGCGCTGCGGCTGGCCGAACTCACGGTCGTGAACCGCGCCTCGGACGGCGACACCCCGCCGGCCGCCGCCGACCATGCCGCGGCATGGGTCCGGTTCGGCGCCGCCTGTCTCGCGCTCGACAGCATCGAGGAGGCAAGGGCGGCGTTCGCGCAGGCGCTGGTGCTCCTGCCCGGGGAACCGGAGGCCAGCCTGTCGCTGGCGCTCGTCGAGCATGTCGGCGGCCTGCCGCTGCACGCGCTCGACCGGCTGCGTGACCTGTCGCGGGCGAGGCCGGACATGGCCGCGGCGCGGCTGCATCTGGCCGGACGGCTGCTGCTGCATGGCGAGGCGGAGGCGGCGCTGCGCCTGCTCGACGCCATGGCCGAGGCGATCGCCGCGCAGGCCTGGCTGCGGCCGCGCTGGGCGGCGAGCCGCAGCGACGCGCTGCTGCGGCTGGGGCGGCCGGAGCAGGCGCGCGCGGCGCTCGATGCGGCCGGTGGCGCGATGGGCGACGCCGAACTGCTGTGCTGCCGCCAGGCGCTGCAACTGGCGCGCCGGGCGCAGGCGGAAGCCGCGCTGCCGCCGCTGGTGCACCGGCTGGCGCAGCTGGCGACGGTCCGCGGCGCGCCGCTGCTCGAGGACAGGATCGACGCCCAGTTCCTGCTCGGCGACTTCCATGATGCCGGCGGCAGGCACGGGCTGGCGTTCGCGCATTGGCGTCACGGCCACGCGCTGCTGCGGCTGGCGCAGCCGTTCTCGCGCGCACGCCATGCGGCGCTGCTGGACGCGATCATGCAGGCCTACCCGGCGCGGTTCTTCGCCGGCAGTAAGCCGGGCGACGCCGCTGATACGGCGCCGGTGTTCATCGTCGGGCTGCCGCGCACCGGCACCACGCTGGCCGAGCATGTGCTTTCGGCGCACCGCGCGGTGCATGGCGCCGGCGAACGGACCGCGATACGCGACAGCCTGGGCCGCCTGACCGGTGCCGGCGATCTGGCGACAGCACTCGGCATCGCCGCCGGGCTGGAGCAGGAAACGCTGGACCGGGAGGCGCGGTCGTACCTGGCGTCGCTGCACGCGCTGGCACCGGATGCGCGGGTCGTGATCGACAAGATGCCGGACAACCTGTCGTGCCTGGGCTTCATCGCCACCCTGCTGCCCGGCGCCAGGATCATCTGGTGCCGGCGCGATCTTCGCGATGTCGGCGCCTCGATCTACCGGCAGCGCTTCCTCGGCCAGCACCCCTACGCGCACGACCTGGCCGATCTCGGATGGTACATGCAGGCGCAGGAGCGGCTGATGCGGCATTGGCAGCGCGTGCTGCCGTTGCCGCTGCTGGAACTCGATCATGCCGACTGGATCGGCGACTTTCCCGGAACGCTGAGCCGTGTGCTCGATTTCCTGGCGCTGCCGGACGATGCGGCGTGCCGATCGTTCCATACCCAGACCAGAACCGTGCGGACCGCCAGCGCTGGGCAGGTGGCGCGCCCGATCAATGCCGATGGCGTCGGCCGCTGGCGGACCTACGCGACGCCGCTTACGCCGATGCTCGAAGCGCTGCAGGCGGAAGCGGGCGACGCGGTCAGTGGCCGCCCGGCGCCCCGGTCTGGTTGAGGTTGCCGATCGACGGACCGGCGAGATCGCCGGAACTGGCCCCGGTATCGGCGCCGGACAGCATGCTGCCGGTCGAGGCGTCTACGGAACGGTGCGTGCCGGCCGGAACCGGTCCGGTCTCGCATCCGGCCAGCAGCTGAAGGCTGCCAGCCAGGATCAGCCATGACGCCAACGTGCGGTTCAGCATCGACATTCTCCCTTTTGGATGCCGTCCCCGGCAGGGACGACATCCGGAACAGGCCAGCGACTTAGAAGCGGACCTGCAGCTTGGCGTAGAACAGGCGGCCGATCACGTCATACACCTGGCCGGCGGTGTTGGTGCTGGCATCCAGCACGAACGGCGGGGTGCGGTCGAACAGGTTGTCGATGCCGCCGATGAGCTGGACCTTCTTGAAGCTGTAGGTGGCAACGATGTCGTGATAGAAGACCTCGTTGGTGTTGGTGAAGCGGTTGATCGCCGGATCGGCATCGTTCGAACCGTTATTGTAGAGCATGCCGTCGATGTAGCGGACGGTCCAGGCGAACGAGAACG
>CAZZZA010000186.1:0-4945 GCA_964658455.1 uncultured Lichenihabitans sp.
TCGCTCTCGCTCGCCGTCTCGCTCGCCGCCTGCGCTCCGCCGCCGCCGGCGCGGCCGCGCGGCATCCTCGACCTCTCGAACGCCCCGGAACCCGGCGGCCCGTCGGCCCGCGCCACCCTGGGCGACGCGCCGCGCACCGGTAACGGACAGCTGGGGTCGAGCCGCATGGGACCGGGCGCGCTGAGCGGCAGCGGCATCGGTGGCGGCGTCGGCGGCGCTGCAGGGGTCGGGTCCGGCGGTCCGCCCGGCGGCCTGTGAGGGCGAGAGGCCGTACGATAGCGTAACAAAAATCAGGCGAAACCCCGGGGCGACGGATCGGTTCTGAACCAGACCGACCGTCATCGAAGGATCAGCCATGAATCTTGTCACGTCGTTCTGTCTTGCCGCCGCGCTGTCCGCCGGCGGCATCTCGGCCGCCAACGCCGCCGATCCGCTGTCCGCGACCGACAAGGCGTTCGTCGCCATGGTCAGCCAGGGCGGCATGTTCGAGGTGAAGCTGGGCCAGCTCGGCAGCGACCAGGGCAGCACCCAGGTGGTGCGCGACCAGGCGGCGACCGAGGCGCATGACCACACGCTGGTCGGCGACAAGCTCAAATCGATCGTGTCGGAGACCGACATGACCCTGCCGGACGGGCTGAACGACAGCTTCTCCAAGGAGCTGGACCAGATCAAGTCGCTGTCCGGCACCGCGTTCGACAGCGCCTACATCAAGGCCATGGAGACGGTGCACGCCAAGGACGGCGCGGCGTTCGCCAAGGAAGCCAAGCAGGGCAGCAATCCGAAGCTGAAGGCGTTCGCGGCCGAGACCCATTCGATCGTGGTCGCCCATGTCGGCGAGCTGAAGGCGACCGCGACCACGATCCGCTAGGCCGGCCGGGCCCGGCCCGCTTCCGCCGCCGCGCGCCCGGCCTTCCTGCGGCCGATGCGGGCCGGTCCGGGCGCCGCGGCGCGGAGCGTGCCGTCCGGCACGCTCTGGCGCAGCAGCGACCCCAGGCGGCGGAAATCCGGCCCGCGCGGGTCGGTGGCGCGCCAGACCAGCCCGATGGTGCGGCCGGCATCCGGGTCCGCAAGCGGCCTGAGCCGAACCAGCCCGGCCAGTTCGGCGGTATCGCGGGTCGCCAGCGCCGGCATCAGACAGAACCCCTCGCCGGCCGCCACCATGTGGCGCAGCATCTCCAGGCTGGTCGCGACCCGCGGGTCGTCGGGCGACAGGCCGGCCTGGGCGCCAGCGCCGCCGCCATCGGCGCGGGGTACGTGGCAGAGCGAGACCGTCTGGTCGCGCAGGCAGTGTCCCTCCTCGAGCAGCAGCAGGCCGTCGCCGCCGAGTTCGGCCAGGGTCAGGGTGTCGCGGGCGGACAGCGTGTGGTGGTTGGGCAGCAGCACCCGGAACGGCTCGAAGAACAGCGGCTCGAACACCAGCCCCTCCTGCGCCACCGGCGAGGCGATCAGCGCCGCATCGACCGTGAAGCGCAGCAGCCCCTCGATCAGCCGCGCGGTCTGGTTCTCCTGCAGCCGCAGCACCAGGCGCGGGAACTGCGCCCGCAGGTCGCGCAGGATCAGCGGCACGTAGTACGGACCCAGGGTCGGGATCACGCCGAGATCGATGCGGCCGTCTAGCGCCCCGGCCTGGCTCAGCGCCATCTCCATCAGACCGCGCGCCTCGCGCACCACCACCGCGATCTGGCGCAGCAGCACCTGGCCGGCGGCGGTCGGGCTGACGCCGCCGCGTCCGCGCTCGAACAGCGGCGTGCCGAGCAGCGCCTCCAGCTTGCGTATCTGCTCGCTCAGGCCGGGCTGGCTGACGCCGCAGCGTTCGGCGGCCTTGCCGAAATGGTTCAGTTCGGCCACCGCCAGGGCATAATCGAGATCACGCAACGACAGGCCGGTCAGATGTCGCTGTGCCATGCCGCCCACCATAAAGGCTTCCTATCGAACCCGGAAGGGCGATCGAACTGCCCTATCGTCGGCACGCCGCGCCAGCCGGGTCGCGGTTTTCGGCATTTCGCGCGTTCGCGATACGCAAGCGCCCGATTTTAGGCTAGGTGAGGCGCCATGAGTTTCATCGACGCCAGAGACCGACGCAGGGGCAATCCCGGCACCGCCGCGTCCTTCGTACGGCCGGGGACCGCCGGCGTGCTGCTGGTCAATCTGGGCACCCCGGACGGCACCGATATCGGCTCGGTGCGGCGCTACCTGCTGGAATTCCTGTCCGACCGGCGCGTCATCGAGGCCAACCCCTGGATCTGGCAGCCGATCCTGCGCGGCATCATCCTGGTCACCCGGCCGCGCAAGAGCGCCCTGAACTACCGCCGGATCTGGAACCAGGAGCGCAACGAGAGCCCGCTGCGCACCTACACGCGCGGCCAGTCCGAGGGGCTGGAGGCGCGGCTGGCCGGCGACAACATCCCGGTGGAATGGGCGATGCGCTACGGCAACCCGACCACCGCCATCGGCATCGACCGGCTGATCGAGCGCGGCTGCGACCGCATCGTGCTGGTGCCGCTCTATCCGCAATATTCCGCCACCACCACCGCGACCGCGAACGACCAGGCGTTTCGGGCGCTGATGCGGCTGCGCCGGCAGCCGGCGCTGCGCACCCTGCCGTCATTCCCGGACGATCCGGACTATATCCAGGCGCTGGCGCGCAGCGTGCGGACCAGGCTGGCCGAACTCGCCTGGGCGCCGGAGATGCTGATCGCCTCGTTCCACGGCCTGCCGGTCGAGTATGTGCAGCGCGGCGATCCGTACGTCACCGAATGCGGCCGCACCATGAACGCGCTGCGCGAGGAACTGCGGATGACGCCGCAGGAATTCCCGCTCACCTTCCAGTCGCGGTTCGGCCCGACCCGCTGGCTCGGCCCCTATACCGAACCGAAGATCAAGAAACTGGCCGCGGCCGGCATCCGCCGCATCGTGGTGCTGACGCCGGGCTTCCTGTCGGATTGCATCGAGACGCTCGACGAGATCGGCAACGAGCTGCGCGAGGCGTTCGAGCATGCGGGCGGCGAGCATTTCGCCACCGTGCCGTGCCTGAACGACAGCCCCGATGCGATCACGCTGCTGGAACGGCTGGTGCGGCGCGAACTGTCGGGCTGGCGGTAGGCGCGACCGGCCGGCCGCCGCCGGTCATCGCAGCAGGCGGCGCAGCGAGCGCAGCGGCGCGGTCATTCGCCACGAGGTGGAGGCGTAGACCGCCCGCAGTTCCCGCTCCAATTGAAGCTCGCGGCCGGCGATGCAGGCCGCGTCGATCGATGGCGTGATGGGAGCATCGCTGCGCTGGGCCGGACTTTCCGGCAGCGCGGCCGGTGGCGCCGGCGCCGCGTCGCCCGTCGATCCGGGATCCGCGTGCCGTGCCTTCCAGACGGTCGCATACCCGACATCGGCGGATTGCAGTTTCGTCGCCGTCCAGCCGGTATGGCGCAGCGCCGCCTTGAAATACGCTTCGTCGAAACCGAGTTCCAGCCAGCCGAAATTGCGCATCGCCCACAGCGCGTTGCCGGCCATGCTGACGCCCCAGGGCACGTCGTGGTCCGCGACGATCGGCTCCGCGCCGAAGATGATCTGCCCGCCCGGTTTGACCGCATGGCGCAGCGCGCGCAGCAGGCGGAGGTGATCGTGGCAATGGTGGAAGGATTCGAAGAACAGCACGGCGTCGTACGGCTCGGTGACGGTTTCCGCCCAAAAGAAATCCGCTTCGACGACATCGATCGCGACCCGGTGCCGCTCGGCGCGCCGCCGCAGCAGCGCGCAGAAATTGGGCTCGATATCGACCGCTGTGACCTCTGCCCCGAGCAGGGCGAGATCGATCGTCGTCTCGCCCCAGCCCGGCCCGAACTCCAGAACCCTTGATCCAGGCGGCAGGTCCATCGCCCGCAGCAGATAGGCGACCGCCATCAGGTAGTTGCCGGCGGTGTGAAAGCTCTTGAGATAATAAGGAAATGGGCGTTCCGCGTAGGCATCGAGGTCGAAATGGGTGCGTTCGTTGCGCGGGGAATATGGCCGGCCGCAGATATGTTCCTGCAGCCCGATCTGGAAATCGCGGTAGGCGTCGCTGAACGGGTCCGCCGGCGCCTGGGCGGAAAAGTCGCCCTTGAAGGTCTGGAAGAACGCACGCATCGCATCGTCGCCCTGGGCCGCCAGGACCTCGTTGCAGGCGGCGATCTTCGCCTTCAGCGCCTCGATATCGGAGATGATCTCCACATCCGCCCCCTTTCGGCCGCCCGAAGCTCCGAGCATAGGCGAGCGCGGTTGACGGGATAAGCGTCTTTTACGCCGTCTTTATCCACCCGCGCCCGCCCGCACATCGCGCCTTTATGCCGCGAGCGCCTAGACCGGCCCGACACTTCCTCCGGAAAGCCGGCCGATCATGTTCGACATCGTTCTCGTCCTCGCCATCCCCGGCAGCATGCTGCTGATGGGGCTCTACGCCGCGTTCTGCGACAGGGTGTGACCATGCTTGCCTTGATCCTCGGCGGCATCGTGTCCGCCTCGCTGCTGGTCTACCTGGTCTGGGCGCTGCTGCGTCCGGAGGATTTCTGATGACGGCACTCGGCGTGGTGCAGATCGTCCTGCTGCTGGCGATCGTGATCGGCTGCGCGATCCCGCTCGGCGGCTTCATCGCCGCGACACTGTCGGGCAGACGCACCGTGCTCTCCACGGTGCTGGGGCCGGTGGAGCGCGGCATCTTCCGGCTGTCGGGCATCGATCCGGCGCGCGGCATGGGCTGGCGCGACTACACGGTGGCGCTGCTGGTGATCACCGCGGTCCACACCATGCTGCTGTATGCGATATTGCGGTTGCAGTTCTATCTGCCTTTCAACCCGCAGGGCTTTACCGGCATGTCGCCGCGTCTGGCCTTCAACACCGCGATCTCGTTCGCCACCAACACCAACTGGCAGGCCTATTCCGGCGAGACCACGCTGTCGAACGGCGCGCAGATGTTCGG
>CAZZZA010000187.1:0-1172 GCA_964658455.1 uncultured Lichenihabitans sp.
GGCGCTGGCGCTGCTGGGCACGGTGCTGGCGGTGGGCCTGCTGGGCGTGGCGATGTGGCTGGCCTTTCCGCTGATCGACCGCCCGGTGCCGCTGATCTGGTGCCTGGTGCTGGGCGCGATCCTGGCGCCGACCGATCCGGTCTCGGTGGTGGGCATGCTGCGGCGCATCGGCCTGCCGGCGCCGCTGCAGGCGCTCTTCGCGGGCGAGAGCCTGTTCAATGACGGCGTCGGGGTGGTGCTGTTCGGGGTGGCGCTGGGCGTGGCCTTAGGCGACGGCTCGCTGCTCGGCGCCGGCACCATCCTGAGCCGGTTCGCGATCGAGGCGCTGGGCGGCGGCCTGCTCGGGCTGGCGCTGGGCATGGTGGCGATGCTGCTGATGCGGCTGACCCGCGACACCCATGTCGAGCTGATCATCTCGCTGGCGCTGGCGACCGGCACCTTCAGCCTGGCCAACGCGCTGCAGATGTCCGGCCCGATCGCGGTGGTGGTGGCCGGGCTGATCATGGGCGCGCGTGCCAGCCGGGCGGCGATCTCCGATACCGGGCGGGCCGAGCTGATGCAGTTCTGGGCGCTGATCGACGAGGTGCTGAACGCGCTCCTGTTCGTGCTGATCGGCTTCGAGGTGCTGGCGGTGGCGTTCCGGCTCGGCCACGTGCTGGTGGCGCTGGTGGCGATCCCGCTGTCGATCGCCGCGCGCGGGCTCAGCGTGTTCCTGGCCACCCTGCCGCTGCATCTGCGGCGCGACGAGAATGGCGGCACGCTGCTGCTGCTGACCTGGGGCGGGCTGCGCGGCGGCATCTCGGTGGCGCTGGCGCTGGGCCTGCCGCACGGCCCCTACCGCACCGCGCTGCTGGCGGTCTGCTACGGGGTGGTGGTGTTCACCATCGTCGTGCAGGGCCTGACCATCGAGCGCGTGGTGCGGCGGCTGTATCGCGCGCCGGAAGCCTGACGATCACATTTCACGGCGGCGCCGCGCGCCTGCCTTTGTTTGGCCCGGATTGGCGCCTTATCTCTCCCGCAACCGGGTGCAACGTGCCCGAAAGGAGAGAGTATCATGCGTAAGACCGTCATGCTCGGCGCTGCCATCCTCGGTCTCGCCGTGGCGACCATCGCGACGCAGCCGGCAGAGGCGCATTGGGGCGGCTACGGCTACCATGGTGGCTACGGCTATC
>CAZZZA010000187.1:1182-4911 GCA_964658455.1 uncultured Lichenihabitans sp.
TATCGCGGACCGGGCCTGGGCCTGGGCGTCGGCCTGCTGGCGGGCGCAGCGCTCGGCGCCGCGGTGACCGCCCCGTATTATGGCGGCTATTACGGCGGCTATGCGTATCCCGGCTACGCCTACCCGCCGGCACCTGTCTATGCCGCGCCGGCCTACGGCTATGCCGCGCCGGCGCCGGTGGTGGTCACCCCAAGTTATGGCTACGGCTACGGCTACTAGCGGCTTCCCGTTGCCCCCGCTTGCCGGGGGTGCCGCTTCGCCGCCTCGATGAAACGGCGGATCAGCCGGGGGTCCTTGATCCCCGGCGCGGTCTCCACCCCGGACGAGACATCGACTGCCCCGGCGCCGCTGGCATCGATCGCGGCTGCGACCGTGTTCACGGTCAGGCCGCCGGCCAGCATCCAGGGCGCCGGCGCCCGCCAGCCCGAGACCAGGCTCCAGTCGAACCCGATCCCGTTGCCGCCCGGCCGGGTGCTGCCCGCCGGCGGCTTGGCCTCGACCACCAGCGCATCGGCGATGGTCGTGCCCGGCAGATCCTCCGCGCCCGCCACCCCGATCGCCTGCCACACCGGCAGCCCGAAACGCCGCTGCAGCGCCTGGATGCGATCCGGCGCGGCATAGAGCTGCAGCGCGTCGAGCCGGGCCTGCGCCAGCACCGCGGCCACCTCGTCCTCGTCGGGATCGACGAACAGGCCGACGGCAGCGATCCGGCCCGCCACCGGCCGCAGCAGGTCGCCGGCCTGGTTCGCGGTCACCGCGCGCGGCGATCGGTCGAAGAACACCAGGCCGATCCAGTCCGCCCCGGCCTCGATCGACGCCGCGATCCCGGTCGGCTCGCTCAGGCCGCAGATCTTGACCCTGGCCATCGCGGTCAGGCGGCGAGGTCGGCGGCGATTGCCCTGGCGGCGGCGGCGGGATCGGCGGCACGGGTGATCGGCCGGCCGACCACGATCCAGTCCGCGCCGGCCCGGGCGGTCTCGGACGGGGTCATGACCCGCTTCTGGTCGCCGATCTCGGCGCCGGCCGGCCGCACCCCCGGCACCACCAGGACCGGCGCATCGCCGAGCGCGTCGCGCAGGGCGCTCACCTCGTGTGGGCTGCACACCAGCCCGTGCGCGCCGGCACCGATCGCCAGCCGGCCGAGCCGCAGCGCCTGCTGGCGCGGCCCGCCGGCGACGCCGGTGGCGTGCAGCGATTCCGCCTCCAGGCTGGTCAGCACCGTCACCGCCAGCAGCAGCGGGCGATGCGCCGGGTCGTAGCCATCCTCGATCGCCTGCCGCGCCGCCGCGATCATCGCCGCGCCGCCGCCGGCATGGATGGTAAGCATCGCCGGCGCCAGCGGCGCCAGCGCCCGGATCGCCGACGCCACGGTGTTGGGGATGTCGTGCAGCTTCAGGTCGAGGAACAACGGCCGGCCAGAGGCGACGTCGCGCACCGCGGCCGGACCGCGCGCGAGGGTGAATTCCAGACCGAGCTTGATGGCGTCGCACGAGGCGGCGGTCGCCTGCGCCCAGTGCGTGGCCAGGGCCGGGTCGGTGGTGTCGAGCGCCAGGATCAGCCGGGTGCGGCGCGCCATCCGCGAGCGGCTCAGTAGATGACGGGCGGGGTGATCGCCGGCATCGATTGCGGGCCGCTGGCGGGATAGGCGCCATGCTGGACCGGCGTCAGCGTCTGGGCGTGGGCCTGGGCCTGGGTCAGCTGGGCGTGCAGGTCGGCCACCTGAGTCTCCAGGGTGCGGATCTGCTGCTCGGCGCGGCGCGCGCGACGGCGCTGGCCCAGTTCGGAGAACCACACCAGCAGCGCCCCGAGCACGAAGAAGATGCCGGCCGAGATCAGCGCGATCACGCCGACCGAGGTCTGCCAGGCGACCGAGGGCAGCTCCACCGTGCCGGGGGTCTGGTTGTAGAGCACGAACGCGACCAGCACGATCAGGAAGGGCAGCATCAGGATGAGGCGCAGCATGGGTCGGCTCCTATCGCTCCGGCGCGGTCGTGACAAGCGCTCTGGCCGGGATCACGCGCCGAACAGGCCCGTCCGGCCGGGCCGCTATGGCCGGAAAACGCTAACACGGCGGCGCGGCATTGGTTCCGGCAGCGCGACGAAGCGTCATCTTGCGGCGAGACGCCCGCCATGGTGTCGTCGCTTCCGGTGTGGAGATCGGCGGCCTTGAGCGAAATCGTCCCGTTCCGGCCGGCAGCAGCGCAGGGCAGAAGCGAGGACACGCTGTGGGCGGTGATCGCCGAGGCCGGGCGGATCAGCCGGGTGGCGGAGATCTTCCCCGGCCGCGACGCGGCGCTGGCCGACCGCGCCTGGCGCGAGCAGCAGGTCCGCGCCTACGCGCATTTCCTGCGCAGCCTGCGCCAGCCGGTGCCGCGCTACAGCGTGGCGCCGATCCGGCGCGCCGACCTGCCGCGAAGCTGGGCGCCGCTGCCGGCGCTGGGCTTCCTGCGCGGCCAGTTCGTCTGACACGCCCCCCAGGGTCCTGACCGCTCGCGTGGCGGCCCGATGACCGGGCGCTAGCCGGGTTCGGGCGTCAGCCCCGCCAGCAGGAAGATCCGGTTGCGCCGCACGCTCGAATGCGGCCGCAGCACATCGAGCTTGACCAGGGCGGCGATCGCCGCGTTGGCGGTCTGGAACGACACGCCGAGCATCTGCTGCGCCAGGCCGACGGTCAGCACCGGCGCGGTGATCGCGCGTTCCGCCAGGCGGTGCGCGTTGGAGTGCGACCGCAACGTCTCCAGCCGCTTGCCGAGCGCATCGCGCACCCGCTCCGCCTCGCCGAGGCGCGCCGCCGCCGCCTCTGCGGCGCCGGCGACCTGGGCCGCGTAGTAGGCGATCCAGCTCTCCCAGGAGCCGCCCGCCGCCAGCACCGCCAGCGCATCGCTGTAGCCGCGCGGCGCCTGCTGCAGGCTGTCGGACAGGAACAGCGGCGTCCTGCCGCGGGCCGCGGCCAGCAGCGGCAGCATCAGCCGGCTGAGCATCGGGCTGGCGACGCCGAACGGCGCCGCGATGCCGATCCGCGCCGCCAGGATCGCCGCCCGCACCAGCAGCGGCACCCGGACGGTCTCGGCGAGCAGGCGCTCGATATCGTCGGCCGCCTGCTGCGCCCGCTGCAGGTCGCGGCCGATCAGGCCGCGGCCGCCGAGGCTGACGCTGAGTTCGAACAGCAGTTCGGCGGTCAGGCCGGGTTCCGCCCCGCCCTGGACCGCGGCGAGCCCGCTGCGGATCGCGTCGAGACGCTGGAAGCTGGCGCGCAGCTCGCGGGGCGGCGGCCGGTCCTCGGTCGCGGCGACGATCATCAGCCGCAGCAGCTCGGCCGGGGCGACCGCCGCGCCGCCCAGGCTGAGCGCCTCGCGATAGCTCTCGAGGCCGATCAGGCCGTCCTCGAACCGGGCCGCGCGCAGGCCGGCCCGCAGCAGCGCCCAGCTGTCGACCGCGTGTTCGAACGCCACCAGCCCGTCCGACAGCGTGACGCCCTGCGGCAGGGGCGGCAGCAAGTCAGGAATCGTCGGCATCCAGGAGGCGTTGCCGAAATCATCTCGTGCGAGCGAGCCTGACTTGTTCTCGATGCCCATGCCTCACCCATTGCAAAATCGAACCGTTTCGCAGGACGCTACGTGGAGCCCCGATGTTTGGATGCAAATTTCCCACGCGCCGTCGCCGCGCAGCCGGAGCGCCGGCCGCGCCCTCGCCGCGCCTTGGCGCTTCCTGTAGTCTTTAGCCGACAAC
>CAZZZA010000188.1:0-4909 GCA_964658455.1 uncultured Lichenihabitans sp.
CCGCCCGAACCGCCGCCGGCCGCGTCGCCGCCCGGCCCCGCCGCCGGCCAGGCGGAACCGGTCACGGCGCATGGCTGGCGGCCGGTGCGCCGCGTCCTGTTCGTGGCCGGCGAACCCGGCACGCCGGGCGCCGCCTACCGCACCGCGCGCAACGCCGCCGCCTGCGCCAATGCCGGCTATGCGGTGGCGTGCGTCGGCATCGTCGACGTCAACCCGGACAATCTGGCGGCGGCCGACCTGGTGGTGCTCTGGCGCGCCGGCTACAGCGCGCACGTCCAGACCCTGCTGGAGCTGGCCCGCGCCGCCCGCACCAGGGTGGCGTTCGACATCGACGACCTGATCGTGCAGCCCGCGCTGGCGGTAGCCGAGATCATCGACGGCATCCGCACCACCTTCGTAACCGAGGCGGAAAGCCGGTCCTATTTCCAGTCGATGCAGCGCACGCTGACCAACACCGACCTGGCCGTCGCCACCACCAGGGAGCTGGCCGACGCGGTCGGCGCGCAGCATCCGGTGGTGCATGTGATCCCCAACAGCTTCGATGCCGCGACCGAGCGCGCGGCGCGGCGCGCGGTGCGGCTGCGCGGCGAGTGCGTGGAGGACGGGCTGGTCCGGTTCGGCTACGCCGGCGGCACCCGCACCCACCAGAAGGATTTCGCCACCATCGCGGCGCCGCTGGCGCGGCTGCTGGCGGCGCGCCCGTCGGCCAGGCTGGTGCTGTTCCGCGATCCGCGCAGCGGCGAGGGGCTGATCCTGCTCGACGAGTTCCCGGAGCTGCTGCCGCACGCGGCGCAGATCGAGTGGCGCGACCTGGTGCCGCTCGACGCGCTGCCGGGCGAGTTGGCCCGCTTCGACGTCTCGCTCTGTCCGCTGGAGCGGGACAACCCGTTCTGCGAGGCCAAGAGCGAGCTGAAATATTTCGAATCGGCCCTCGCCGGGGTCTGCCTGGTGGCCACCCCCACCGGCCCGTTCCGACGGGCGGTGCGAGACGGGTCGACCGGCTTCCTGCCGGAGACGCCGGAGGCGTGGGAGCAGACCCTGTTGCGTCTGGCCGACGACGCCACGCTGCGACGCCGGGTCGCGCGCGACGCCTACCATGACAGCCTGTGGCAGTTCGGGCCGCGGCGGCAGGCCGAACTCTGGGCGCTGCTGCTGGCCGGGCTGGATGGCGGCGCCGAGGCGGCACGGGCCGCCGACCTGACGCTGCGGCGCGGCGCCTACCGCGCGGCCGGTCTGCCGGACATCCCGGACGGCGACGTGCTCTACAGCTACGACTCGCTCGGCGACGCCGAGGTCACGGTCGGCATGACCTCGTACAACTACGAAAGCCATATCGGCGAGGCGCTCGACTCGGTGCTGGCGCAGAGCCTGGCGGCGATCGACCTGGTGGTGGTCGATGACGGCTCCAGCGACGGCTCGGTGGCGCTGCTGCTGGACTGGGCGGAACGCAACCGGCTGCGCTTCAACCGGCTGCGCATCCTGCGCACCAGGGCCAATGCCGGGCTCGGCGGGGCGCGCAACCTGGTGTTCGACCAGGCCGAGACCCCCTGGATCATGGTGCTCGATTCCGACAACCGCCTGACGCCGGAGGCATGCGCGCGGCTGTTGCGCGGCGTCACGGCGGCGCCGCTGGCCGCGTTCGCCTATCCGCTGATCCGCCAGTTCGGCGCCGCCGAGACGCTGATGGGCATCTACCCGTTCGATCCGGGCCGCCTCGCGTCCGGCAACTATATCGACGCCATGGCCCTGGTGGCGAAATGGGCCTGGGCGGCGGCGGGCGGCTACTACGTGCGGCGCGACGCGATGGGGTGGGAGGATTTCTCGCTCTGGTGCCGGCTGGTCGAACGCGGGCTGCACGGCGTGGCGGTCGAGGAGGAACTCGCCTTCTATCGCGTGCATGCCGGCTCAATGGTCAACGCCATCACCGAGCAGGACGAGAACAAGCGGGCGATGGTGGCGTTCGTCGAGGCGCGCCACCCCTGGCTGCGGCTGCGGATGCGCGCCAGCCGCAAGCGGCGCTGAGCGTCGTGGTGCCGCACCGCGCCGCGCGATGCCTGGTGCTCGGGGCCGGCGGCTTCATCGGCCAGAATCTGTGCCTGGCGCTGGCCCGGGCCGGCATCCGCACCACCGGCTTCGGGCGGGCGCCGGCGCCCCCGGCGTCGGTGCCGTCGCTGTCCTGGCGACGCGGCGACATCGAGCAGCTTGACGATCCAGACGCGCTGGTCGCCGGTCACACCCATCTGTTCGACCTGATCGGCGCCGGGCTGCCGAACAGCTCCAACGAGAACCCGGCGCAGATCGTCGCCGACGGCATGCCGCCGCGGATCAGGCTGCTCGATGCCTGCCGGCGCCAGCACGTGCGCCGGATCGTGTTCGCCTCCTCCGGCGGCACCGTCTATGGCCAGGCGCGCGCGACGGGCGCGATCCCTGAGACCGCGCCGACCGATCCGATCTCGGCCTATGGCATCGGCAAGCTGACCGCGGAGAAATACCTCGCGCTTTACTGGCATCTCTACGGGCTCGACTACCGGATCGTGCGGATCGCCAACGCCTACGGCCCGCACCAGCATCCGCAGCGTGAGCAGGGGCTGGTGGCCGCGGTGCTGCACCGGCTGATGCAGGGCGCGGCGATCCCGGTCTGGGGCAACGGGGCGACGATCCGCGACTACATCCATATCGACGACGTGATCGCGGCGATGCTGGCGGTGGCGTTCTCCGACGATCCCGGCCTGCGCCTGTGCAATGTCGGCAGCGGCGACGGGCGCAGCGTGCTGTCGGTGATCGAGGATGCCGGACGTCTGCTCGGCGTGGTGCCGCGCCTGGACTACCGGCCGGGCCGCACCTCCGACGTGGCCGCCAACATCCTCGATTGCAGACGGCTCGCAACACGGACCGGCTGGTCGCCGCATGTCGCCTGGGCCGACGGCCTGCGCGACACCGCCGCCTGGATCGAGGGCACGCTGCCGCGCTGCCGTCAGGCCTCGGACTGATCCGCGGCGTCCTGGAGCGGCACCCCGTCACGCAGCTCGTCGAGCCAGGCGCGCGCGCTCGCATCCGACGGCGCGCGCCAGTCGCCGCGCGGCGACAGCGCGCCGCCGCCGGAGACCTTCGGCCCGTTCGGCACCGCGGTGCGCTTGAACTGGCTGAAGGCGAAGAACCGGGTCAGGAACAGCGTCATCCAGTGGCGGATCTGCGCCAGGTCGTACGCCTGGCGGCGGTCCGGCGGGAAACCGGGCGGCCAGTCGCCGCGCGACGCATCCTCCCAGGCGAGCAGCGCCATGAAGGCGACCTTCGAGGGGCGGAACCCGTAGCGCAGCAGATGGAACAGGGTGAAATCCTGCAGCGCGTAGGGGCCGATCCTGGCCTCGGTGCTCTGCAGCGCCCGATCCTCGCCGGCCGGCACCAGCTCCGGGGAGATCTCGGTGGCGAGGATGCGGCCGAGCGTGTCCGGCACCGGCGCCTCGAACCAGCCTGACTCCATCACCCAGCGGATCAGGTGCTGGATCAGCGTCTTCGGCAGCCCGGCATTGACGTTGTAGTGCGACATCTGGTCGCCGACGCCGTAGGTGCACCAGCCGAGCCCGAGTTCGGACAGGTCGCCGGTGCCGACCACGATGCCGCCGGACTGGTTCGCCAGGCGGAACAGGTAGTCGGTCCGCAGCCCGGCCTGCACGTTCTCGAAGGTGACGTCGTAGACCGGCTCGCCGCGCGCGAACGGGTGGCCCATGGTCTCGAGCATCAGCGCCGCAGACGGCTTGATGTCGAGCGTCCGCGCCGTCACCCCCAAAGCCCGCATCAGCGCCAGCGCGTTGGCCAGGGTGGCGTCGCCGGTGCCGAATCCCGGCATGGTGTAGGCATGGATCGCTTCGCGTCCGAGGCCCAGCCGGTCGACGGCGCGGGCGGCGACGATCAGCGCCTGGGTCGAGTCCAGCCCGCCGGAGACGCCGATCACCAGGCTCTTGCAGGCGATCGCCCGCATGCGCTGCATCAGCGCGCTGACCTGGATGTTGTAGGCCTCGTAGCAATCCTGCTCCAGCCGCGCCGGATCCGACGGCACGAACGGGAACCGCTCCAGCCGTCGCCTCAGGCCGAGATCGCCGCCTGGCGGATCGGCGCTGAAGCCGATGCGGCGCCAGCCGGCGGCGGTGCCGCCCTCGGCGGCGCGGCAGGCATCGAAGCTGGTGGTGCGGGCGCGTTCCTGGCGCAGCAGGTCGAGATCGAGATCGGCGAGCAGGGCGTGGGGCCCGGACGGGAAGCGCTCGCTCTCTGCGAGCGCGGTCCCGGCCTCGAAGATCGACACCTGCCCGTCCCAGGCGACGTCGTTGGTCGATTCCCCCTCGCCGGCGGCGGCATAGAGGTAGGCGCACAGCGCCCTGGCCGACTGCGCCTGGCACAGGACCCGCCTGGTCTCGGCCTTGCCGACGGTGATGTTGCTGGCGGACAGGTTGGCGATGATGGTGGCGCCGGCCAGCGCCGCGCGGGTGCTGGGCGGCAGCGGCACCCAGAGATCCTCGCAGATCTCGACCGCGACCACGAAGCCGCGAAGGTCCTCGGCCTCGAACAGCAGGTCGGTGCCGAACGGGACCGCGCCGCCGGCGACGCGGATGGTCTCGCCGACGCGGCCGACCCCGGGCGCGAACTGGCGCGGCTCGTAGAACTCGCGATAGTTCGGCAGGAACGATTTCGGCACCACGCCCAGCAGCCGGCCGCGATGCACCGCCACCGCGGCGTTGAACAGGGCGCCCTGGTGGCGAAGCGGCGCGCCGGCCAGGATCAGCGTCGAGAGGTCGGCGGTGCGCTGCGCCAGGAGCGACAGCGCCTGCTCGGTCGCATCGAGCAGCGCATCCTGCTGTCGCAGATCGTCGATCGCGTAGCCGGAGATGCCGAGTTCCGGGAACACCGCCAGCAC
>CAZZZA010000189.1:0-4858 GCA_964658455.1 uncultured Lichenihabitans sp.
GCAGGGCGGTCAAGGTCGGCCGCTTCCCGTTCATCGGCAACGGCAAGGCGATCGCGATGGGCGAGCCGGAGGGCATGGTCAAGACCGTCTTCGACGCCAAGACCGGCGAGCTGCTGGGCGCGCACATGGTCGGCGCCGAGGTCACGGAAATGATCCAGGGCTACGTCATCGCCCGCACCCTCGAGACCACCGAGGCCGAGCTGATGCACACGGTGTTCCCCCACCCGACCGTCAGCGAGACCATGCACGAGGCGGTGCTCGACGCCTGGGGCCGCGCGGTCCACATGTAGCGCGCCGCGGCGCCTGGCGCCGTCACGGCTTCGGCCCGGCCCGCCACCACAGTGCCTGGCCCATGCGCACCCGGTCTCCCGGCTGCAGGCCGTGTGCGAGCACCATCCGCTCGGGCGTGAGCATGAGGATGGTCGATCCGTGCTCGAACCATCCGAGTTCGTCGCCCCGCGCCGCCGGCGCGTCGCACGCATAGGGGCGCCTTACCGTCCCGCGGGGCATCGGTTCGAGTTCCAGGAAGCCGAGCCTGATACCGGCAACCAGGATCGCCGCCACCGCCACCAGCGTCAGCGGCTGCCCGTCGTCGCGGGCGACGGCGTGCAGCACCACCCGCTCGTTGCGGCAGAACAGCCGGCTGACCCGCTTCAGGGTCGGCGGGTTGACGTTCCAGCGATCGCCGAACAGATGCAGCACGCGCTCGATCCGCACGGCGCGCGGCGCGTGGAAACGGTGATACATCGCCGATGTCAGCCGCAGGGTGACGAAGCTGCCGCCTTCCAACGCCGACGCATGGGCCGCGTCGCCCAGCAGCTCGGCGACGCTGTAGGGCATGTCCTTGACCTGCAGGGCCTGGCCACGGGCGATGGTCCCGGTGGCGCCGATCAGCGCATCGCACGGGCTGACAAACACCGAGGGATCGGGATCGATCGGCCGCGCCCCCGGTTTCAGCCGCCGGGTGAACAGGTCGTGCATGCTGGCGAAGCGAATGTCCCTGGCGTCGGACAGGTCGATGTCGGTGAAGCGCCGCCAGATCCATAACGAGACCGTCCGGATCACCATGTTCTCGCTACGGCTGACCGCGCCGACCAGCCGGCCGGCCAGCCGCCTTGGAATGCGGTTGGTGAGCAGGAAATTCAAACCTTCATTTTTGCCGAGCTTTACCGGGGAAGTAGGTTTCGTCATCACCTTGTCTTATCTCTCGCCATGGAGGCCACGTGATGCAGGCTCGAATCATGTCGGCGGGGCGGGTGCTGGCCGCCGGCGTCGCGGCCGGCGCGCTGCTGTCGCGTGGCCGCGCGCGTCTGGCGCTGTCGCGCGCCAAGCATCCGTCGCTGACCGGGCACGCACGCTGGTCGAAACGGCTGGCGGCGCTGACCCCGTTCTACGCGCACGGGCAGGATCGCTTCTTTGACTGCGACGGCGCGCCGGCGGCGATCGTCGCCAGCCGCAGGGCAGGGTTCGAGCGGCTGTCGCGGCTCTATCGCACCCGGTTCGCACAATCGATCGCGCTGACCGCGCAGACCCGGCCTGGCATCTCCGATCTGCAATTCACCGCCGCCTACCGGGTGCCGTTCCAGTTCAGCGGCATGGTGCGCGAGGCGTTGCCGGTCGGATCGTTCATGCGATCGGCGCAGGGGGTGACCGTCACCGACCTCGACGGCAACATCTTCCACGACCTGACCGGATCGTACGGCGTCAATCTGTTCGGCCATGATTTCTACAAGGACTGCATGCGCGAGGGTGCCGAGCGCACCGCTGATCTCGGCGGCCTGCTCGGCGCCTATCATCCGGTGGTGGCCGACAATGTCGCCCGGCTGCAGGCGATCTCCGGGCTCGACGAGGTGTCGTTCCACATGTCCGGCACCGAGGCGGTAATGCAGGCGGTGCGGCTGGCGCGCTACCACACGCGCCGACGCCGTCTGGTCAGGTTCTGCGGCGCCTATCACGGCTGGTGGGGCGACGTGCAGCCGGGCGTCGGCAACCCGATGCCGGCCGACTGGACGCTGACGCTGGCGGAGATGTCCGAACGCACGCTCGAGGTTTTGCGCCAGCGTCGCGATATCGCCTGCGTGCTGGTCAACCCGCTGCAGGCGCTGCATCCGAACAAGGCGGCGGCGTCGGACTCGATGCTGATCGACAGCAGCCGCAGCGCGCAGTTCGATCGCGATGCCTATGCCGACTGGCTGCGCCGGTTGCGCGCCGCCTGCGATGAGCGCGGCATCGTGCTGATCTTCGACGAGGTCTTCACCGGCTTCCGGCTTTCGCCAGGTGGCGCCAAGGATTATTTCGGCGTGCAGCCCGACATGATCACCTACGGCAAGTCGCTCGGCGGCGGCCTGCCGGTCGGGGTGCTGTGCGGCAGGGCGGCGCTGATGCGCCGGTTCCGCGACGACAGGCCGGCCGATATCTGTTTCGCGCGTGGCACCTTCAACGCCCATCCGCAGGTGATGGGGGCGATGAGCGCGTTCCTGCAGCGCCTGTCCGATCCGGCGATCCGCGCGTTCTACGAAGGGCTCGACCAGCGCTGGGATGATCGCGCCGCGCGTCTGAACGCAGCACTCGAAGCCGCCGGCGTGCCGGTCAAGGTCGCCAACCTGTCCTCGATCTGGACCGTGCTCTACACCGTCCCGTCGCGCTACGACTGGATGCTGCAATACTACCTGCGTGCGCACGGGCTGTCGCTCAGTTGGGTCGGCACCGGACGCCTCATCTTCAGCCTGAACTACAGCGACGCCGATTTCGCCGCGGTGTCGGACCGGTTCGTGGCCGCATCACGCGAGATGCTGCGCGACGGCTGGTGGTGGTCCGATCCGGAGACGAGCAACAAGACCATCAGGCGGCAGGTGCTGGCGGAACTCGCCGCGGCCGCGATCGGCCGCTAGCGATCCCCGTCGGGCCGGCCTGGATGCCGGCCCGGCACGTGGCTCAGCGGTTGAGTTCGACCGCCTCGTCCGGGAACTCCTCGTGGGCGAAGCGGTGGTTGCCGCGTCGGGCGAGCAGCATCATCGGCGCGCCGCGATAGAGCATCGCATCGTTGAACGGATCGGTGATGATCTTGGTCGCCCAGACCAGTCCGGTCTGCACGTCCTTGATGATGAACAGCTGCACGGTGCGAAACAGCAGCCCGCCGACGCCGATCGCCAGCCAGAGATAGCCGACATGGCGGGCGAACATGAGCAGGCTGTCGGCGGGACGGCAGAGGCCAAGCGCCGTCGGGTCGAGCAGCAGCAGCAGCGGCGACAGCGCCCAGACCGCCATCAGCACGACCTTGCGGCGCAGGTTGTAGCCGATCTTGATCTCCTCCTTGTGCTCGTGCGTGGCCTCGTTGACCACGTCGTAGCTCTTGGGTTCGAAGAAGAAATGACCGCATTGCCGGCTGGTCATCGAGACGAGCCAGGCGAGCAGCGCCGCGTAGGCGGGATCCTTGAGCAGCAGCGCATAGGCGCAGATGAAGCTCAGCGCGCTGAGCAGATGCAGGGACTGGTTGACCAGGTCGTGGTGGTAGTAGCGGTGATCGTCCCAGCGCTGGATACGAAGAAGCTCGAAAAATCCAATCTTCATCGGACTACCTTTGACTTGCTCTGTCTCCCGGAAGAGACGGCCGCGTTTTCAGTTGCTCTGCTGGTCCGGCAGCCGGCCGATCCGGACCAGATAGAAATGGCCGAGCGGCGGCAGCGCGCGCTTCTCGATCAGCCGCAGGTTCGGCGACGCCGCCAGCCACGCCTCGTAGCGCGCCCAGGAGAATTCGGTCCGCCAGCCGAGCCGGCTGGTCACCGGCATCAGCGCGCCCTCGATTTTGCCGCGCAGGCCGCCCTCGGCGCCGATCCTAGTGGTCAGGATGATCTCGCCGCCGGGCCGCACGACGCGGATGAACTCGTTGAGCGCCCGTTCCGGGTTCGGGATCGCGGTGACGACGTATTGCGCGACCACCACGTCGAACGAGGCGTCGGCAAACGCGAGCTGCTCGGCGTCGCCATGGCCGATCCATTCGACATGCGAAAGCCTGTCGCGCTGCACGCGGGCTTTCGCCTTGGCGAGCATCGGTTCGGAGATGTCGATGCCGACGATCCGGCTGGTCCTGTTGTAGCTCGGCAGGGACAGACCGGTGCCGACCCCGACCTCCAGGATCCTGCCGCCGATGCGTTCGGCCGCCTGGACCGCCGCGTGCCGCCCCTGTTTGAACACCGGTCCGAACACCTTGTCATAGACCGGTGCCCACTTCGCGTAGGCGCCCGCGACGCCTGCCGTATCCATACTGGTCTCGACTGCCACTCGCTCTGGTCTCCAAACCCGTCTTCGCGCGCCGTGGGCCGTGCTGCCCCGGCCTCGGCGGCGCCGGCGGGTGCCCACGGTCATCCAGCAATAGACGATCGGACCGGCGGGTGTGTGGCGTTTGCGTGAAGATGCCGCCCGGCGCAGGCCGGACCGGCGGGCCCTGGCGCTTGACGGGCAGGGCGCCCGGCTCCACCTGTCGGGGGCAGTTTCCTGTTCTCAGATCGGATGAAGTCGGCCCCATGCCCACGCGCCTGCTGATCGACCACCGGGCCGGCAACCCGCCAGCCCCTGGCCCGGTGCCGAGCCCCGGCGCCGGCCTCGCGGCGCCGGTCCGTCACCCGGAAAAGGCGCACCGGCCGGACAATCCGGTGCAGCGCAAGCCGGACTGGATCCGCGTCAAGGCGCCGACGCACCCGATCTACCACGAGACCCGCGCCCTGATGCGCGAGCAGCGCCTGGTCACGGTCTGCGAGGAGGCCGCCTGCCCGAACATCGGCGAGTGCTGGTCGCAGCGCCACGCCACCATGATGATCATGGGCGAGATCTGCACCCGCGCCTGCGCCTTCTGCAACGT
>CAZZZA010000190.1:0-4841 GCA_964658455.1 uncultured Lichenihabitans sp.
GCCTCGACATTGCCGCCGATCGCCAGCACGTCGCGGCCGAACACGGTGCGGTTCAGCACGAAGCCCAGAATCACGAAGCTGAGGAACATGACCCAGACCGGGGTGGTGAGGCCCAGGAAGCTCGCCGAGGACAGGCCGAAGAAGGCCGGCGCCATGATCGGCACCGCGTCGCCGCCGGACGCGATGTAGGCCAGGCCGCGCACCGCCTCCATGGTCGCCAGGGTGGCGATCAGCGAGTTGATGCCGAGCGAGGCCACCACCACGCCGTTGAACAGGCCGATCGCGCCGCCGGCCAGGATGCCGCACAGGATGCCGAGCGGCGCGCCCAGCGTGTTGGCCGCCACCGAACCGACCACGCCGGCGAAGGCGACGATCGAGGCGATCGACAGGTCGACCTCGCCCAGCGCCAGCACCAGCATCATGCTGGCGGCGATGGTGCCGGTCAGCGTCACCGACAGCAGCAGGCCGGTGACGTTGCCGCGCGAAGTGAAGTCCGGCACCAGGGCGGCCAGCAGCAGCAGCAGCAGCAGGAACACCAGCACGATGCCGGATTGCTGGATCGCGCGACGGATCGTCGTCTGCAGACGCCCCTGCCGGGCTGGCGTGCTGGGCGGGGAATGGGTGGCGGTGGCGGGCTGCATGGGTGGGTCTCGCGGCTGGACGGCTGGCAGGGCTGCAGGTGAAGGGCGGGTCGGGCGTCGCTACTGCGGCAGGGCGTGACCCAGCAGGCGCTCCGGGGTGATCTGGTCGCGCGGCAGGTCGGCGGTGAGCCTGCCGTCGGCCATCACCAGCACCCGGTCGCAGATCGAGCTGACCTCCGACAGGTCGCTCGAGACCACGATCACGCCGACCCCCTTTTCCGCCAGCGCGTAGAGGATCTTGTAGATCTGCGCCCGGGCGCCGACATCGATGCCGCGCGTCGGCTCGTCGAGCACGAACAGGCCGATCTCCTCCGACAGCCAGCGGCCGAGGATGGCCTTCTGCTGGTTGCCGCCGGACAGGGTGCGGATCTCGGTCGATCCGCTGGCGGTGCGGATGTCGAGGTCGCGGATCGCGCGCACGGCGTTGAGTTTCTCCCGCGCGAAATCCACCAGCCCGTAGGTGGCGTAGCGCCGGCGCACGCTGATGTTGATGTTGTCGTTCACCGAGGCGATCGGGAAGATGCCTTCGCGCTTGCGGTCCTCCGGACACATGGCGATGCCGGCCTCGATCGCGCGCCGTGGCGAGCCCATGCGCAGTTTCTTGCCGCGCAGCGTCACGCTGCCGCCGGTGGCGCGCTCGGTGCCGCACAGCAGGCGCATCAGCTCGGTGCGGCCGGCGCCGACCAGGCCGAAGAACCCGACGATCTCGCCGGCGCGGACCGAGAACGAGGCCGGCGCGCTCAGGCCGGGCCCGGTGACGCCGTCGATGCTCGCCAGCACCGCGCCCTGCGGACGCGGATGGTAGCCGTATATGTCCTCGATCGCGCGGCCGACCATCTCCGTCACCAGCCGGTCCTGGGTGACGCCGGCGATGTCGGCATGGTGCGCCACCCGCGCGCCGTCGCGAAACACCGTGACGGTGTCGCAGAGTTCGAACAGCTCGGCCATGCGATGGGTGACGTAGATGATCGCCCTGCCCTCGTCGCGCAGCCGGCGCACGATGCGCTTCAGGTTGTCGACCTCGCGCGAGGAGAGCGAGCTGGTCGGCTCGTCGAAAGCGATGATCCTGGCGTCGCGCAGCAGCGCCTTGCCGATCTCGACCATCTGCCGCTGGCCGATCGACAGCCGGCCGACCGGGATCGACGGGTCGATCGGCTCGCCGAGATCGCGCAGCACCGCCTCGGCGCGGGCGCGCAGCGCCTTGCGGTCGATCAGGCCCATGCGACGCGGCAGCTGGCCCAGCATCAGGTTCTCGGCGGCGCTCAGGCCGGGCACCAGATGCAGCTCCTGGTAGATGATGGCGATGCCGGCCTCGAGCGCGTCGGCGGCGTTGCGAAAGCTGTGCGCGCGGCCGTCGACGGCGATGGTGCCGGCCTTGGGGACGTTCACCCCGCTCAGCACCTTGAGCAGCGTCGACTTGCCGGCGCCGTTCTCGCCCATCAGCCCGTGCACCGAACCGCGGGCGACGCTGAGATCGACGCCGCGCAGCGCCTTGACGCCCGGAAACTCGACCTCGATCCCGGACAGCACCAGGAACGGATCCTGGTGCCCGGCCGCACCCCGACCGGGAGCGGAGTCGGGGTGCGCCGGCTGGCTCATGAACCGAGCTGCTCCTTGACCTGCTTCCAGTTGTCGCGGGTCATCAGCGTGCCGGTGGTCTGGGTGTTGGCCGGCGGCTGCTTGCCGTCATTGATCCAGGACACCAGGTTCAGCGCGCTCTGACGGCCATGCAGCGCCGAGCTGACGGCGATGGTGCCGAAGAAGCCGGTCGGCTGCGGCTTGCTGAACTCGGCGAACGCGGCGCCGGTGCCGTTGATGCCGACGCCGATCACGTCGTCGGCGCCGAGATGGAACTGCTCGGAGGCGCGCACGCCGCCCAGCACGCTCTCCTCGTTCAGCGCGAAGATGATCCACTTCTTGAACTGGCCGTGGCGCGCGAACACCGGGCTCGACGCGGTGTTGGCGCCCTCGGTGTCGGTGGTGCGCTGCGGCGCGTCGAAGAAGTTCGCCTTCAGGAAGCCGGCGGCGAGCAGCGCGTCGGTGGCGCCGGCGACGCGCTCGCGCGCGGTCGGCAGCTCCTGGTCGGTGATGCGGCAGGCCGCCACCTCCTCCGGCTTCCAGCCGCGCTTCTTCATCTCGTCGGCGATGGTCTGGCCGACCTGCTGGCCGATCTTGTAGCCGGACATGCCCAGATGCGGCACCTGCGGCATCGGCTTGCCGTCGGCGGAGACGAACTGGTCGTCGACCGAGACCACCTTCATGTTGGCGCCGGTGGCCCTGGCGTAGATCGCCGGGCCCAGGCGCACGTCGGGCGGGCAGATCACGAAACCCTTGGCGCCCTGCGCGGCGAGGTTGTCGATGGCGCTCATCACCGCGCTGCCGTCGGTGCCGGCCAAGTTGACGACCACGAAGTCGCCGCTGCGGCCGGCCTCGGTGGCGGCCTTCTGTTCGTTGATGAACCAGGCCTGCTCGGGCATCTTGACGATGAAGCCGATCTTCAGCCGGGAGGCGGCCCGCGCTTGCCCCAGCCCGGTCAGCGCCGCCACGGCGCCGAGCGACGAGACCTGCATCAATCGGCGTCTGGTCGTGTTCATGAAGCGTCCTCCGTTGGGTGATCGCGGCTGTATCGCCGCTTCCCGCCGCTGTCTTTTATCGCGGAATGCTTGTCTGACAAATGTTTTCCCGCTGCGCCACGGGGCGGGTTTGCCAACCGGCGCTCAGTGGTTGTCGCGGGGGATGCCCTTGCTCTGCGCGATCCGCTGATACTGGATCGCGGGCTCCAGCACCGCGCCGTTCTCGAGCTGGCCGACCACGCCGCGCTGCAGCGCCTGCCACGGCGTCTGGTGCGCCGGATAGCTGTAGCCGCCCGCCGCATCGAGCGCGGCGCGACGGGCCTGGATCTCCGCATCGTCGACCAGCATGTCCACCCGGCCGCGGCCGAGATCGACGCGGATGCGGTCGCCGGTGCGCAGCAGTGCCAGCGCGCCACCGGCCGCGGCTTCCGGCGAGGCGTTCAGGATCGAGGGCGACCCGGAGGTGCCGGACTGGCGCCCGTCGCCGATGCAGGCCAGCGCATGCACGCCCTTCTCGATCAGGTAGACCGGCGGCCGCATGTTCACGACCTCTGCGGCGCCGGGAAAGCCGATCGGACCGGCGCCGCGCATCACCAGCACGTCGTGCTCGCCGATGTCGAGCGACGGGTCGTCGATCCTGGCGTGGTAGTCCTCCGGCCCGTCGAACACGATCGCCCGGCCCTCGAACGCGTCGGGGTCGTTCGGATCGGCCAGGTAGCGCTGGCGGAATTCCTCGGAGATGACGCTGGTCTTCATGATCGCCGAGTTGAACAGGTTGCCGGTCAGCACCAGGAAGCCGGCGCGCTGCTTCAGCGGCCGGTCGTACGGCCGGATCACGTCCTCGTCCTCGATGCGGACGCCGGCGCAGTTCTCGCCGATGCTGCGGCCGTTCGCGGTCAGCGCGCCCTCGGCGATCAGCCCGTTGCCGATCAGCTGCGCGACCACCGCCGGCACGCCGCCGGCGCGGTAGAAATCCTCGCCGAGATAGGCGCCGGCCGGCTGCAGGTTGACCAGCAGCGGGATGTCCAGCCCGAGGCGCTGCCAACTCTCGAGCGGCAGGTCGATGCCCAGATGCCGGGCGATCGCGGCCAGATGGATCGGCGCGTTGGTCGAGCCGCCGATCGCCGAATTGACCCTGATCGCGTTCTCGAACGCCTGCCTGGTCATGATGTCGGACGGCTTGAGGTCCTCGTGGACCATCTCGACGATGCGCTTGCCGGTCAGGAACGCGCATTCCTGGCGGTCGCGATACGGCGCCGGGATCGCCGCAGCACCCGGCAGCTGCATGCCCAGCGCCTCGGCCAGCGCGTTCATGGTGGTCGCCGTGCCCATGGTGTTGCAGTAGCCGGTGGACGGCGCCGAGGAGGCGACCAGCTTGACGAAGCCCTCGTAGTCGATCTCGCCGGTCGCCAGCAGCTCGCGCGCCTTCCAGACGATGGTGCCCGAGCCGGTGCGCTGGCCGCGGAACCAGCCGTTGAGCATCGGCCCGACCGACAGCGCGATCGCCGGCAGGTTGACCGTGGCCGCCGCCATCAGGCAGGCCGGCGTGGTCTTGTCGCAGCCGATGGTGAGCACGGTGCCGTCGAGCGGATAGCCGTACAGCACCTCGACCAGGCCGAGATAGGCG
>CAZZZA010000191.1:0-4821 GCA_964658455.1 uncultured Lichenihabitans sp.
TCGCCTGGATGCGCGACATCCAGCCCTGGTGCATCAGCCGCCAGCTCTGGTGGGGGCACCGTATCCCCGCCTGGTACGGGCCGGACGGCCACGTCTTCGTCGCCCATGATGCCGAGCAGGCCGCCGAACAGGCGCTGCTGCACTACAGCGCCGCCGTCGACCTCACCCGCGACGAGGACGTGCTCGATACCTGGTTCTCCTCGGCGCTGTGGCCGTTCTCGACGCTCGGCTGGCCGCACCATACCGCCGAGCTGGCGCGCTACTATCCCGGCGACGTGCTGGTCACCGGCTTCGACATCATCTTCTTCTGGGTCGCGCGGATGATGATGATGGGGCTGCACCTGATGGACGCGGTGCCGTTCCGGCAGGTCTTCATCCATGGGCTGGTGCGCGACGAGCGCGGCCAGAAGATGAGCAAGAGCAAGGGCAACGGTCTCGATCCGCTCGAGCTGATCGACAGCTACGGCGCCGACGCGCTGCGGTTCACGGTCTGCGCGCTGACCGGCCAGGGCAGGGACCTGAAGCTCGGCCCGAAGCGGGTCGAGGAATATCGCAGCTTCGTCACCAAGCTCTGGAACGCCGCGCGGTTCTGCGAGATGAACCAGGTGCGGCCGCGCCAGGGTTTCGCCCCCGCCGACGTCAAGGGTCGTCTGGCACGCTGGATCCTCGACGAGGCGGCGTCGGTCTGCGCCGAGGCGACGGCGGCGCTCGAGGCCTACCGGTTCGACGAGTATGCCGCCTGCGTCTATCGTTTCACCTGGAACGGATTCTGCGACTGGTTCCTCGAATTCGCCAAGCCGGTATTCAATGCTGGCGACACCGAGGCGGCGGACGAGCTGCGCGCCACCACCGCCGAGGTGCTGGGCATCGTCCTGCGGCTCCTCAATCCGGTGATGCCGTTCGTGACCGAGACGCTGTGGGCGGCGTTCGCGTTCGGGCCGGAAGGCAGCCTGATCGCCGCCGACTGGCCGGCGCCGGCCAGACTGGCCGGATCGGAGGCGATCGCGCGCGAGCTGGACTGGGTGGTCCGCTTCATCGGCGAGATACGCGCGGTCCGGGCCGAGATGGGCGTGCCGCCATCGAAGGTGACGCCGGTGCTGCTGCGCGACGCCTCCGAGCAGACCATCGCGCGGGCGCGCGACTGGTCGGAGGCGATCGGCCGCATGGCCCGTGTCTCCGCCGTCAGCGTGCTCGACGGCGACCTACCGCACGGCGCCGCGCAGGCGGTGGTGGACGAGGCGACGCTGGTGCTGCCGCTTGCCGGCATCATCGATCTCGACGCCGAGCGGGCGCGCCTGGCCAGGGATCGTGCCCGTGCGATCGACGAGGCGGGCAAGGTCGAGCGCAAGCTCGGCAACGCCGATTTCGTCGCCCGCGCGAAGCCCGAGATCGTCGAGGAGAATCGGGAAAGATTGAGCGCCTTCCAGCTGGAAATCGCGCGACTGGATGCGGCGCTGCGCCGTCTCGACTGAGAGGAAAGAGCATGACTAAGGTCTGGGACAAGAGCCGGCTGCCGTCGCGCCACGTCACCGAGGGTCCGGGGCGCGCGCCGCATCGCAGCTACTACTATGCGATGGGCCTGACCGAGCAGCAGATCCACCAACCCCTGGTCGGGGTAGCGACCTGCTGGAACGAGGCCGCGCCCTGCAACATCTCGCTCTCGCGCCAGGCGCAGTCGGTCAAGCGCGGCGTGGACGAGGCGGGCGGCACGCCGCGCGAATTCACCACCATCACCGTGACCGACGGCATCGCCATGGGCCACCAGGGGATGAAATCGTCGCTGGTCTCGCGCGACGCGATCGCCGACACGGTCGAACTCACCATGCGCGGCCACAGCTACGACGCGCTGGTCGGGCTGGCCGGCTGCGACAAGTCGCTGCCCGGCATGATGATGGCGATGCTGCGCCTCAACGTGCCCGCGGTGTTCATGTATGGCGGCTCGATCCTGCCCGGCCGCTTCAAGGGCCGCGACGTGACCGTGGTGGACGTGTTCGAGGCGGTCGGCCAGCACGCGGCCGGCAATATGTCCGACGAGGACCTGTTCGAGCTGGAATGCGCCGCCTGTCCCTCCGCCGGCGCCTGCGGCGGGCAGTTCACCGCCAACACCATGGCCACCGTCAGCGAGGCGATGGGTCTGGCGCTGCCGGGCTCCGCCGGCTCGCCCGCTCCGTACGAGGAGCGCGACCGGTTCGCGGTCGAGAGCGGCCGCGCGGTGATGCGCCTGCTGGAGCAGAACCTGCGGCCGCGCGACATCGTCACCATCAAGGCGCTGGAGAACGCCGCCGTCGTGGTCGGCGCGACCGGCGGCTCGACCAACGCGGCGCTGCACCTGCCGGCGATCGCGCATGAATGCGGCATCCGCTTCACCATGGACGATGTGGCGCAGATCATGCGCCGCACGCCCTACATCGCCGACCTGAAGCCGGGCGGGAAATACGTGGCCCTCGACGTGCACCGGGTCGGCGGCATTCCAGTGATCCTGAAATCGCTGCTCGATGGCGGGCTGCTGCATGGTGACTGCATCACCGTCAGCGGCCAGAGCCTGGCCGAGAACCTGAAGGACGTGGTGTTCCCGACCGGCCAGGACGTGGTCTACCCGGTGAGCCAGGCGATCTCGACCACCGGCGGCGTGGTGGGGCTGAAGGGCAACCTGGCGCCGGACGGCGCGATCGTGAAGATCGCCGGCCTGAAGCAGCTTCGTTTCGAAGGCTCGGCGCTGTGCTTCGATTCCGAGGAGGACGCGTTTGCCGCCGTCAACGACCGCGCCTACAAGGCGGGCGATGTGATCGTGATCCGCTACGAGGGTCCGAAGGGCGGTCCGGGCATGCGCGAGATGCTGTCGACGACCGGCGCGATCTACGGCCAGGGCATGGGCGAGAAGGTGGCGCTGATCACCGACGGGCGTTTCTCCGGCGGCACCCGCGGCTTCTGCATCGGCCATATCGGACCGGAAGCGGCGGCGGGCGGCCCGATCGCATTGCTGCAAAACGGCGACCGGATCATCATCGATGCCGAAGCCGGATCGATCGAGGTGGTGCTGAGCGACGAGGAATTGGCCGAGCGGCGACGGGCCTGGCAGCCGCGCGGCACCGACTACAATAGCGGCGCGATCTGGAAATTCGCCCAGCTGGTCGGGCCGGCCCATCTCGGCGCCGTCACCCATCCTGGCGGCGAGGCGGAAACCCACCTCTACGCGGATATCTGAACCCTGCCGAACCCTGGACCGGAGCGCTTGCCATGACCGACTACACGCCGCCGAAAATCTGGGTCTGGAACAAGGAGAATGGCGGCAGGTTCGCCAGCATCAACCGGCCGGTCGCGGGCGCCACCCATGACAAGGCGCTGCCGGTCGGCCGTCATCCGCTGCAGCTCTACTCGCTGGCAACGCCGAACGGCGTCAAGGTCACGATCATGCTCGAGGAACTGCTCGCCGCCGGACATGCCGGCGCCGAATACGATGCCTGGCTGATCCGGATCGGCGATGGCGACCAGTTCGGCAGCGGCTTCGTCGCCGCCAACCCGAATTCCAAGATCCCGGCCCTGGTCGACAGGAGTGGCGAGAAGCCGCAGCGCGTGTTCGAGTCCGGCGCGATCCTGCTGTATCTGGCCGAGAAGTTCGGCGCGTTCCTGCCGACCGACCACGCCGCGCGCACCGAGTGCCTGTCCTGGCTGTTCTGGCAGATGGGCAGCGCCCCTTTTCTCGGAGGCGGCTTCGGGCATTTCTATGCCTATGCGCCGACCAAGATCGAATACGCGATCGACCGCTTCGCCATGGAGGCCAAGCGCCAGCTCGACGTGCTCGACCGCCGGCTGGCGGAGAGCGAATTCCTGGCCGGCAGCGACTACAGCATTGCCGACATGGCGGTGTTCCCCTGGTACGGCGGCCTGACCAAGGGCTGGATCTACGACGCTGCCGAGTTCCTGCAGGTGCAAGACTACAAGAACGTGGTGCGCTGGACCGATGCGATCGCCGCGCGGCCCGCGGTGCAGCGCGGCCGCATGGTCAACCGCGTCTCCGGCGAGCCGGCAAGCCAGCTCCACGAACGCCACCAGGCCAGCGACTTCGAGACCAGCACCCAGGACAAGCTCGCCCCGGGAAGCTGACCGGCCGGCGGCCGCGCATCGCGCTCAGTGGCGCGGTGCGATGATCGCGTCGAGCGAGGCGCTGCCCTTCGCGTCGATCCGTTCGAGATGCGGGTAGCGCAGCCCCTGATGGTAGTCGATCCTGACCATGCGGTAGCGGTTGTTGGACTTCACCAGCACCTCGATCGGCGCGCTGTCGCCCTTCGCCGCGATGATGCTCTGCTTGAGCAGGTCGGGATCGAACGCCACCCCGTCGATGGCGATGATCTGCGATCCGACCACGATCCCGGCCGCGAAGGCCGGGCTGTTCCAGATCACGTTGCGGACGGTGCCGTCCTTGAGCAGCGCCAGGCCGATCGAGAAATCGAAATCGACCATTTTCCTGATCGCATCGTCGCTTTTCATGAACGGGCTGATCTGGTCGGTATAGACCAGCCGGTATCCGCCGCGCGTCAGGCCATCGAGCGGCGCGTCGGGCCCGATGGCGTACAGACGCTCGCGCAGGAATCCGGCCCAGTCGTAAGGCTGCACCGTGCTTAGCGCATGGGCGATGTCGTCGAAGGTGTAGGTCCGCACGACCGCGCTGCCGTCGTCGATGCCGAAGAAGGCGGCGGCGAAACTATCGAGCGATTTCGTGCCGTTCGACAGCGCCCGCAGCCTGGTGTCGATATCGAGCCAGACCAGCGCGCCCTCCTCGTAGTAATCCTCCGAACGCTGCCAGGAGCGCCAGGGGATCGG
>CAZZZA010000192.1:0-4759 GCA_964658455.1 uncultured Lichenihabitans sp.
CACGGTGCCGTCGAGCGGATAGCCGTACAGCACCTCGACCAGGCCGAGATAGGCGAGGTTGCGGTCCAGGCCGGCGGTGGGACGTTTGCCGGTCTCCTGGATCGGGTGCACCGGGAACTCGATGGCGATGCCGCCCGCCTCGCGTATGCCCTCGCGCAGCCGCTCGGCCAGCACCAGGTGGTGGCGGTTGCACGGCGACAGGTCGGAGCCGGTCTGGGCGATGCCGATGATCGGCCGGTCCGACTGCAGCTCGGACTGCGACAGGCCGAAATTCATGTAGCGCTCGAGATACAGCGCCGTCATGTCGGGATTGCGCGGATTGTCGAACCAGGCGCGCGACCGCAGCCGGGCCTTGCCGCGGCCATGCGGCCGGCCCTCCTGCTCGATTCGCTGTTCCGGCGTGAGGTCGTCAGGATGGTTCGGCATCGGTGTCTTCTGGGATTCTCTGTGGGGTCAGGGCTGGCTGGAAAAACGCCAGACGGTGCGCGAGCGCCAGGTCTGGCCGATATCGAGCCTGGTGCTCGGAAACGACGGCTGGTTCGGGCTGTCCGGGAAATGCTGGGTCTCGAAACACACCGCGTCGCCCTGGCGATAGAGCAGGCCGGCCTTGCCGGTGCGGGTGCCGTCGAGGAAATTGCCGGAATAGAACTGCACCCCCGGCTCGGTGGTGGCGATCTCCAGCACCCGTCCCGAATGCGGGTCGGCCAGACGCACCGCCGGCCGCGGCGCGTCGGTGACGCCGCCGCGCAGCACATAGTTGTGGTCGTAGCCGCGCGCCATCGCGATCTGCGCGTCGCGCCCGTCGCGGATGCGGTCGGCGATCCTGGTCTCCTGCCGGAAATCCAGCGGCGAGCCGTCGAGCGGCAGCAGCGCCCCGGTCGGGATCATGGTCGGCGCGATCTCGGTGACGGCATCGGCATGGATGGTCAGGCGATGGTCGAGCGCGCTGCGGCCGCTGGCCTCGCCGCACAGGTTGAAGAAGCAATGGTTGGTGAGGTTGACCACCGTCGCCGCGTCGGTGGTGGCCTCGTACCAGAGCGTCAGGCTGTCATCCTCGCCGAGCGCGTAGCCGGCGCGCACCGCGAGCGTCCCCGGGAACCCCTCCTCGCCGTCGCGGCTCAGATAGCCGAAGGTCACGGCGGCAGGCTCGTCCGGCCCGGACAGCGTATCGATACTCCACAGCCGCCGGTCGAAGCCGCGCACCCCGCCATGCAGCGCCTGCGCGCCGTCGGTCGGCGGGATCTGCACCGTGCGCCCGTCGAGCACGAAACGGCCCTGGCCGATCCGGTTGCCGTAGCGGCCAATGGTGGCGCCGAAGAACTGCGGGTGGTCGACATAGTCGGCGAGGGCCGCATAGCCCAGCACCACATCGTCGAACCGGCCGTCGCGGTCGGCGACGTGCAGCGCCTGCACCGCGGCGCCGAAGCTGATCAGCTCGACCCGCGTGCCGCGACGGTTGCGCAGCGTCACCCGCTCGACCGCGGAACCGTCCGGCAGCGTGCCGAACGGCGCCCGTGTCGCAGCACCTCGTCCCTGGTCGTCGGCCACCGCGATACTCCCCGTATTTCTCGGACAATACGGCCGCCAGCCGGCCGGACGCAACCGGGGCGGCGCTATTCCGCGGCGTGGCTGGCAGCGTTCGCGCCGACGCCGTCGATGGCCTGCAGCCGCTTCTTCTGCGCCATCACCAGCCGCTCCATGCGGCGCAGGTCGGGTTCCTCGAGGCGCATCGCGGTATCGACCCAGATCTCGATGATGTCCTCCAGTTCCTGCTTGGGCAGTGGGTTGATCCGCCGCCGGGTGCGGATGATGCCGGCCAGCGCGTTGGCCTTGCGGCTGTTCTCCTCGATGTAGCCGCGCACCGTCTGCTCGCCCTGCCCGTCCTCGGCCAGCACGTCCACCACCCCCATCGCATGCAGTTCGGCGCCGGTATGCAGCCTGCCGCTGGCGATGATCCGCTCGGCGCGCGACGCATCCAGGCGGCGCGACAAAAAACTGAAGGCGCCCATGCCGGGGAACAGGTTGAACAGGATCTCCGGCAGGCCGAGCCGGGTGCTGCGCTCGGCGACCAGGATGTCCTGCTGCAGCGCGCCCTCGAAGCCGCCGCCGAGCGCATCGCCCTGCACCAGGCTGATGGTCACGATCGGCAGCCCCATGGCGCGATGCCCCTCATGCACCACGTCGATGCAATGCTGGGCGTAGTGGTGCATGGCGGCGCGGTCGCGATGGCGGATGCGATCGGCGAAGAAGGCGATGTCGCCGCCCAGATTGTAGATGCCGGGCACGGCCGAGCCCACCACCAGGAACTGCAGCGGCGGCTCGCCGTCGCGGCACTGTGCTGCGTGCAGGTCGGCGATCAGGCGCTGACCGGCGGCGAAATCGTCGAGGAAGGCGTGCGTGACCCGCGCCGGGCCGCCGGCGAGCTGCACCCGGCTCCAGACGGTGCGGGTGGCGGGCTCGTAGCGAAGGTCCTGGTGCGGCAGCGCCGCCGCCTCCAGCGCCTGGCGCGCCTGCGCCGCGGATGGCTGCCTGTTCCAGGGGGTCCGGGTCGATGGCGGGGTGGGCCGGCTGCGCGACAATGATGACAGCATGACGGGATCCTCGTGCGGGTTGATCGCCGCGCTGCGCCCGGTTTTGACCTGGCGATGCGGCGATGAACCCACAGTGCGGGCCCGGCAGGGCGGCAGGCCAGTGTTATTAGCCGGTCACTGACGTTTTGTTAGTGAAGAATACGCGAACTAGCGGGCGGCCAGATCGACCAGCGCCACGGTGCCGTCCTGGGTGCCGAAGGCGAGCCTCGCGCCGTCGGGGCTGAAGGCCAGCGCCGAGACCGCGCGGCCGTCGCCGGCCGCCTTCGGGCCAGGCGTACCGCCGCGGACCGGCAGCACCCGCCGGGTGGCGACATCGGCCATCAGCACCGTGCCGTCGGAGTAGCCGGCGGCGACGATGTCGTGCTGCGGGTGGAACGCGACCCTGACCGCGATCGCCTCCGGCACCGCGGCGAGTTCGGTCGGCGCCTTGCCCATCGGACCGCCGCCGAAGAACGGCCACAGCACCACCGCCTCGGCGCCGCCGGTCGCCAGCCAGCGGCCGTTGCGGGAGAAGGCGAAGGACTGGGTCTTCTGCGGGTAGCCGGACATGCGCATGTTGTGCCCGTCCGACAGCCGCCAGCCATGCAGCTCGCATTCCTGCATCGCCGTGACCAGCGCCTCGCCGTCCGGATGCAGCGCCACGCCAATATGGCTGCCCTTCCAGGCCAGATGCCGCGCGGTCTCGGACTTCGCGCCGGTGAACCACAGCGACGCGCCGCCATAATGCGACACCGCGACCCGCTTGCCCTTGGCGTCGAACACCAGGCCCGACACGGTGCTGTCATGGTCGAGGGTCTTGACGAGCGTGTCGGCGGCGTCGCGCAGCTCGACCTGCCTGCCGCTGGCCGACGCGATCAGGCCCTGGCGGCCGGGCGCCGTCGCCACGTGCTCGACCCAGCGCCGGCCGCGCGCGATCACCGAGACGCTGCCGTCGGCGGCGATGCGGCGCAGGCTGTTGTCGTCGCCGCCGGTCAGGAAGCCGGACCCGCCGATATCGGCCGCCAGCGCCAGCACCGCGCCGTCATGGGCGACGATGTCGGTCCAGTCCGGCGCGGCTGCCGGCGTCAGGCTGAGCGTGCCCTCGCCGGTGGCGAACGCCGCCATGCCGCCGTCGCGCGAGAAGGCGCAGCCGACCACGAACCCGTCGAGCCGGCGGGTGACGCCGCGGGTCCGCAGCAGATGGTCGGCGTCGGCCGGACCGTCCTGGCCGGGCGCGCCGCTCATGCGCGGCAGCCCTCGAAGCCGCGGCGCAGGCGCGGCCGGTTGAGGTTGCGGCCGATGAACACGATCCGCGAGCGGCGCGGCTCGCCGGCCTTCCAGGGCGCCACGAAATCGCCGTCGGCCATCATGTGCACCGCCTGGAACGCGAAGCGGCGCGGCTCGCCGGCATAGTCGAGGATGCCCTTGGCGCGCAGGATGTCGCCGCCCTGCTCCTGCAGCAGCGCGCCGATCCAGGCCTGGAACTTCGCCGGATCGAGCGGCTCGGCGACCTCGAACGACAGGCTGGTCACGTCCTCGTCATGGGCGTGGCTCTCGTCGTCGAGGAAGTCGGGCGCGACCTCGAGCGCGCGCGCCAGGTCGAAGCCGCCCTGGTCCAGCACGTCGGCCAGCGCCACCTGGCCGCGCACCGCGCGATGCAGCCTGACCGGGCGGTTGATGGCGCGGATACGGGCCTCGAGCGCCAAGAGCGCCGCCTCGTCGACCAGATCGGTCTTGTTGAGGATGATCACGTCGGCGAACGCCACCTGGGTGCGGGCCTCAGCGCTGTCCTCGAGGCGCGCCGGCAGGTTCAGCGCATCGACCACGGTGACCACGGCGTCGAGCCTGGTCCTGGCCCTGACATCCTCGTCGACGAAGAAGGTCTGCGCCACCGGGGCCGGGTCCGCGAGGCCGGTGGTCTCGATGATGATGCCGTCGAACACGGTGCGGCGCTTCATCAGCGCCGTCAGGATGCGGATCAGGTCGCCGCGCACGGTGCAGCAGATGCAGCCGTTGTTCATCTCGAACACTTCCTCGTCGGCATCGACGACGAGGTCGTTGTCCACGCCGAGTTCGCCGAACTCGTTGATCACGACGGCATATTTGCGCCCGTGTTCGGCGGTGAGGATGTGGTTCAGCAGCGTGGTCTTGCCGGCGCCGAGATAGCCGGTGAGCACCGTCACCGGCAC
>CAZZZA010000193.1:0-4747 GCA_964658455.1 uncultured Lichenihabitans sp.
CCGCCCGACCGAAGCGGCCGCCCGCAGCGAGGCCAGCCGCCGACGCCGCGATGCCGGACCTGTTCGCGCCCGCGCCGCAGGCACCGGCCGTCACCGCCGCCGCACCCCTGGCCCGACCCGCCGCGACGCCGCCGACCCGCCTCGCCGCCGACGAGGCGCTGCTGCAGAAGGTCGATCCGCGCGGCTTTCGCCCCAACGACGGACGCGATGCCTGGCTGTACTGGCTGACCGACCAAGAGACCGCGGAACAGGCGCTGCTCGAGGGGCTGCCGATCGATGCCAGCGATCCGGTGCGGCTGGCGGACCGCCCGGCGATCGTGCGGCGTCTCGCCGGCCTCGCCGAGGATGGCGACCTGGCGCCGCAATCGATCGTGGTGCTGCGGCTGCGGCGGATCGCCGCCGGCCCGTTCCTGGAACCGGACCGGGAGCCGGCCTGCTACATCCTGTCCGGCGGCGCCTCGGCGCCAAACGTCGCCTCGTAGAGCCGCAGCACCGCCGCGACGTCGACATCCACCGCCACCGCCTGCGCCGGATGCGGGTCCCAGGGCCCGATCGGGAACGGCGATTCGTCTGGCTTCTGGATCGTCTGCCCGGACGCCAGGCCGCCGCACACCACCCTGACCGGGCCGTGCCGGAAGCTGAACAGCCCGGGCGCCAGCGCGCAGATCACCGCCAGGCTGTCATGCGCGAAGATGCCGTCCAGCCGCCTGGATTTCTGGTGGAACCCCCGGTAGGCGCGCGACACGTCATGAAGGAACCGGCCGGTCTCGCCGCCGGCGTCGCGCAGCCGCTCCAGGCAGGCGGCATCCATCACCACCTGCTGGGTGACGTCGAGCCCGACGATCGTCACCGGCCAGGGCGCGGTGAACACCTTGTCGGCGGCCTCCGGGTCGTTGGCGATGTTGGCCTCGGCGACCGGGCTGACATTGCCGGTATGGCCGTGGCAGCCGAATGCGCCGCCCATCACCACCACGCTCTGCACCAGCCGGGCGATCCCCGGATCCTTGTCGAGCGCGCGCGCCAGGTTGGTCAGCGGCCCGACGGCGACGATCGTCACCGCGTGCGGGTTGGCGTTGATCAGGTCGATCATCATGCGATGGCCGCGCCTGCCGTCGAGCGTCGAGACCGGGTCGGGCACCGCGATGTCGCCGAGCGCGTTGCGGCCGTGCACATGCGTGGCGGGCGAGCCCTGCCGGTTCAGCAACGTCACCCCGGAGCCCTGCGCCACCGGGGCGCCGAAGCCGAACCGGTCCTTCAGGTGCAGCGCGTTGCGGGTGACGGTGTCGATGTCGGCATTGCCATGCACGGTGGTGACGCCGATCAGTTCGATCTCTGGCCGCCGGCACAGGAAGGCCAGCGCCATCGCGTCGTCGACGCCCGGATCGGTATCGAACAGCACCTTGCGCATCCGCCTGTGTCCCCGTCGTGCCGGTAGCGATCGTCGTCTAGCGATCGTCGTCAACGCGCGCCGGGACGGGCTGTTTCACGTCGGACGCCAGCCATCCGCCTTCAGCACCTCGCCGGCGAGGTAGAGGCTGCCGCAGATCAGCATCCGGCCGGACCCGCCGGCCAGCCGGTCGATCACCGCGGCCACGGTCGGACCCGGCGCCGCGCGGCCGCCGGACGCCTCGATGATCGACGCCACCGGCATCGCCAGATGCTGCTCCGGCTCCGCGACCGCGAACACCGCCTGCGCCAGCGGCAGCAGCGGCGCCAGGAAGCCGGCCGGATCCTTGGTCTGCTTCATGCCGACCAGCAGCGTGAGCGGCTGCGCCGGCCATGTCCGCAGCGTGTCCGCCAGCGCCAGCCCGGCCCCTGGATTGTGCCCGCCATCGAGCCACACGTCCCAGCCCGGGCCGAGCCGCTCGGCCAGCCGGCCGTGCAGGCGCTGCAGACGCGCCGGCCAGCGCGTCTGGGCGATGCCGGCGAAGGCGGCCGCCGGCAGCGCCAGCCCGGAGGCCCGCAGCGTCGCCACCGCCAGCCCGGCATTGTCGATCTGGTGCGGCCCGGGCAGCGCCGGCAGCGGCAGGTCGAGGCGGCCGAGACGATCGGCGTAGGCCAGCCCGCCATGCCCGTCCGGCGCGATCGACCAGTCGCGGTCGCGCAGCCAGAGCGGCGCCGCCAGCGCCTGCGCCCGCGCCACGATCACCGCCAGCGCCGCCTCCGGCTGACGCCCGGTCACCACCGGGCAGCCCGGCTTGATGATGCCGGCCTTCTCGCCGGCGATCGCCGCCAGGCTGTCGCCCAGGAAGGCCTCGTGATCCATCGACACCGCGCTAATCGCGCAGGCCGCCGGCGCGGGCACGACGTTGGTGGCGTCGAACCGGCCGCCGAGCCCCACCTCGATCACCGCCAGCTCGGCCGGGGTGGCGGCGAACAGGTCGAACGCGCAGGCGGTCAGCACCTCGAACACGGTGATCGGCGCGCCGTCGTTGATGCGCTCGATGCGCTCCAGCGTCTGGAGCAGCGCCGCCTCGTCGACCAGCCGCCCGGCGACCCGGAACCGCTCGGTGACGTCGACCAGATGCGGGCTGGTGGTGGCATGCACCCGCCAGCCGGCCTGTTCGCCGATCGCCCGCACGGTGGCGCAGACGCTGCCCTTGCCGTTGGTGCCGGCGACATGGAACACCGGCGGCAGCCGCCGTTCCGGGTGGCCGAGCCTGGCCAGCAGCGCCTCGATCCTGCCGAGGCTGAGGTCGATGAGCACCGGATAGAGGTGGCGCAGCCGGTCGAGGACGAGGCCGGCGCGGCCGGTGAATTCGGCGGGCGCGGCCAAGGCCTAGCCGTCGCGCGCGGTCATGGCCTGACCAGCTGCTTCTCCGGCTGGCCTTTGGCCGGTTCCTGCCGCCCCAGCAGCCCGATCACCCGCCCCAGCGTCTCGCGCAGCCCCGGCCGCGGCACCACCATGTCGAGCATGCCGTGCTCGCGCAGGAACTCGGAGCGCTGGAACCCGTCGGGCAGCGTCTCGCGCACGGTCTGCTCGATCACCCGCGGCCCGGCGAAGCCGATCAGCGCGTTCGGCTCGGCGATCTGGATGTCGCCCAGCATCGCAAAGCTGGCGGTCACCCCGCCGGTGGTGGGGTTGGTCATCACCACGATGTACGCCAGGCCCGCCTCCTTGACCATCTGCAGGGCGATGGTGGTGCGCGGCATCTGCATCAGGCTGATCATGCCCTCCTGCATGCGCGCGCCGCCCGAGGCGGTGAAGATCACCAGCGGCGCCTGTTGCAGCACCGCGAGCCTGGCGGCGGCGACGACGCCCTCGCCCAGCGCCGCACCCATGGTGCCGGCCATGAACTCGTACGCCATCACTGCGACCACCGCCTTGTGGCCGGTGATGGTGCCGTGCGCGACCACCAGCGCCTCGTCGAGATGGGTCTTGGCGCGCTGCTCGCGCAGACGGTCGACATAGCGCTTCTGGTCGCGGAACCCGAGCGGGTCGGCGGGCGCCTTGGGCAGCTCGATGCGGGTGTAGCCGTTCTCGTCGAAGGTCCAGGCGAGGCGGTCGTTCACCAGCGCCCGCATGTGGTGGCCGCAATGCGGGCACACGTTCATCGCCTTGTGCAGGTCCTTGGCGAAGATCATCTGGCTGCAATCCTCGCACTGCGTCCAGAGATTATCCGGCACGTCGCGCCTGCCCAGCAGGTTGCGGACCTTCGGCCGCACGAAGGTGGTGAGCCAGCTCATGCCCGTGTCTCCATCATCGCGGCCGCCTCGGCCGGGATCCGCGCATCCCTGACCCCGTCGGCCAGGGTCCGCACCTCCTCCAGCACCAGCCGCACCGTGTCCGGCCCGGCCCGTCCCTGCGCATCCAGGCTCGCGGCCAGGGTCTCGATCAGCGCCGACGCCACCACCGCGCCGTCGGCGATCCGCACCGCCGCGCGCGCCTGGGCCGGGCTGCGGATGCCGAAACCGATCGCCACCGGCAGCCCGGTGGCGGCGCGCAGGCGCGGCAGCGCCTCTGCCAGCTCGTCCTGCGATGCGGTGCGGGTGCCGGTGACGCCGGTGATGCTGACGTAATAGATGAAGCCGGAGCTGCCGTTCAGCACCAGCGGCAGGCGCGCGGTGGAGGTGGTCGGCGCCACCAGCCGGATGATGTCGAGCCCGTTCGCCCTGGTGTGCGGTTCGAGCAGGTCGGCCTCCTCGGACGGCAGATCGACCACGATCAGCCCGTCCACCCCGGCCCGGGCGGCGTCGGCGCAGAACCGTTCCGGCCCGTAGCTGTCGATCGGGTTCAGGTAGCCCATCAGCACGATCGGCGTCTCGTCGTCCCCGGCCCGGAACCGGGCGACCATCTCCAGCGTGTTGGTCAGGGTGGCGCCGCCGCGCAGGCCGCGCCGCGCCGCCGCCTGGATGGTCGGCCCGTCCGCCATCGGGTCGGTGAACGGCATGCCGATCTCGATCAGGTCGGCGCCGGCCTGCGGCATCCCGGCCAGGATCGCCGCCGCGGTCGCCTGATCCGGGTCGCCGGCCTCGAGATAGGGGATCAGCGCGCCGCGGCCCTCCGCGCGCAGCCGCGCGAACCGGGCGGCGATCCGGCTCACAGCGTCACGCCCAGATGTTCGGCCACGGTGAAGATGTCCTTGTCGCCGCGCCCGGACAGATTCATCAGGATGATCCGCTCCGGGTCCATCGCCGGGGCGATCTTGGCGACATAGGCCAGCGCATGCGCGCATTCGAGCGCCGGGATGATGCCCTCGGTGCGGGTGCAGAGCTGGAACGCGTCGAGCGCCTCGGTGTCGGTGAT
>CAZZZA010000194.1:0-4615 GCA_964658455.1 uncultured Lichenihabitans sp.
CGAGACCTCCGGCCTGGCGCTGCCCAAGCCGCTGCTCAAGGCGTTCGGCTGGCCCGGGATCCGCACCCGGATCACCGTCGACGGCGTGGTGGCGGTGGTGGACGCGCCCGCGGTCGCCGCCGGACGCTTCGCCGACGACCCGGACGCGGTGGCGGCGCAGCGGCAGGCCGACCAGGCGCTCGATCACGACAACCCACTGGCCGAGGTCTACGAGGACCAGCTGATGTGCGCCGATCTGGTGGTGCTGAACAAGGCCGACCTGCTGGACGAGGCGGCGCTGTCCGCGATCGAGGCCGACATCGCCGGGCAGATCCCGCGCGCGGTCAAGCTGGTGCGGACCAGCGAAGGCAGGCTCGACGCGTCGGTACTGCTCGGTCTCGCCGCCGCCGCGGAGCACGATCTCGCCGCCCGCCCCTCGCACCACGACGCCGAGGACGGCGCGCACGAGCACGAAGATTTCGAGAGCTTCGTGGTGCCGCTGGGCGAACAGCGCGACGCCGAGACGCTGATCGCCCGCCTGCACGCGGCGACCGCGGCGCACGACGTGCTGCGCATGAAGGGGTTCGCCGCCCTGGCCGGCAAGCCGATGCGGCTGGCGGTGCAGGGCGTCGGCACCCGCTTCCGCCACCAGTTCGACCGCGTCTGGGGCGATGGCGAGCCGCGCGACGGCGCCATCGTGGTGATCGGCCGCACCGGCATCGACCGCGCCGCGATCACGGCGATGCTGCGGGCCGGATAGCGGGGCGCGCCGGCGATGCATCTGCTGGTCAGGGAAACCAGGACGCTCGACGAGCAGGCGCAGGCCGACGATCTCGGCATGGCGCCGGCCGATCTGCTCGTCCTGTCGTTCTCCGACAGCGACCTCGCCAGCCTGGCCGCCGCGCACGATGCGAGCCTGCCGACGCTGCGTCTCGCCCCGCTGGCCAGGCTGCGGCATCCGATGTCGGTCGACCTGTTCCTCGACAACACCGCGCGCGGCGCGTCCTGCGTGTTCGTGCGCCTGCTGGGCGGCCTGGAATACTGGCGCTACGGCGCCGAGGAGCTGGCGGCGCTGTGCCGCCGTGAGAAGATCGGGCTGGCGATGGTGCCGGGCGACGCCCGCGACGATCCGCTTCTCGCCGAACTCTCCACCGTGCCGCCGGCGATGCTGGCGCGGCTCGACGGCTTCATGCGCCAGGGCGGTCCGCGCAACCATCGCGCGGCGCTCGATCTGCTGGCGCATCTGGCCGGCCGCGCCGGGGATGGCGGCGCGATGCCGGAACCGGTCCCGGCGGCCGGCATCCACCGCCCGGCGCGCGGCGATGGCCGGCCGCTCGCCAGCCTGGTGTTCTATCGCGCGCATCTGATGGCCGGCGACCTGGCGCCGTTCGACACCCTCGCCGACGCGCTGGACGCACGCGGCCTCGACACCGAACTGCTGCATGCGGCCTCGCTGAAGGATCCCGACGCCGCCGGCTTCATCGCCGGGCGGCTACGCCATACCGCGCCCGCCGTGGTGCTGAACGCCACCTTCTTCGCCGTGCGCGGCGAGGGGTCGGCGGCCTCGCCGCTCGATGCGTCCGGGGCGCCGGTGCTGCAGCTGCTGCAGCCGGTCGGCGGCGAACCGGCCTGGCGCGACAGCCGGCGCGGGCTGTCGCAGACCGACCTGGCGATGCAGCTGGTGCTGCCGGAATTCGACGGACGGCTCGCCGGCACCGCGATCTCGTTCAAGGGGGCCCGAACGGCGATCGCATCCGAGGCGCCGGGGCAGGACGGGTTCGCGGCCTCGGTCAACCTGCCCTATGCCGACGGCATCGCCCTCGTCGCCGACCGCGCCGCCGGCTGGGCCCGGCTAGCCGCCACGCCTGCCGCGGACCGGCGGGTGGCGATCATGCTGTCGGACTATCCGGCGGTCGGCGGCCAGATCGCCCAAGCGGTGGGGCTGGACAGTTTCGCCAGCCTGTCGGCGATCCTGCGGGCGCTGCAACACGCCGGCTATCGCACCGGCACGCTCCCCGAGCAGGCGAGCCTGGTCGCCGCGCTGTGCCACGACGCGCCGGCAGAGGTGCTGTCGCGCGACGCCTACCGGGCGCTGTTCGCCACCCTGCCACAGGCGGTGCGGGAGGCGAGCAGCGCTTGCTGGGGCGAGCCCGACCAGGCGATCGGCCTGCGCCACGTCCGGCTAGGCAACGTGCTGGTGGTGGTGCAGCCCGATCGCGGCGCGGCGCTGGACCGCAAGGCCGGCTACCACGATCCGGACCTGTGGGCGCGCCACGACTATCTCGGCGCCTATCTCTGGCTGCGTCAGACGATGGCGATCGACGCGCTGGTGCATCTGGGCACCCACGGCACGCTGGAATGGCTGCCGGGCAAGGCGGCGGCGCCGTCGCCGGACTGCCTGCCGGCGGCGCTGCTGCGCGGCCTGCCGGTGATCTATCCGTTCATCGTCAACAATCCCGGCGAGGCGGCGGCGGCGAAGCGGCGGCTCGGCGCCGTCACCATCGGCCATCTGACGCCGCCGTTCGCGCAGGCCGCGCACCAGGGCGAGGCGCTGGCGCTCGAGCGGCTGATCGACGACTACGCCGCCGCCGACGGGCTGGACCAGCGCCGCGTTCGCATCCTGCGCGGCGAGATCCTCGAACGCGCCGAGGCCTGCGGCCTGCTGGCGGAGAGCGGGGTGCGGCGGATCGACGGCGGCGATGCCGAGGCCGAGGCGCAGGCGCTGGCGCGGCTCGACGCCTATCTGTGCGACGTGAAGGAGCTGCAGATACGCGACGGTCTGCATGTGTTCGGCGCCGCGCCACGCGGCCGCGACGCGCTGCTGGCGCAGATCCTGCGCGCCAGCCCCGACGCCGACCCGGCCCTGGTGGCGGCGGCGCTGGATGGCAGCGCTACGGGCGAGATCGCCGGCCTGCTGGCGGCGCTGGACGGGCGTTTCGTGCCGCCCGGTCCGTCCGGCGCGCCGTCGCGCGGCCGCGCCGACGTGCTGCCGACCGGCCGCAACCTGGCCAGCGCCGACCCCCGCGCGATCCCGACCAGGAGCGCGATGGTGCTGGCGGAGAAGGCCGCGCAACTGCTGCTGGACCGCCATCGCCAGGACCATGGCGACTGGCTGCGCACCGCGATGATCGACCTTTGGGGCTCGACCAGCCTGCGCACCGGCGGCGAGGATTTCGGGCTGGCGCTGACGCTGATGGGGGTGAAGCCGGTCTGGGACCAGGGCTCCGGCCGCGTCTCCGGCTTCGAGATCGTGCCGCTGGCGGTGCTCGACCGGCCGCGCGTCGATGTCACTTTGCGGCTCTCCGGCTTCTTCCGCGACGCCTTCGCCGGCCAGATCGCGCTGTTCGACCAGGCGGTCGCGGCGCTGGCCGACCGGGTCGAGGATCCGGGGTGGAACCGCCTCGCCGCCGCCGCCGACGGCCTGTCCGGGGCGGCGCGCCTGGCCGCGACCGCGCGCATCTTCGGGCCCGCTCCCGGCTGCTACGGCACCGGCCTGGAGGACCGTCTGGCGCGGGGCGGCTGGAGCGACCGCGACGCGCTGGCCGGCGCCTATCTCGACGGCGGCGCCCACGCCTACGGGCCGGGCCGCGACGGCGCCGCCGACCGCGACGGTTTCGCCGCCCGGGTGGCCGGCGCCGAGGCGCTGGTGCATCTGCAGGACCATGCCGAGACCGACCTGCTGGACGGCATCGACTTCGCCGCGTTCGAGGGCGGTTTCGCCGCCGCCAGCGCCGCGTGCGGCGGCGACGCCACGCTCTATCACGCCGACAGCTCGGCGCCCGGCACGCCAAGGGTGCGTCTCCTGGCCGAGGAGGTGGTCCGCGTGGTGCGCGGGCGCGCCGCCAACCCGGACTGGATCGCCGGCATGGCCCGGCACGGCTATCGCGGCGCCGCCGAGATCGCCCGCACCGTCGAGGCGCTGCACGGGTTCGCGGCGCTGCTGCCGGACCGGTTCGACCGCCAGTTCGAGCTGCTGTTCGACGCCACGCTCGGCGATCCGGCGATCGACCGCTTCCTCGCCGAGACCAACCAGGATGCCAGGCGGGCGATGCGCGCCCGCTTCGACGAGGCACGGCGGCGCGGTCTCTGGCGGCCCAGACGCAACGACCTGGACCAGAGTATATGAAGCGGGGTTGGTGCCCGGACCTGTACGCGCCAATGCCGTCCGGCGACGGGCTGCTGCTGCGGGTCAAGCCGCGACTCGGCCGGCTCGACGCGGCCGCGGCGATCACGCTGTCGCAGGCGGCGATGGATCTCGGCAACGGCGCGATCGAGACCACCAATCGCGGCAATCTGCAGTTCCGCGGTTTCTCCGCGGCCTCGGCGGCGGCGTTCGCCGCCATCACCCGGTCGGCGGGGCTGGCCGACGACGATGCCGGGCTGGAACGGCGGCGCGCGCTGCTGGTCTCGCCGCTGGCGGGCGACGATCCGGCCTGCGCGCCGGCCACCCGGTCCATCGCCGAGGCGCTGGAGGACGGGCTGGCCGACCCGGCATTCGCCGACCTGCCGGCCAAGTTCAGCTTCCTGGTCGATGGCGGCGGGCTGTTGCCGCTCGACTCCCTGGTCGCCGACATCGCGATCCGCTTCGATTCCGGGGTCTGGCTGCTGGAGGCCGGCGGCTGGGTGCTGGCCGGCA
>CAZZZA010000195.1:0-4609 GCA_964658455.1 uncultured Lichenihabitans sp.
CCTTCTCCGCCATCATCAGCACCACCTTGTCGCCGAGCTTCTCCGACAGCAGCGGGAAGAACCGTTCGGTGAGGTAGGCGCTGCCCCATTTGCGGTCGACGGTGGAGAGATAGAAGCGGTGGAACGCCGCCCAATGGTGCGGCCTGATCGCTTCGCCGCGCAGGGTCAGGAAGTCCAGCCCGGCGGCGTTGGCCTCGCGGCGCTCGCGCCGCACCGCTTTGCGCTTGCGTGAATTGAACGCCGCCAGGAACGAATCGAAATCCTGGTAGCCGTCATTCTCCCAATGGAACTGCGTGCCGATGCGCTGCAGCCAGCCCTGCGCGCCCAGCGCTGCGTATTCGGCCTCGCCGCAGAACGCGACATGCACCGATGACAGCGACAATTCGCCGCAGGCCTGTCGCAACGCCGCCGCCAGCGACGCGGTCAGCGCTTCCGGCGCATGGACCGTGTCCCGCCGCACCAGCAGCCGCGGCCCGGTCACCGGACTGAACGGCGAGGCCACCTGCAGCTTCGGATAGTAGCGGCCGCCGGCACGCTCGAACGCGCTGGCCCAGCCATGGTCGAACACGTATTCGCCGTAGGAGTGCGACTTGGCGTACATTGGCGCCGCCGCCAGCATCGTGCCGGTCTCGTCGCACAGCACCGCATGCTGCGGCATCCAGCCGGTGCGCCTGCCGGTCGAGCCGCTCTCCTCGACGGCCGACAGGAAGGCGTGGCTGACGAACGGGTTGTCGGCGCCGCCGCAGGCGTCCCAGGCCGCGGCGTCGATCGCGGCGATCGACTGGTGCAGGGACAGGGTGAGCGTGGGGGCGTGCTGCGGCATCGGATCGATATGGCGTCTGCCGCGCGCGCTAAAACCCGTCCAGCTCGAACAGTCCCTCGACCTCCACCGGCGCATCGAGCGGCAGCGACGGCACGCCGATGGTCGAGCGGGCATGCCTGCCGCGTTCGCCGAACACCGCGACCGCGAGATCCGAGGCGCCGTTCATCACCGTGGCGTGCTGGGTGAAGTCCGGCGTGCAGGCGATGAAGCCGCCGAGCCTCACGACCCTGCGCACCGCCTGCAGCCCGCCGAGCGCCGCATCGACCTGGGCGATCAGGTTGATCATGCAGAACCGCGCCGCCTGCGCCCCCGCCTCGACGGTGATGCCGCCGCCGAGCTTGCCGCTCGCGCACAGACGCCCCTCGACCAGCGGCAACTGTCCCGAGACCATCAGCAGGGCGCCGGTGCGGACCGCCGCCACGTAGTTGGCGACCGGGGCCGCCGCGTTCGGCAGCACGATCCCGAGCGCGGCCAGGCGCTCGTGCGGCGACGGCCCGGTCATGCCGCGCCGCCGACCAGCCGCAGCGCCGCGCGCCCGGTCGGACGGGCGGGCCCGGCCGCCGGCAGGTCGAGCGGCAGCATCGGCCGGTCGTCGTCATGGGTGGGCAGCCGGTCGTGCGGCGCATCGGGCAGGGCGCGGCCGAGATAGACTTCCGACAGCATGCGGAACGCGTAATCGAGCAGCGAGGTGGCGTGGCTGATCGCGCCGTCGCCTTCGACCGGCCCGGACGGCCCGAACCGGGTGTAGGCGAACGCCTCCACATAGGCCTCGAGCGGCACCCCGTGCTGCAGGCCGAGGCTGACGGAACGGCCGAACGCATCCATCAGCCCGCGCATCGCCGGGGTCTCGCGCGGCGGGGTGATCGCCAGCTCGCCCAGGCTGCCATCCTCGAATTCGCCGGTCTGCAGGAACAGGCGGTGTCCGGCGATGGCGGCCTTCTGGGTGAAGCCGCGGCGACGCGCCGGCAGGTCGCGCCGTGGCGTCGCGGTGGCCGCCAGCGCCGGCTGGTGCTCCGGCAGCGGCGGCATGCGATCGACCAGCCCGGCCAGCGCGCGATGCATCGCCAGCCAGGAGTCGCGGCCCGGCCTTGGCAGCACGCCGTCGCCGGCCAGGCTCAGCGCCAGCGCCGCCTCCGGGGTCAGGCCGCGCCCGGCGAGGCGGGCCAGCGTGCTCTCCGAGAGCCGGCCATCGGGGCGCAGCGGCGAGAAGATCGGCGCCAGGCCGCATCCCTCCACACCCAGCAGGCTGTCGACCGGCCCCGGACGCGAGAAGCCGGTCTCGATCCGGGCCCCCTTGCGCATCGCATCGATCGGCAGCGCCGCCAGGGCGGCCAGGCCCGGCACCACGCAGCGCGCCGGCGGCCGGATCAGCGCCAGCTGGCCGCCGTCGGAGCCGCCATGCGCGAACCCGGCGGCGGAACTGGCGAGGCAGCGGGCGATGTCGCGTCCCGCCTCGTTGTCATAATCGATCCCGAGCCCGGCCAGGCACGCATCGAGGTTGGTCAGCAGCAGGCGCGGCGCCGGCTGCCCGGCGGTGGCCAGCAGGCGCAGCGCGTGGGTCAGCGTGCCGAGTGCCGCGGCGTAGCTCTCGGTCTCGAAGCCGCTGCCAGGCTTCACGAACGCAGCCAGGTTGAGCACGAACCCGGCCGGTTCGGTGGCGATGTCGGCCCAGACCGGCTCGGTCGGCGCCGCGCGGCGCAGCAGCAGCAGCAGGCCGAGCGCGCGGCCAAGCGTCTCGCCGGCCCCGGGCAGGGCGGCGATGCGGTCGATCCAGCCATTGGCGGCGTCGGCGAGCGCCACCGGACCGCTGCCGGGCGTCAGTGCGGCCAGCGCCTGCGCCGCGCCGTCGTCCCAGTCCGCCGGCAGCGTGACGTGGCGCGGGCTGGCATCCGGGTCGGCGGCCTCGTGCGCGGTGCGCATCCGCACGCCGTTCCAGCGTCGCCGGCCCGCGCTGGCGGGCGTGGTGCGGCGGGTCGGGTCGCGCGGCGGCTCTGGGTGCATGGCCGATGCTAACCCGGCGCCGGGCGCCACGGAAGCGCGGATGGACCCCGGGTGCGGCTCTGCGTATAGATTGCCGCCATGACGAGCATCGGAACCCGACTGTTCACCCTGCTGCACGGGCGCCTTGTCGGGCGTGACGGGGACGGGCGGCCCTATTACGAGTCGCGCAAGCCCGGCGGCTACACGGCGCGCCCGCGTCGCTGGGTGCTCTACAACCGCGGCGAGGATGCGTCGTGCGTGCCGGCCGAATGGTGGAACTGGCTGCATCACGCCGACGACGCGCCGCTCGCCGCCGCCGCGCGCCGGCCATGGCAGCTGCCGTTCACGCCGAACCGCACCGGGCAGGCCGACGGCTACCACCCGCCGGGCAGCGACTATCGCGGCGGCCAGCGTCCGCCCGCCACCGGCGACTACGAACCCTGGACGCCGGACGCCTGAGCGATGGGTGACGGGGTGACACGCGGCCGCGCCGGCGGGGCGATCGAATTCATCGTCGGGCTGCTGGTGCTCGCCGGCCTCGCCGGGCTGCTGGCGCTGGCGCTGCTCGGCAGCGGCCGCAGGACACCGACCGGCTACCTGCTGACCGCGCGTTTCCCGCATATCGACGGGCTGGGCATCGGGTCCGACGTGAAGCTGGCCGGCGTCACCATCGGCCAGGTCACCGCCGAGCGAGTCGATCCCAAGAGCTACCAGGCGGTGGTGTCGTTCACGGTGGGCGACGCGATCCGGCTGCCGACCGACAGCGCCGCGGTGATCACCAGCGACAGCCTGCTCGGCGGCAAGTATCTGGCCCTGACCCCGGGCGGCGCCGAGGCCGAGCTGGCGCCCGGCGGCCGGATCGGCATGACCCAGGGCTCGATCAGCCTGGAGCAGCTGCTGAGCAAGTTCATCTTCAGCGTCACCGATGCGGTGTCGAAGAAGCCGGGCCAGGACGGCCAGGCGCCGCCGGCCCCGGCGGCCGCGCCGACACCATGACCAGCTGGCTGCAGGCGGACGGCACGCCGATCGCCTGCGTCGAGAAACTAAAGGTGCTGGCCGAGAATGATCGCGAACTGCACGAGGTGATGCGCGATGCGTTCGACGACGCGGTGCTGATGGGCGTGGATCCGGCGCAGATGCGCCGCCGGCTGACCGCGATGGTCGAGGCGCTGCAGGGGCCGAAGCGGGCATGAGGCGGGCCGCCGCCCGCGCCCTGCTGCTGGCGCCGCTGCTCGCGTCCGGCGCGGCGTGCCCCGCCCTTGCCGGCCAGTATGTGCCGCCGCCGGTCCTGCCGGTGCCGGATGCGTGGCAGGGCCGCGCCCAGGCGGTGCTGCGGGTGCTCGACAAACTCGACGCGCATATCGAGACCATGACCCTGAAGGCCGGCGAGACCGGCCGCTACAAGAGCCTGGCGGTCACGGTGCGCAGCTGCATGGACCGTCCGGACGGGATGCCGCACGATTCCGCGGCGTTCCTCGACGTGCAGGACCAGCACGGCGACGCGCAGCCGTTCGTCGGCTGGAGCTTCGCCGGCGAACCGGCGATCGGCGTGTTCGAGAGCCCGGTCTACGGGCTGCAGCTGGTCGCCTGCCAGGGCGAGCTGGTGGCCCCGGCCGCGCCGCCGCTGCCGACCCCGCCGCCCCCGCCGCCGCCATCGATGGTGAGCAACGACAACCCGGGCGCCGGGCCTGACGCCGGCTCGGGTGCCGGCCAGGGCGCCGATCCGGGCGCCGGTCAGACCGATGGCCAGGCCGACGGCCAGCCCGCCATGTCCGCGCCGACCGATCAGACCCAGGTCGACACGCC
>CAZZZA010000196.1:0-4533 GCA_964658455.1 uncultured Lichenihabitans sp.
GCGCTGCTGCCGGCGCTGGCGACCGGGTTCGGGCTGGCCTTCGCCCGCGGCGTCGGCGAATACGGCAGCGTGATATTTATCGCCGGCAACAAGCCGCTGGTCTCGGAGATCGCGCCGCTGCTGATCGTGATCCGGCTGTCTGAGGACGACTATACCGGGGCGGCCGGCATCGGGCTGCTGATGCTGCTCACCGCGGCGTTGTGCCTGCTGCTGATCACGCTGCTGCGTCGGCTTCTGCCGGCGATGCGCGGGGTCGCGGCATGAGCGGCGCGCTGCGCACCCGGTCCGGGATCGGCACCGTGTCCGGCCTGCTGCTGACGCTGGCGGCGTGGCTGGTGGTGGTCGTGCTGCTGCTGCTGCCGGTCGGCATCCTGTTCGCCCAGGCGCTGCGCCACGGCCTGTCGACGGCGCTGACGGCGCTGGGCGACGAGGATGTGCTGGCGGCGATCCGGCTCAGCGCCGTGGTGGTGGCGCTGGTGGTGCCGATCAACACCGTATGCGGCCTGTTCGCCGCCTACGCGCTGACCAAGTTCGACTTTCCGGGCCGGGCCGCGTTGCTGGTGCTGATCGAACTGCCGCTGTCGGTCTCGCCGGTGGTGGCGGGCCTGGTCTGGGTGCTGCTGTTCGGGCGGCATGGCTGGTTCGGGCCGTGGCTGGCGGCGCACGGCATCCGCATGGTGTTCGCGCTGCCCGGGATCCTGCTGGCGACCCTGTTCGTCACCTTCCCGTTCGTCACCCGCACGGTGATGCCGGTGATGGAAGCGCAGGGACGCCAGCACGAGGAGGCGGCGACGATGCTGGGGGCCGGGTTCGCCGCGCTGTTCCTGCGGGTGACGCTGCCGGAGACCGGGGCGGCGCTGGTGTCGGGGGTGCTGCTGTGCGCGGCGCGCGGGCTGGGCGAGTTTGGCGCGGTGTCGGTGGTCTCGGGCCATATCCCCGGCCTGACCGAAACCGTGCCGCTGCGCATCGAGGCGCTCTACAATGGCTACGAGAGCGTGGCGGCGTTCGCGCTGGCGGCGGCGCTGGCGATCGCGTCCAGCCTGATCGTCGGCCTGCGCGGGGTGATCGACTGGCGGCGCGGGCTCGGTGCCGGCGCCGGGGTGTGAGGAGGCGGCGATGGGTGTGACGTTGCAGGACATCACCTGCGTGTTCGGCCGCACCCCGGCGGTGCGCGGCATCAGCCTCGGCGTGCCGGAGGGCGAGTTCCTGGCGCTGGTCGGGCCGTCCGGCGCCGGCAAGACGACGCTGCTGCGGATCATCGCCGGGCTGCAGCCCGGCTATACCGGCCAGGTGACGATCGGCGCCCGCGACGTGACGCAGGTGCCGGCGCGGCAGCGCAATATCGGCTTCGTGTTCCAGAACTACGCGCTGTTCCGGCACATGAGCGTCGCCGACAACGTCGCCTTCGGGCTGAAGGTCCGGCCGTACCGGCGCCGGCCGCACCGGTCGGCGATCGCCGCCAGGGTCGCGGAGCTGCTCGAGCTGGTGCAGGTCGCGCCGCTGGCGAAACGCTACCCGGCGCAGCTGTCCGGCGGCCAGCGGCAGCGTGTGGCGCTGGCACGGGCGCTGGCCACCGAGCCGGAGCTGCTGCTGCTCGACGAGCCGTTCGGCGCGCTCGACCCGCTGGTGCGCAAGGAGATACGCACCTGGCTGCGCGGCCTGCATGACCGGCTCGGCCTGACCTCGATCCTGGTGACGCACGACCAGGACGAGGCGATGGAGGTGGCCGACCGGATCGCGGTGCTGCGCGACGGCGCGCTCGAACAGATCGGCACCCCGGCGACGCTCGAGGACGCGCCGGCGACGCCGTTCGTGCACCGGTTCCTGGGCGAGACGGTGGGGTTCCAGGCGGTGTCGGAGGCGGGACGGCTGCGTCTGGACGGCGCCTGGGGCTCGACCCAGCCGATCCTCCCGGACCAGCCGGTCGCCGGCGGGCCGGTGCTGCTGTCGCTGCGGCCGTATGCGGTGCGGCTGCTGCCGGTGCTGGCCGGGCAGCCCGGCGCGCAGGTGCGGGGCGTGCAGAGGAGCGGCGCGTTCCTGCGCTATGCGATCGCGCCGCCGGGTGCGGGCGAGGGCGAAGCGGTCAGCCTGCTGGTGCCCGCCAGCCTCCCGGCGCTGGCGCCGGGCAGCCTGTGCCGGCTCGACCTGTCGGCGGCGAAACCGTTCTCCCACGATGGCGTCGCGCTGGCCGAACCGCCGGCGCGTCTGGTGGCGGCCGCCTGAGCGGCGTCTTGCGGGCGGAAGAGGTCCGGGAGGAAGCCTTGGCGAAGACGCACGAATATGACGCACAGGTGCTGTGGACGGGCGACCGGGGCGAAGGCAATCGTCGCTACGCCGGCTACGACCGTACCTGGCGCATCGCCACCCCCGGCAAGCTGCCGATCGATTGCTCCAACGACCCGCTGCTGGGCGGCGATCCGTCGAAGCCGAACCCAGAGGATCTCCTTCTGGCCAGCCTGTCTGCCTGCCACATGCTCTGGTTTCTGCACCTGGCCAGCAATGCCGGGGTGGTGGTTCGCGGCTACGCGGACACGCCGATCGGCGTTGGCGAGACAGGTCCGCGCGGGGAAGGCCGTTTCGTGCGCGCGGAGCTGCGGCCGGTGATCGCCGTCGAACGCGGCACCGATCTCGCCAAGGCCGACGCGCTCCACCATGTGGTCCATGAGTATTGCTTCATCGCCCGTTCGGTGAACTTCCCGATTACCTACGCCGCGACCTACATCGACGCGTGAGCCGAGCGGCGCCGCGTCACCGGTCCAGCACCACGCGGTCGATCGCGGTGCGGAAGCGCTTGCTGTCGGGGGTGGTGATGCTGCTGAACCAGTCGGCAAGCGAGCCGTCGCGGGCGATGATGTATTTGAAGAAGTTCCAGCGTGGCTTCGACAGCATGCCGCCCTGCCGGCCGAGCCAGGTGAAGAGCGGGTGCGCCTCCGGCCCGCGCACATGGAGCTTTTCCGTCATCGGGAAGCCGACGCCGTAATTCTTCTGGCAGAAACCGGTGATCTCCTCGGCGCTGCCGGGCTCCTGGCCGGCGAAATCGTTGCTCGGCACGCCGATCACCATCAGGTCGCGCGCGCCGTGCGAGGCCCACAGCGCCTGCAGCCCCTCATATTGCGGGGTGAAGCCGCATTTCGAGGCGGTGTTGACGATCAGCAGCGGCCTGCCGGCGAACTGCCGCAGATCGAGCGGCCGGCCGTCGATCGTGTTCAGGGTGAAGTCGAACGCGGTCGTCGCGGTCATCGTCGTCCTCCGGCGGTGGGCGGGTCAGCCCTGGGATACGCCCCGGTAACGCAGCCGGCCCAGACTCGTCGCAGCGCCGAGCAGGGCGGTCAGCGCGGCGAGCCCCAGACAGGCATGGTTGGCGCCGGCGCCCAGCAGGGCGAACACGGTCGCGACCAGCATCGCGCCCACGGTCTGGCCCAGCAGCCGCGCCACCGAGATCATGCCGCTGGCGCTGCCGGCGCGCGCGGCCGGCGCGCTCACCAGCATCGCCCGGTTGTTGGGCGGCTGGAACAGGCCAAAGCCGGCCCCGGCGAGCGCGATGCGCCAGGCGATGTCCGGATCGGACGGCGCCGCCGGCAGCAGGAACAGGCTCAGGAAGCCGACCGCCGTCACGGTGAGTCCGATCGCCGACAGGATCGAGGCCGGGTAGCGGTCGGACAGCCGGCCGACCAGCGGCGCCACCGCGACGATCGCCAGCGGCCAGGGCGTGATCAGCAGCCCGGTCGCCACCGCGGAGCGGCCCAGCATCCCGGTCAGGGTGAAGGGCATCGAGATGATGAAGAAGTTCGATGCGACGAAGCCGAGAAAGCCGGTCAGCACCGAATCGCGGAAGCCGCGCAGCGCCAGCAGGTCGAGCGGCAGCATCGGGTCCGGCCGGCCGCGCTGCCGCCGCACCAGCAGCGCCAGGCAGGCGGCGCCCAGCAGGATCACGCCCAGCGACAGCAGCACCCCGTCGCCATGCGCCAGCCGGTCGAAGCCGGCGATCAGCGCCCCGAACGCGATCGCGTTCAGCGCCGCCGAAATGGCGTCGAAGCCGACCGGGCGCGGCGCGATCCTGGGCAGCGCCAGCGACACCAGCAGCGCCACGCCGCCGAACGGCAGGTTGATCAGGAACAGCCACGGCCAGGACGCCACCGACAGCACCGCGGCGGCGATGGTCGGCCCCAGCGCCACCCCGGCGGCGACCACCAGCCCGTTCAGCGCGATGCCGCGGCCGATGATCGCGCGCGGATAGATGAATCGGACCAGGGCGGCGTTGACGCTCATGATGCAGGCGCCGCCGAAGCCCTGCAGCGCCCGCGCCAGCGACAGCGCCAGCAGCCCGGTCGAGGCGGCGCACAGCAGCGAGGCGGCGGCGAACAGCACCAGCCCGATCCGGCACATCCTGGCCGGCCCGATCTTGTCGCCGAGTGCTGCCATCGGCAGCAGCGAGATCACCGAGGCGAGCTGGTAGGCGTTGATCACCCAGATCGAGGCCGACGGCGCGGCGTGCAGATCGTGGGCGATGGTCGGCAGGGCGACGTTGGCGAT
>CAZZZA010000197.1:0-4516 GCA_964658455.1 uncultured Lichenihabitans sp.
GCCCGGACCGGCGGCCGGACCGGCGCCGCTGCCGTTGCCGGTGGTCAGCCCGGCGCTTTCCACCGCCACCAGCCCGCCCGCCGCGCACTAGCGCCGCCGGCCGCGACCCGCCGCGTCAACCGGTTCTTAACCGCACCGCGCGATGATCCCGCCTGAACGGGATCGCCGCGAGGGCAGGATGGGGTGGCTGAGCAGTTCGCTGATCACGATGATCTTCACCGCGCACCATGCGGCGGCGATGCCCGCGCGGCACCCGGGCGAGCGCGCCGACGTAACGGCACGGTGCAGCGATTTCGTCCGCGTCACACGATCGGTCTTCACCGGCCGCGGCGGCGCCTGGTTCGCGGCCGGCGGCCAGCGCGAATATCTCGGCGAGGACACGTTCGGGCCCGGCGTGCTGTCGATCGGCGGCGTCGATCCGGCGCTGTATCTGCGCAGCGCCTGCGGCGGGAGGTAACAGCGCCGCTACATTTCGCCCCAGACCGAACCGCCGACACCGGCTAGCACCGGATCACCCCACGAGGAGGATGACCCGATGTCTTACTGGACGATGATGGCGGTGACCGGCCTGGTGGCGCTGCTCGGGGCGCTGTTCGCGGTGCTGATCTTCAAGCTCGACAGCGACACCCATGACGAACTCGGCAGCCGCGAGGATGAGCGGCGCTGGACGACCATTCTCTGACACGCAGGCCCCATGGTGGCGCATTTCGCCATTGCGCGGCGTATTCCCCACCAAGATGGCGGTATCGCCCGACGCGCCGGTCGGCGCCTGCATAGAACCGTTGTTCATCAATGGGTTAGCTGTTGGCATGGGTGATGCAATCTCCAGTCTGCCGGCCGAACGGGCCGGCGCAGACACAGGAGACGACGCCATGACCAAGCATCTTTTCTCTGCCCGGCATGCCGACAGCGCCAACCCGATCCCGGCCGAGAGCCTGACCGCCACCGCCGACCTGGCGATCCGCGCCGCGCTGGCGCTGATGCCGTTCTCCGCGCTCGCCTGGCTGTTCATCGCGCGTTGACCGCGCGGCGGTCGGACTGGCACCACCGTCCGTGGTCGGGTCGTCGAATCGCGCGGACCCGCGGCACGGACGGGGGGCACGGGCGTGCGGCGGACCACGGCGATCCTTGTCGCGGCACTCGGCCTGGCCGTCTCGGTGGCGACGGCCGCGATCTGGTCGCTCTCCCGGCTCGACCCGAACGCCGCCAAGCCGCGGATCGCCGCGCTGATCGAGGCGCAGACCGGTCGCGCGCTGGCCCTGAACGGGCCGATCCGGATCGGCTGGTCGCTGCGCCCGACCCTGTCGGTCGATGATGCCAGGCTCGCCAACCTGCCGGGCGGGTCGCGCCCGGACATGGCGCGGGTCGAGCGGGTCGAGGCGCGGCTGTCGCTTCCGGCGCTGCTGCACCGCCGGATCGAGATCACCCGCCTCACCCTGATCGGCCCCAACATCCTGTTCGAGCAGGTCGATGGCCGGCCGAACTGGGTGTTCGCCAGGCAGCCGGGCGCCGCCGGCGGCCAGGCAGCCGGGGCGGGGCACGGCTTCGGGCTCGCGATCCTGAACGCCCACGTGCAGAACGGCATGGTCACGTTCCATTTCCCGGCCCGCACCTCTGTGATCGGCCTGCGCTCGCTCGATTACGCGCATGCCGCGCCCGACCGGCCGCTCGATCTGGACGCGGTGCTGATCTATTCCGATTTCGAGCCCTTCACCCTGCACGCGACCGCGCTGCCGTCCGGCGGCCTGTTCGATCCCTGGACCACCACGCTCCGGGCCGAAGCGTTCGACGCCACCCTTGCCGCGCGCGGCACCGTGTCGCTGGACGGCGCGTTCGCGCTGGCGCTGTCGATGCGGGCCCCGGCGCTGGAACGGCTGAACCGGCTGCTGCCGCTGATGCGTCTGCCGGCGCTGCACGGGCTGGAACTCTCCACCAGGCTGCGCAACGGCGCGCAGCGCGGCGACCTGCCGATCCCCGGCCAGACCAGCCTGCGTTTCGCCAGCGCCGATCTCGGCGACCGTCTCCCCGGGCTGAGCCTTTCCAACGTGACGCTGGCGCTGCCGTCGGAAGCCGGTCTGGCCACGCTGTCCGGCGACGGCCGCTACCGCGGCCAGGGTTTCGTCGCGCGCGCCACCCTGCAGGTCCCGGCGGTGCCGGACGCGGCGAGCCGGTCGCCGCTCACGCTCGACCTGTCGACCGACGGCGCGAGCCCGGACAGGCTGCGGCTGCGCGGGCGGGTCGGGCTGGCCGATGCCGGATTCGACGGCACGCTGTCGCTGCAGGCGCGCGCCCTGGCCACGTTCCGGCCGCTGGTCGCGCCGGCCCTGCCGGCCCTGACCGACCTGTCGCTGCAGGCGGCGGTCGATCTGCCGGCCGGCGCGACCCGGCTGTCGCTGCGCGGCGCCCGGCTGCACGCCCGAGAGGGCGACCTGTCGGGCGACGCGACCATCCGGCTCGGCGGCCCGCTCTCCGTCTCCGGCGCCCTGTCCTCGTCGCGGCTCGATCTCGACGCGCTGCTGCCGGCGACGACGGCGACGACGACCGACACCGCCCTGCCCTGGGCGGCGCTGCGCGGCCGCACCGTCGCGCTGTCATGGCGTGCCGACACGCTGCGCTACCACGGCCAGGACTGGCCCGACCTGCGCGTCACGGCGGCGCTGGACCACGACCGGCTCTCGCTCTCGCTGCCCGGCGGCACCCTGCAGGGGCAGCTGCTGGTCGATGCCGGCGGCCAGGCAGGCAAGGCCGCCACCCCGGTGAGCCTGGCGCTCCATGGCGACGCGGTGCCGCTGGCGCCGCTGGCCGGGCTGGCCGGGCTGGACGGGACGACCGAGGGCACGCTGGCGCTGTCGCTGCGGCTGGCCGGCAGCGGCGACAGCGTTCAGGCGCTGGCGGCGTCGCTGGATGGCAGCCTGGCGCTGGCGACCCGGCAGGCCAGCGTCGACGGGCGGACGCGGGGGTCGCTGGCCGGCCCGGCGCTGCGCCAACTCGGCGCGCCGCCGCCGGCGGCCGGCACCCGGACGGCGATCCGCTGCCTGGCGATCGCCGGCACCGTCGAGCATGGCGTGGCGCGGCTGCGCACCATCGCGCTCGATGCCGGGCCGCTGACGCTGAGCGGCGCCGGCACGATCGATCTCGGGCGGCGACAGGTGGCGTTGAAGCTGCACCCGCTGGCCCGGCTGGCCGGCTCGAAGGTGGCGGTGCCGGTGGTGGTCAGCGGCGGTTTCGCCGGCCTGCACGCCACCCTGGACGCATCCGGGTTCGACAAGATCGGCCTGCTGGTCGACGCGCTGTTCGGCGGCGACCATCCACGGACCTGCGCTTCGGTGGGGGCGTCGGCGGGCGCGGGCTAGCGCCCGGCTCAGGCCTGCCTGATCTCGATCAGGCTTTTGCGGATACGCCGGCCGCGCTCGATCTTGTCGACGATGAACGCGTCGTCGCCCCAGCGGATCGCCCGTGCCATCGCCTGCGCGTCCTCGGTGAAGCGGGCCAGCATCTCCAGCAGCGCGTCGCGGTTGTTGAGGAAGACGTCGCGCCACATCACCGGGTCCGAGGCGGCGATCCGGGTGAAGTCGCGGAATCCGGAGGCGGCGAACTGCAGCACCTCGCTGCGGCTCTCGCCCTCCAGATCGTCGGCGGTGCCGCAGATGGTGAAGGCCAGCAGGTGCGGCAGATGGCTGACGATCGCCAGCACCCGGTCGTGGTGCGCCGCATCCATGGTCTGGATCATCGCGCCGCAGCGGCGCCAGAACGCGGCGATCGCCGCCACCGCCGCCGGATCGCCGCCCTCGATCGGCGTCAGCAGCGTCCAGCGGCCCTCGAACAGGCTGGAGAAGCCCGAATCCGGCCCGGAATATTCGGTGCCGGCCAGCGGATGCGCCGGCACCAGATGGATGCCGGCCGGGATCAGCGGCGCGAGTTCGCGGATCACCGACTGCTTGGTCGAGCCGACGTCGCTGACGATCGCGCCGGGCGGCAGATGCGGCAGCAGCCCCGAAGCGGCGGCCTGCATCGCGCCGACCGGCACGCACAGCAGCAGGCAATCGGCGCCGTCGGCCGCCTCCCGCTCGCTGCCCGCGACCCGGTCGACGATGCCCAGCGCCGCCACCCGTTCGCGCACCTGCGGGCTGGCGTCCCAGGCGACCACCTCGCCGGCCAGCCGATCCTGTCGCGCGCGCCTGGCCAGCGAGCTGCCGATCAGCCCGAGCCCGACGATGGTCAGGCGCGCGAACAGCGGCGGCGGGTCGGCCGGGCTCACGGCGAGGTCTCGAGCACCGGGCTGTGCAGCCGGCGCCGCAGCCGGCGCAGCTCGGCATACTGCCAGGCGAGCAGGGTCGGCACCCCGATCGCGAGGTCGCGGCCGCGACGCAGCAGCGACAGGCCGAGCGAGAGCGGCGGATCGATGCCGAACAGGCTGCCGAGCGTCACATAGGCCGCCTCCTGCACGCCCAGCGCCCCCGGCACCAGGAACGAGACCGACAGCACGCCGCTGGCCACCCCCTCGATCGCCAGCGCC
>CAZZZA010000198.1:0-4430 GCA_964658455.1 uncultured Lichenihabitans sp.
CGCATCTCGCGCGGCAGCGTGGTCTCGCCGGCCGGCAGGCTCGGATGCACGTCGGCGCGGTCGCGATGCGCCAGGTAGTGCAGCAGCGGATTGGCGTCCGCCGATCCCTCCAGGTAGCGCTGCCGGTAGAAGGCCGGATCGAAGCCGGCGAACGGCCGTCTGGCCTCGCGGAAGCCCTGCACCATGTAGTGTTCGAGCGGATCGATGCCGGCCTCGGCCACGTCCGGGTAGGTGCGCAGGTAGAACGGCGTGTCGAACTCCGCCATGGCGCTGACGGTGCCGTCGGCGCGGTTGAGCAGGTAGTGGCGGAGCAGGTGCATGCCGTCGGGCACGCTCTGGTTGGCGCGATACCAGACCGGGTCGAACCACAGCCCGGGACGCCTGCCTTCGGCCTCGCCGCGCACGATGTAGTGCAGCAGCGGATCGATCCCCTGCGCGGCGATCTCCGGGTTGTGTTCCAGATACCAGGCCGGGTCGAAATACAGGTTGGGCTTGCGGCCCTCGCGCCAGCCATATTGATGGTAGTGCGACAGCGCCTCGTGCCGCAGCGGCGCCATGTCCGGATTGCAGGCCAGGTAGTAGTCGAGATCGAACAGGCCGGACTGCTCGATCAGGTGCAGCGCGCCGGCCGGGAGGTAGTGCGTCTCGCCCGGCTCGCTCCGCGACTGGGGATTACCCTGGCCCACCGAGAGGCTCGCTTGCGTGGCGACGCTCATCGCACTTCCTAACAAATCGTTAGTTTCGATGTAATCGGTGGCTTTGTCGTCACGCAAGCGGTTTTGTTGCGATCGGAGAAGATTTTCCGCGCAGGTGACGCCGCGCCCGCGGTGCGGCATGGTGCGCCACCCGCCCGCGCGGGGTAGCAAGGTGGCGAACCGCTCGATCCGGCCATGGACCAGACCCCACACAACGACATCCTGCACCAGTCGGCGCTGTTCGAGGACGGCATCGAGCTGGAATGCGGCGTGCGCGTGGCGCCGCTGACCGTGGCGTATCGCACCTACGGCCGGCTGAACGCGGCCGCCGACAACGCGATCCTGGTCTGCCACGCGCTGACCGGCGACCAGTATGCCGCCGAGACCCACCCGGTCAGCGGCAAGCCGGGTTGGTGGAGCCGGCTGGTTGGGCCGGGGCTGCCGGTCGATACCGGCCGGTTCTTCGTCCTGTGCGTCAACGTGCTGGGCGGCTGCATGGGCTCCACCGGACCGCGCTCGGAGCGTCCGGACGGCGCCGGCCCCTGGGGCACCGAGTTCCCGCCCATCACCCTGCGCGACATGGTCCGGGCCCAGGCGCTGCTCGTCTCCCGGCTCGGGATCGACCGGCTGTTCGCGGTGATCGGCGGCTCGATGGGCGGCATGCAGGTGCTGTCCTGGGCCGCGACCTTTCCCGAACGCGTGTTCGCCGCGCTGCCGATCGCCACCGCGCCGTTCCATTCGGCGCAGAACATCGCCTTCAACGAGGTCAGCCGGCAGGCGATCTTCGCCGATCCGGACTGGCAGGGCGGCCGCTACTGGCAGGACGGCCGGATCCCGGCGCGCGGCCTGGCGGTGGCCAGGATGATGGCGCACATCACCTACCTCTCGGAAGAGGCGCTGACCCGCAAGTTCGGCCGCAAGCTGCGTCGCGATCCGGTCATGGGGCCGGCCGCGCCCGGTTCGGCCTCCGGCGCCGGGCTGTTCGGCGAGATGTTCGAGGTCGAGAGCTACCTGCGTCACCAGGGATCGAGCTTCGTGCGGCGCTTCGATGCGAACTCTTACCTCACCATCACCCGGGCGATGGATTATTTCGATGTCGCCGCCGACCATGACGGCGACCTCGCCGCCGCCTTCGCCGGCACCCGGACCCGGTTCTGCGTCATCAGCTTCTCGTCGGACTGGCTGTTCCCGACCGCGCAGAGCCGGGTGCTGGCGCGGGCGCTGAACAAGGCGGCGGCGAACGTCAGCTTCGTCGAGATCGACACCGACAAGGGGCACGACGCGTTCCTGCTCGACGAGCCGGATTTCGACCGTACCGTCCGCGGCTTCCTGTCCGGCTGCGCCGAGCATGCGGGGCTCGGCTAGCGGTGCGTCTGGACCAGAAGCTGATCGCAGAGATGATCAATCCCGGCACCCGCGTGCTCGATATCGGCAGCGGCGACGGCTCGCTGATCGACCACCTGTTCCGGACCCGCAACTGCGACGCCCGTGGCATCGAGATCGACATGGGCGAGGTGACCCGGTCGGTCTCGCACGGCCTGCCGGTGATGCATGGCGATGCCGACAGCGATCTCGCGCATTATCCCGACGGCGCGTTCGACTATGTCGTGCTGTCGCGCACCCTGCAGGCGGTCGAGCGCCCGCGCGAGGTGCTGCGGCAGATGCTGCGTATCGGCAGCCGGGCGATCGTGTCGTTTCCCAACTTCGGCCATTGGGAACTGCGCGTGCAGCTGCTCTTGCGCGGCCGCATGCCGATGACCGATGCCTGGGGCCGGCCCTGGTACGAGACCCCCAACATCCACCCCTGCACGATCCGCGACTTCTTCGCGCTGTGCGCCGAGGAGGGGTATCGGGTGCAGGAATGGATGGCGATCAACGAGCTGGGCGGCCGCGCGCCCTGGCGGCGCTCGGTGCAGCTTGCCAACCTGTTCGGCGAGCAGGCGCTGTTCCTGCTGGCGCGGCTGTGATCGTGCCGCCGCATTCGCTGCGGCAGCGCTAGGCGAACAGCCCGACGGCGAGCAGCGTGCAGCTGCCTTGGCGAACGCGGCGCCGGTCATGCGCGCGCCGTCTCGCCTACATCCGCACGGTCAGCGTGGCCGCGAAGGTGCGGGGCTGGCCGAACCAGCGCACCGAGTCCGGATTGGTCGACAGGAAATACGCCTGGTTGGTGAGGTTCCTGGCATCGAGGCTGAGCTGATATTTGCCGTCGTCGAACGTGGCGCCGACCCTGGCGCCGACCAGGGCGTAGCTCTTCTGGATCACGCTGGACACTAAGGAGTTGTCGGTGCGGAAGGTGCTGGTGAAGACGACGTTGCTGCCCACGAACATCTCGATCCCGGGTGCGACCGGTCGGCGGTATTCGCCGCCGAGCGAGAAGTGAGCCGCGCGCCTCAGCCCCGGCGCGCCCCGGCCGGCGCCAGCGCGCCGGCGATCGCCGCGGTGACCAGCCCGAACCCGGACAACAGCGCCAGCTTGCCCAGGGCGCGCGTCGCGCCGTCCCGGCGCGGCGTCGGCACCAAGCCGAGCCTGGGCCCGACCAGGCCCCAGAACAGCGCGTAATAGCCGGCGCCGTACAGCATGCCGCCGAATGCGCCGCGAAAGCCGGGCAGGTGGCGCACCGCCGGATAGGCCGCCCCCATCAGCGCCGACAGCGCCAGATGGATGCCGTGGTAGCGCAGCTGTTCGTCCGGCGCCGGCAGGCTGTCCTGGTGCCGGTACGGCGATCCGAGCGCGGTCGCGGTGCTGCGGCCGAGCCTGACCAGCTCCGATGGCCTGCCGGACGCCCGCTCCAGCGCCAGATAGGCGAGACTGACCAGCCCGCCGGCGACGAGGCCGCCGACCGCGCCGGCATTCGCGGCGCGTCTGGTGATGAGAGCGTTCCGGGTCATCGCTGGTCCTCCACGCGGCCGGAGGTAGCCGCCGCACCGCGTGTCGGCAACCGCATTGTCGCGCGGCATGGGGTCGGTCAGACTCCATGCCGGTCGGGACAGGGTGGGGCGAATGTTCGGGTCCGTGGTGCTGGACGTGGCGATCGGGCTGATCCTGCTGTTCCTGTTCGTCAGCCTGATCTGCTCGGCGATATGCGAGGCGATCGAGATGGTGCTGAACGCCCGGTCCGGCGAGCTGGAGCGGGTGCTGCGCGAGATGCTCGACGACCCGACCGGCCAGGGCGCGACCCGGGCGCTCTATGCCCATCCGCTGATCTTCGCGCTCTATCCTGGGCACTATCAGCCGGAGCTGCTCAAGCCGAGCCGCACGTTGACCGGAGCGTTGACCGGGGCGCCGACCGGCCGCCGCATGCGCCTGCGCGGCCGCGTCAACCTGCCGGCCTACATCCCCGCGCGCGGCTTCGCCTACGCCTTTCTCGATCTTGCGGTGCGCGGCCCGCTCGGCAGCGCCGCGACGCCGGCGCCGGACCTGAGCGTCGCGGCGCTCAGGTCCAGGGCGCAGGCGATGCAGGATGGCCGGCCGCGACGCTCGCTGCTGGCGGCACTGGACCAGGGCGGCGACAATCTGGAGCGGGTGCAGCATGCGGTGGCGGTCTGGTTCGAAAGCTGCATGGGCCGCGCCTCGGGCTGCTACAAGCGCCAGACCCAAATCATGCTGTTCGTGATCGGCGTCAGCGTCGCCGCGGCGATGAATGTCGACGCGTTCGCGGTCGGCCGCGCCCTGTTCGAGGACGACGCGCTGCGCGCCGGCGCGGTGGCGCAGGCGGCGGCGCTGGTGTCGCCGGCG
>CAZZZA010000199.1:0-4394 GCA_964658455.1 uncultured Lichenihabitans sp.
TTCACCGCCGCGCTGTGCGCAAAAACCCTGGCCCGCGCCCACGGCCGCGCCGGCCGGAACCCTCCGCCCAGGCCACGGTCTCGATGCCGCCGACCTCGAGCAGCGGGATCGGCGCGCCGATCAGCTTCTCGATCGCCTCGACGAAGCCCTTATCCTCGGGGCTGGCGATGCTGTAGGCGTGCCCGGTGCGTCCGGCGCGACCGGTGCGGCCGATGCGATGGACGTAGTCCTCGGCATGGATCGGCACGTCGAAATTGAACACGTGGCTCAGGCCGCCGATATCGATGCCGCGCGCCGCCACGTCGCTGCAGACCAGCAGCTTGATGTCGCCGCTCTTGAACCGCTCCAGCGTCGAGAAGCGCAGCGACTGCGCCAGGTCGCCATGCAGCGCGCCAGACGAGAAGCCGTGCTTGGTCAGCGACTTGTGCAGCGTGTCGACATCGCGCTTGCGGTTGCAGAAGATCAACGCGTTCTGCACGTCCTCGGCGCGGATCAGCTTGCGCAGCGCCTTGCGCTTGTCGATCTCGGCGACCACCGCCAGCCCGGTGACGATGGTGGTGGCGACGGAGGCGGCCCGGCTGACCGTGACCTCCTTCGGATTCTGCAGGAACGCATCGGCGAGCCGGCGGATCTCCGGCGCCATGGTCGCGGAGAAGAACAGGGTCTGGCGGGTCGGCGACAGCAGGGTGACGATGCGCTCGACATCGGGAATGAAGCCCATGTCGAGCATGCGGTCGGCCTCGTCGATCACGAGCGTGCGGGTCTGGGTCATCAGCAGCCCGCCGCGCTCGAACAGGTCGAGCAGCCGGCCGGGCGTGGCGATCAGCACGTCGACGCCGGCATTCAGCGCCGCCTTCTGATCGGCCATGCTCTCGCCGCCGATCAGCAGCGCATGGGTCAGCTTGGTGTACTTGCCGTACATCACGAAGTTCTCGGCGACCTGGAGCGCCAGTTCGCGGGTCGGCTCCAGGATCAGCGAGCGCGGCATGCGGGCGCGGGCGCGCGATCCGGACAGGATGTCGAGCAGCGGCAGGGTGAAGCTGGCGGTCTTGCCGGTTCCGGTCTGGGCGACGCCGAGCACGTCGCGACCCATCAGCACGTAGGGAATCGCCTGCGCCTGGATCGGCGTCGGGTGCTTGTAGCCCATCTCGTCGATCGCCCGCAGCAGCGGCTCGGACAGGCCCAGGTCGGAGAACAGCGGACGGGTATCCGGCTCGGCCGCGAGCGCCGGCTCCAGCAGTGCCACGCCCTCTGCATCCTGCACCGCACCGATGGCAGGGCCGGCGAAGACGCCGCCGCCGACATGCATCGGCATGCTGGTCAGGGCGAGCGCCTCGCCCGCCGCGTCGTCTGCGCTCTCGGGATGGCCGGCGGTCTGCGCGTCGATGGTGGCGTCGGGGCTATCGCTCAAAAAATTTCTCGAACCTGTCGGTTGGTGCCGCCCGGTCCGGCCACCGGGGCGGCGGCAGGATCGTCGGCATTCAGGGATGACCATGAAGATCGGCCCGCGGGCGGGCGATACAAGCATGGGGCGCGCGCATTCCCCGCCCCGGGCGGCTTGCGTATCGGCAAAACGTTCCGGAAAGTCAAGTCAAGCCCGGTTTTTACGCCCGGCGCGGCCCGGGGCCGGAGCCCCGGCCGGGATCGCGGCGCGGAACCCCGCTTTGCGCACTCCGTTGCAGGCGGATCGTGCGTCCAGCGGAACGAGGTCTCGCATTGCCCTACAAGCCCCTGAAGATCGAACAGTACGGCCTGATCGGCGACTGCAGCTCCTGCGCGCTGGTCGGTGACAACGGGTCGATCGACTGGCTTTGCTGGCCCCGGTTCGACAGCGCCGCCTGCATCGCCGCCCTGGTCGGCGACGGCGAGAACGGCCGCTGGCTGCTGGCGCCGCGCGAGACCGCGCGCGTCACCCGGTCGTATCGCGGCGACGGGCTGGTGCTCGAGACGGTGTTCGAGACCGAGACCGGAAGCGTGGCGCTGATCGACTTCATGCCGGTCGATGCCGCCGCGCCGAGCATCATCCGTATCGTCGAGGGGCGCGGCGGCCGGGTCGCGATGCGGCAGGAACTGCTGCTGCGGTTCGACTACGGCACCTCGGTGCCCTGGGTCACCCGGCTCGCCGACCAGGCCGGGATCACCGCGATCGCCGGGCCGGCGCTGGTGGTGCTGCGGACCGAGGTGCCGCTCGACGGCGAGGACATGCGGACCGTGTCGTCGTTCGAGGTCGAGGCGGGCCAGCGAATCAGCTTCGTGATGAGCTACGGCCCGTCGCACCGGCCGGTGCCGGCGGCGATCGATCCCGACCGGGCGCTGGCCGAGACCACGGAATACTGGCGCGAGTGGGTCGGACGCTGCGCCTTCGAGGGCGAATACGCGCCGATGGTGCGGCGCTCGCTGGTGACGCTGAAGGCGCTGACCTTCGCCGAGACCGGCGGCATCGTCGCGGCGCCGACCACGTCGCTGCCGGAACAGGTCGGCGGTCCGCGCAACTGGGACTACCGGTTCTGCTGGCTGCGCGACGCGACGCTGACGCTGATGGCGATGATGACCGGCGGCTACTACGAGGAGGCGCGGCTGTGGCGCGACTGGCTGCATCGCAGCGTCGCCGGCAGCGCCGAGCAGCTGCAGATCATGTACGGCCTGGGCGGCGAGCGGCAGCTGATGGAATGGGAGGTGCCGTGGTTGGCCGGCTACGAGGATTCGCGGCCGGTTCGGGTCGGCAACGCCGCGGCGGGCCAGCTCCAGCTCGATGTCTATGGCGAGGTGATCGCCGCGCTGCATCTGTCGCGGCGCGAGAACCTGCAGCAGGCCGGGCACGCCTGGTCGCTCCAGGTCGGGCTGGTCGAGCATCTCGAACAGATCTGGCGCGAGCCGGACGAGGGGATGTGGGAGGTGCGCGGCGGCCGTCGGCAGTTCACCGTGTCGAAGGCGTTCTGCTGGATGGCGTTCGACCTCTCGATCAAAGACATAGAGAGCTACGACCTGCCGGGTCCGCTGGAGCGGTGGCGTCGCGTGCGCGACGAGATCCATCGCTCTATCTGCGAGAACGGCTTCGACGCCGAGAAGAACAGCTTCACCCAGTCCTACGGCGAGAAGGGCCTCGATGCCGGCCTGCTGCTGCTGCCGGTGATCGGCTTCCTGCCGCCGAGCGACCCGCGCATCGTCGGCACCGTCGCCGCGGTCGAGCGCGAGCTGCTCGAGGACGGGTTCGTGCTGCGGTATCGCACCGAGGAGGCCAAGGACGGTCTCGCCGGCGAGGAGGGCGCGTTCCTGGCCTGCAGCTTCTGGCTGGTGGACAGCTATGTGCTGCTCGGCCGCATGGACGAGGCGCGGGCGCTGTTCGAGCGGCTGCTGGGGCTCGCCAACGATCTGGGGCTGCTGGCCGAGGAGTACGATTCGCGGCTGCGGCGGCAGGTCGGCAACTTCCCGCAGGCGTTCTCGCACGTGGCGCTGGTCAGCGCGGCGCAGCACCTGCGCGACGGCATGGTGCCGCTCCGCGGCGAACTCGAGGAGGCCGCCTGAGCCCGGGCCGGCTACGCGAACGGGTGGTCGAGGGCGGCGATGACCACCACGATCGCGCCCAGGAACAGGTTCAGCGTCACCAGCGACCGGATGCGGTCGAACACCGCCTGCTGCGGGCGGATCGCGCGCCGGGCCCGGCGGTAGGGGCCGAAGAAGGTGAACAGGTAGATCGCCGCCATCACCACGCCGATCCCCTGCATCGCCTGGATGTGCCAGTCGGGGTTGCCGAAGCCGCCCAGCGGGATCGCCTCCATCAGCCAGCCGGTGATCAGCATCACCGGCATCGCGTGCCAGACCAGGAAGAAGAACTTCTTCAAGGTCTGCAGCTGCACCGAATTGCGCTGCGTGCCGTCCAGCAGCGCCAGGCTCGGCCGCTGCACGTAGAGCGCGTAAGTCGATCCGCCGACCCAGATCGCCATCCCCAGCAGGTGCAGCGTCAGCACCGCGCCCCACAGGATCGGGTCGGCGGTGGTGGCGGCGCCATTGGTCATCATCTGTCCGGTCATCGGCGGATCCTCGTTGTCTCGGGCAGGCTGATCGCGTTTTCAGGCGTTGATGGCAAGTGATCCGTGCGAGGCGACCCCCATGACCCAGCCCCTGTCCGACCCATTATTCTCCCTGGCGCTGCCGACGCCGGTGGAGATGGGCGAGATCGACCGGCTGGAGGCGGCCGCCGCGCCGGACGGGCTGTACCGGCTGATGGAGAATGCCGGGCGGGCGGTGGCGATGGCGGCGATGCGCCATGCCCGGCCGGCCACGGTGCTGGTGCTGTGCGGGCCGGGCAACAATGGCGGCGACGGCTATGTGGCGGCGCGCCGGCTGGCCCGCGAGGGCTGGCCGGTTGGGGTGGCGGCGCTGGCGCCACCGCG
>CAZZZA010000200.1:0-4390 GCA_964658455.1 uncultured Lichenihabitans sp.
AGCTTCTCCTTAAGCGTGTCGAACGCGCGGTAGAAATCGGCGCCGGTGCGGTCCAACTTGTTGATGAAGATGATGCGCGGCACGTTGTAGCGGTCGGCCAGGCGCCAATTGGTCTCGGACTGCGGCTGCACGCCGGCCACGCCCTCGATGATGAAGATGGCGCCGTCGAGCACGCGGAGGCTGCGGTTGACCTCGATGTTGAAGTCGATATGGCCGGGCGTGTCGATGATGTTGATGCGGTGGTCCTTCCACTCGCACGTCACCGCGGCCGAGGTGATGGTGATCCCCCGCTCGCGCTCCTGCTCCATGTAGTCGGTCGTGGTGTTGCCCTCGTGGACCTCACCGATCCGGTGGCTGACGCCGGTGTAATAGAGGATCCGCTCCGTGGTGGTGGTCTTGCCGGCATCGATATGCGCGGTGATGCCGATATTGCGGATCTTCGACAGGTCGGACACGGCGGGTTCTCCTCAAACCAAGAAGGCGCGGGAGGCAGAGCTCACGCGCCCTCCGGGGCGCACCGGACAAAGCCGGCGGCCGAAAGACATAAGGGGCCCCACATGCGCGAGATGCCCCTGATTTGCAAGGCCGTCCGGGGCGGTCGCCCACCCCGGGGGCAAAGGCTCAGGCCGTCGCCGCGAGCTGCTTCTTGGCCTGGGCGCGCAGGATCCGGCGCTTGATCACCTGCGCCTCTTCCGGCAGGCGCCGGTTCGGCGTGGTCAGCAGGAACGAATCCAGGCCGCCGTTATGCTCGATGGTGCGCAGCCCGTGCGTGGTGACCCGGATCCGGACCGAGGTGCCCAGCACGTCGGACAGCAGCGACGTCTCCTGCAGGTTGGGCAGGTAGCGGCGGCGGGTCTTGTTGTTGGCGTGGCTGACATTGTTGCCCGTCAGCACGCCCTTGCCGGTCATCTCGCAGCGGCGCGACATCGTCATGCATCCTTAAAATTCTGCGCTCCGGCTCGACCCGGGACGCGCCAACGGCCGGCGAACCAGAGGCCGGCAGCGATTCCGATAGAGGCGCGGCTTATCGCCAAGTGCGGCCGATCCGTCAAGCACCTTGACCGCCCCGGGCTCGTTCCTCGACCTCCCACGGTCAGGCGCGGCCGTGCCCGCGATCGTTGGCCGGGTCGAGTTCGCCGGCGCGCACGCTGGCGATCGCGTTCTCCAGCATGCGGATCATCGCCGCCTGGCTCATGGTGCGGGCCAGCAGGCCGAGCGAGCCGCCCAGCAGGGCGGAGGCGATCGCCATCGGCGGCAGCTTCTCGCCCAGCATGTAGTCGATCGCCTTGTCGGTCACCGCGCCGGCATGGCTCAGCTCCGCCGGCACCGCGCCGTCATGGCCGAGCGGCTGCTCGCCCATCGCCGGCTTCTCCGGCCCGCGTTTGTCCGGACCGCCTGGCTCGAAGTTCATGTCGTTCTCCCTTATCAGATCGCCGCGTCGAGCACGGGACGCAGGATCGCGTCGGCCCGCCCTCCCGCGGTCTCTTCTTCGGATTGCGCCGCCCACATCCGGGCGTAGGTGCCGCCATCGGCAAGGAGATCGCGATGCGTGCCGCGTTCCGCAACCATGCCGTCGACCAGAACCAGGATCTCGTCGGCATCGACCACGGTCGAGAGCCGGTGCGCGATCACCAGCGTGGTGCGGTCGGCGGCCACGGTACGCAGCGCCGACTGGATCTCCTGCTCGGTATGGGTGTCGAGCGCGCTGGTCGCCTCGTCGAGCACCAGCACGCGCGGGTTCTTCAGGATGGTGCGGGCGATCGCCACCCGCTGCTTCTCGCCGCCGGACAATTTGAGCCCGCGCTCGCCGACCCTGGTATCGTAGCCGTCCGGCAGGCTGGTCACGAACTGGTGCACCTGGGCCAGGGTCGCGGCATGCTCGATCTCGGCCTGGGTGGCGCCGATCCGGCCATAGGCGATGTTGTAGCGGATGGTGTCGTTGAACAGCACCGTATCCTGCGGCACCACGCCGATCGCCGCGCGCAGGCTCTCCTGGGCATAGTCGCGGACGTCGCGTCCATCGATCGTCACCCGGCCCTCGTTGACGTCGTAGAAGCGGAACAGCAGCCGGCTGATGGTCGATTTGCCGGCGCCGGTCGGCCCGACGATCGCGGTGCGGCCGCCCGGACGGACCGTGAAGCTCACCCCATGCAGGATCTCCCGGTTCGGCCGGTAGCCGAACCGCACCGCCTCGAAGCGGATCGCGGCCGGCGGCGCGTCCTCGAGCCGGGCCGGCAGCGTCGCCGGGCTCGCCGGGTCGCGCACCTCCTGCGCCTCGCCGAGCAGCCTGAACATCTGCTCCAGATCGACCAGCGACTGCCGCAGCGAGGAATAGACGAAGCCCAGCAGGTTGAGCGGCCCGTAGAGCTGCATCAGATAGGTGTTGACCAGCACGAACTTGCCGACCGACAGCCGGCCCGCCGCCACCCCGTCCGCCGCCATCAGCATCACCCCGGCCAGCGCCACGGCGATGATCGCCGCCTGGCCCAGGTTGAGCAGGTTGAGCGACACCTGGGTCTTGACTGCGGCCCGTTCGTAGCGCGCCTGGGTCTCGTCGTAGCGGCCGGCCTCGTGCCGCTCGTTGCCGAAATACTTGACCGTCTCGAAATTGAGCAGGCTGTCGAGCGCCTTGGTGCTGGCCTCGCTCTCCACCTCGTTCATCTTGCGCCGGATGCCGATCCGCCAGCCGGTGAACAGCACCGTGAAGCCGACATAGATCACCACCGTGGCCAGCACCGCGAGCGCGAAGCGCCAGTCGAACAGCCGCCAGATCACCGCGGTGACCATCAGCGTCTCGATCAGGGTCGGCACGATGTTGAAGATGCCCAGGCGCAGGATCAGCTCGATCGCCTGGGTGCCGCGCTCGATCGCCCTGGTCACGCCGCCGGTCTGGCGGTCGAGATGGAAGCGCAGCGACAGCCCGTGCAGGTGGCGGAAGGTCTGCATCGCCGCGACCCGGATCACCCGCTGCTTGACCGGCGCGAACATGGCGTCGCGCAGCTCGCCGAACCCGCCGGCGGCGATCCGCAGCAGCCCGTAGCCGACGATCAGCGCGATCGGCACCACGATCAGGTTGGCGGGATCGCGATGCGACAGCCGGTCGACGGCGCGCGCATAGACGATCGGCACGCAGATGGTCGCCAGTTTGGCGGCGATCAGCAGCACGATGGCGGCCACCACATGCGCCCGCGTGCGCCAGTCGCCGCGCGGCCAGAGATAGGGCAGCAGCCCGCGCACGGTCGCCAGCGCCGTCCGGCGGTCCATGGTCGAGGCTTGGCCGGTGCCGGATGAGGGAGGTGTCATGAATCCCGATGTGGCACGGCGACCGGGTAATTCAAAGGTTTGCCCGGTTTCGCCGCACGCTTCGCGCAACGGCGATTGCCAACCCGGTCAGGCTTTGGGACGCTCCGCCATGACCAGCCCCGTCGCCCCGTTCTTTCGCCATCTCGACGCCTGCAACAACACCGCGCTGCCGGGCGGGCGGCTGGTGTTCCGCCTCGCCGCCACGCCGGTCGGCTTCGTCGCGCCGTCCCTGGCCCCGGCGCTGGAACGCGGCGGCGCGCGGCGCGAGGCCGACGCGCTGGTGCTGGACGATCCCGCCGCCTTCCCGGCGCTGGGCCGGAGCCTGGCCGAGGCCGGGCTGTGCCGGTTCCGCGGCGAGGCGTTCGACGTGCGCGGCCGGTTCGACGGGCCGGTGCTGAGCACGCTCGATCGCGGCGTGCTGCCGTGCTTCGGCATCCTGGCCGAGGGGATGCACCTCAACGGGCTGGTGGAAAAGCCGGACGGGCTGCATCTCTGGGTCGGCCAGCGCGCCGCGAACAAGCAGCTCGATCCCGGCAAGCTCGACCATCTGGCGGCGGGCGGCATCGCCGCCGGTCACGACCCGCTGCTCACGCTGGCCAAGGAGGGCGAGGAGGAATGCGGCCTCCCGCCGGACCTCGCGGCGCGGGCGGTGCCGTCCGGGCTGATCACCTACGTGATGGCGCGGCCGGAGGGGCTGCGGCGTGACCGGCTGCATTGTTTCGACCTGATGCTGCCCGAACGGTTCCAGCCGGTCGCCAATGACGGCGAGATGGCGGCATTCATGCTGATCCCGCTGGCGGAGGCCTACCGCCTGGTGCGCGATACCGATCGCTTCAAGTTCAACGTCAATCTGGTGCTGATCGACCTGTTCCTGCGGCACGGCCTGATCGACCCGGGCAGCGCCGACGGGCGCGTCCTGCGCAGCCGGCTGATGCGGGACGATCAGCTCTGATGGCACCGCCTCAATAGGCGTATCCGTTCGGAGCCGGCGGCGGCGGCGGCGGATAGCCGGGCTGGGCGTAACCCGGCTGCACCGCGCCGGGCGGAGCATAGCCGGGCGGGGGATAGCCAGGCTGGGCGTAGCCAG
>CAZZZA010000201.1:0-4389 GCA_964658455.1 uncultured Lichenihabitans sp.
ATGGTCGATATAGGCGTTGCCGGCGCGGATCACCTTCCAGGCTTCCTCCAGCGCCTCGTGCAGCGCCTGCCGGTCGATCGCCGGCCGCATCGCCGCCACCAGCGCGTCGGCCTGCCCGAGCAGCAGCTGGTCCTGCTCGGTGCGCTGGCCCGCCGGCGGCAGCACCGCGCCGCAATGCCGGGCGATCTGCGGCAGCGTGCGCTGCGCCAGGTTGCCCAGACCGTTGGCCAGCTCGGTGTTCAGCCGCCGGATCAGCCCGGCGCGGCTGAAATCGCCGTCGCCGCCGAACGGCACCTCGCGCAACAGGAAATAGCGCACCGCATCGACCCCGAACTCTGCGGCGAGCGCGCGCGGCTCGACCACGTTGCCGACCGACTTGCTCATCTTCTCGCCGTCCGCGGTCCACCAGCCATTGGCGAAGATCCGCGTCGGCACCGCGATGCCGGCCGCCATCAGCAGCGCCGGCCAGAACACGGCGTGGAAGCGGATGATCTCCTTGCCGACCAGATGCAGGTCGGCCGGCCAGAAGGTGGCGAACCGTCCGCCCTCGTCGGGATAGCCCAGCGCCGAGACGTAGTTCATCAGCGCGTCCCACCACACGTACATCACGTGCGCCGCATCGCCCGGAACCGGCACCCCCCAGCGGAAGCTGGTGCGGCTGATCGACAGGTCGTTGAGCCCCTGGCGGACGAAGCTCAGCACCTCGTTGCGCCGGCCGGCCGGCCCGATGAAATCCGGGTTGGCGTCGTAGAAGGCGAGCAGCCGGCCCTGCCAGGCCGAAAGCCGGAAGAAATAGGACGGCTCCGTGACCCACTCCACCGGCGCGCCGCTCGGCGCCACCCGGACCCCGTCGCCGCGCACGACGAGTTCGTCCTCGCCGTAGAACGCCTCGTCGCGGGTGGCGTACCAGCCCTCGTAGGCGCCGAGATAGATGTGCCCGTCGCGCTGCAGACGCTCCCAGAGCGCGGCGCAGGCCGCCAGATGGCGCGGCTCGGTGGTGCGGATGAAATCGTCGAACGACACGTTCATCGCCACCGCCATCGCCCTGAAATCGGCGGCCACCGCGTCGACGAAGTGCTGCGGGTCGGTCCCGGCGGCGATCGCCGCCTGCTCGACCTTCTGGCCGTGCTCGTCGGTGCCGGTCAGGAAGAACACCTCGTACCCGTCCATGCGTTTCCAGCGCGCGATCACGTCGGCCGCGATCGATGTATAGGCGTGCCCGATATGCGGCGCGCCGTTCACGTAATAGATCGGGGTGGTGATGGTGAAGCTCTTGCTCATTCTTCGCTCAGTCGGACGCGCTCAGCAGGCCCAGGCTGGAAAACAGGGCCTGCCGCTTGTCCAGGTTGAATCGTTCGGTCTCGGCGCGCAGCCGGCGAAACCCGCTCCAGGCCGCGACCCGCGCCGTCTCCGCCGCACCGGCCATGCCCGACCGTGCCGCCTCGCGTGCATGCCCTGATATGGCATCGGATAACAGCCCGAGGAAGGTTTCGAAACCGCGCTCCTGACGCAGCACCGTGTCGACGATCGCGGCGTCGCGCAACGGATCGGCGCCATCGCGCCGCAGCAGCTCGGCGACCAGCCGCTGCAGCGCCACCGCCTGGTCGCCGGCCAGCGCCAGCGCCCGGCCGGGCGAGCCGCCGGCCAGGCCGACCAGCGCCGCGCGCTCGGCGGCCTCCTGTTCGGGCAGCAGCCGCGACAGCGCCGCCTCCAGCTCCGCCGGGGCGAGCGGCGTGAGCCGCAACAGCCGGCAGCGGCTGCGTATGGTGGCCAGCAACCGGCCCGGCACGCTGCTGACAAGCAGCAGCACCGTCAGCGGCGGCGGTTCCTCCAGCACCTTGAGCAGGGCGTTGGCGGCGTTGCGGTTCATCGTCTCCGCCTCGTCGAGGATCACTACCCGCCAACCGGCCTCCGCCGCGGTCAGCCGCAGGAAATCGGCCACCGGCCGGATGTCCTCAACCGTGATCTCGGCGCGCTGGCGCTGCTTCTTCTCGTCCCAGGCGCGCCCGACGCTCAGCAGATCGGCATGGGTGCCGGCCGCGACCCGCCTTGCCACCGGATGCCCGGCCGGCAGCTGCAAACTCGTGCCGGGCTGCCCGGCCAGCAGCCAGCCGGCGAACTGCCGCGCCAGTGTCGCCTTGCCGATCCCCTCCGGCCCGGCCAGCAGCCAGGCATGGCTGAGCCGGCCGGACCGCGCGCGCTCCACCAGGGTGCGCTCCGCCGCCGCATGCCCGAACAGATGCCGGGTCGTGTCGCTCACAGCCGCGCCAGGATCGCGGCGGCGAGCCGTGCCTGCACCGCATCCGGCGCCAGCGCGCCATCCACCACCACCACCCGGTCGGGCTCGGCGGCGGCGATCGCCCGGAACCCCTCGGCGACCCGCTGGTGGAACGCCTCGTCGAGCCGCTCGTAGCGGTCCGGCCGGTCGCCGCGACCCTGCAGCCGCGCCCGCGCCAGCGCCCGCGGCATGTCCAGCACGAAGGTCAGGTCCGGCGCGCGATAGGCGGCGGAGGCGAGATCGCGGATGAAGCCGAGCACCGACGCCTCGCCCGCGGCCAGACCGTAGCCCTGATAGGCGAGCGTCGAATCGCCGTAGCGGTCGCAGATCACCACCGAGCCGGCATCGAGGGCGGGCAGGATGACGCGCTCCAGATGATCGACCCGCGCCGCCACATGCAGCAGGATTTCCGAACGCAGTCCGAGCCCGTGCTCGCCGGCCAGCAGCAGCGTCCGCAGCCGCTCGGCACCTGGCGAGCCGCCCGGCTCGCGGGTCAGATGAACGCGGTGGCCCACCTGCTGCAGGCGCGCGGCGAGCAGCCGGGCCTGGGTCGATTTTCCCGCCCCCTCGCCGCCCTCCAGCGTGACGAACAATCCGCTCAAGCGCCGCCCGCGAACCGGCTCAGCACGGCGATCGAGCGGGCGATCAGCCCCTTGCGCGCCACCGCCGCGCCGGCGACCAGCGGCACGGTGATGTCCTGCACCGACGCGCCGCTGACGGTGATGGTGCCGAGCTGCGCGCCGGCTGCGATCGGCGCGCGCAGCGGCGCCTGATAGTCCAGCGCGACATGGACCTTGCTCTGCCAGCCATGCGGCACCGTCACCAGCAGGTCCGCGCCGGCGCAGAGCGGGACCGTGGGCTGCTCGCCCAGCCAGACCTTCGCGGTCTGCAACGACTGGCCGCGCTTGAGCAGCGCGACGTTCTCGAAGTTCGAGAACGCCCAGCTGAGCAGCCGTTCGCCCTCCGCGGCGCGCGCCTGCGAGGATGGCAGGCCGTTCACGACCAGGATGATCCGGTTGCCGGCGCGGTCGGAACTGGCGGCCAGGCCGAAGCCGCCGGCATCGGTGTGTCCGGTCTTGAGTCCGTCGGCCAGGCCCTTGTCGACCAGGATGTTGCGGTTGCCCTGGTTGATGTTGTTGAACTTGTAATCCTTGGCCGAAAAGAAGTGGTAATATTCGGGAAAGTCGGCGATCAGCCGGCGCGCCAGCGTCGCCACGTCGTGTGCCGACATGTAGTGGTCCGCATCCGGCCAGCCGGTGACGTTGCGGAACTGCGAATTGGTCAGGCCGATCTTGCCGGCCTGCGCGTTCATCTGCACGACGAACTGCTCCTCGGAGCCGGATACGCCCTCCGCCAGCACGATGCAGGCGTCGTTGCCGGACTGGATCAGCATGCCCTGGATCAGGTCGGAGACGGAGATCGACGCGCCCAGCGGCACGAACATCTTCGAGCCCTGCATGCGCCAGGCCTTCTCGCTGACCGGCAGCATCTGATCGAGATGCAGGCGGCCGGATTTCAGCATGCCGAACACAATGTAGGCGGTCATCAGCTTGGTCAGCGACGATGGCGGCATGCGCTCGTCGGCCGCCTTCTGCAGCAGCACCGCCCCGGTCTGGAAGTCGCCGATATAGGCCCAGCGCGCGGCGGTATCGAGCGGGCCGACCGGGGTGTCGGCCGGGCTGCCCGCGACCTGCGGCGCCGCGGCGGCGTCGGCCGGCGACGCGGGCTTCGGGGCCGCGGCATGCCGCGGCCGCGCGACCGCGATGGAGGAGGTCAATGCCAGGCTACCGGCACCGGTGATGAACAGCCTTCGACGCGGCACGGCAATCCCTACTCGACGATGATATGCGCCCCGGTTACTCCGGCACGACGGGCCTGGTCCAGTGCCCCGTCGGCGTCCGATACGGACCCGAAAGGTCCCGCCAGCACCCTGTAGCCGGCGGTCCTGCCGACGCCGTCGCGCCGCACTTCGGCGCCGAGCCGGGCGGCGACCGAAGCGGCCGAGCCGGCGACGCTGAACCGCCCGCCATCCACCCACAGCGACCCCGGCGCCACCGACCCCTGGCGAGGGGTGTCGGGAATCGCGACCGCCGCCGGCAGCGCCGCGGCGG
>CAZZZA010000202.1:0-1771 GCA_964658455.1 uncultured Lichenihabitans sp.
GCAATACCAGCAGCCGCAATACGCGGCGCCGGCCTATCCGCCGCCGCCGGCCTACAACCAGCCCTACGCCTACTGAGGCGCGCTAGGCCGAGAGCGCCTCCGGCTCGGTCCGGGCGCGCTTGACGACCAACTTGTTAAGCGCATGGACGTAGGCGCGGACCGCCGAGACGATGGTGTCGGCGTCCGCGCCCTGCCCGTCAACCATCTTGCCGTTCTCCTCCAGCCGCACCGTGGTGCGGGCCTGGGCATCGGCGCCTTCGGTGACCGCGCCGACCGAGAACAGCACCAGCGTCGCCTGGTGCGGGAACAGCATCTGCACCGCGTTGAAAGCGGCATCCACCGGTCCGCTGCCATGCACGTCGGCGGAGCGGGTCTCGCCGTCAATCTCCAGGTCCAGCATCGCCCGCGCCGGGCGGCGCGAGCCGCTGGACATGTCGAGGCCGATGAAGCGGATGCGGGCATGGTCGCGCACCTCGTCATCGACCAGCGCCACCAGATCCTCGTCGAAGATGGTCTTCTTGCGGTCGGCGAGATCCTTGAAGCGCACGAACGCGTCCTGGATCTGGTTCTCGCCCAGATCGCCGTAGCCCATCGCCGCCAGCTTGTCGCGGAACGCGGCACGGCCGGAATGCTTGCCCAGCACCAGCGAGGACTTGGTCCAGCCGACGCTCTCCGGGGTCATGATCTCGTAGGTGGCGGCGTTCTTCAGCATGCCGTCCTGGTGGATGCCGCTCTCGTGCGCGAACGCGTTGCGGCCGACGATCGCCTTGTTCGGCTGCACGTCGAAGCCGGTGATCTGCGACAGCATGCGCGAGACCTTCAGCAGGTCCGGGGTGCGGATGTTGTTGCGGAACGGCAGCACGTCCTGGCGGGTGCGCAGCGCCATGACGATCTCCTCGAGCGCCGCGTTGCCGGCGCGTTCGCCGATGCCGTTGATGGTGCATTCGATCTGCCGCACCCCGGCCCGCACCGCGGCGATGGTGTTGGCGACCGCCAGGCCCAGATCGTTGTGGTTGTGCGCCGACAGGATCGCCGTGTCGGCGCCCGGCACCCGCTCCCGCAGCATGGTGAAGAGCTGCGCCATGTCCTCGGGCGTGGCGTAGCCGACGGTGTCGGGGATGTTGATGGTGTTGGCGCCGGCCTTGATCGCCGCCTCGACGCAGCGGCACAGGAACTCGTGCTCGGTGCGGCTGCCATCCTCTGCCGACCATTCGACGTCGTCGGTGAACTGGCGCGCCGCCTGGTTGCCGGAGACGATCAGGTCCAGCACCGTCTCCGGCTCCATGCGCAGCTTGTATTTCATGTGCAGCGGCGAGGTGGAGATGAAGTTGTGGATGCGGCGGCGTTCGGCGGGGCGGATCGCCTCGCCGGCGCGGGCGATGTCGTCGCGGCCGCCGGTCCGGGCCAGACCGCAGATCACTGGCCCGCGCACATGCTCGGCGATCTGCCGCACGCTGTCGAAATCGCCGGGGCTGGCGACCGGGAAGCCGGCCTCGATCACATCGACGCCGAGATCGGCCAGCGCCTGCGCCATGCGCAGCTTCTCGGCGATGTTCATGGAGAAGCCCGGCGACTGCTCGCCGTCGCGCAGGGTGGTGTCGAACAGGATGACGCGGTCGTCGCCGATGCGGCCGAAGCTCGGGTGGTCGATGCTCATGGTGGCTCCGTCGGGAGACGCCGGGATCGCGTGGCTTTGCCACGGCGCCGGCGGTCGGTTGTCAGGCAGTCAGGTCGTCAGGCAGTCGGATCGCAATCCGGACTCGTGCCCCAG
>CAZZZA010000202.1:1781-4373 GCA_964658455.1 uncultured Lichenihabitans sp.
CTGAGCGCGCCGCGGCGGCGCTCAGGGGCGGCGAAGTCGGAGCGTACGCGCGGGCTGGTCGGCACGGGCGAGACGGCTCGAGCGGGGCGCAGGACGGAACATGGGCGGCATTCTAGCGTCCGCCGGTCGGTTTGCCAGGGCCAAACCCGCCTCGACCGGTCGGATCGGCATGCGGGTCTGCCGTGCCGCTTCTGCATGATCCGCATGGTTTCGTTACGCGCGGGCGCTTTCCCGCCGGCGGTTCCGGCGGTTATCGTCGGCGACCGCATTTTCCAGGAACGAGCCAGCCCATGCCTGCCCAACGTCTCGTCGCCGCGAGCCTTACCGGCCTGATGGCCCTGTCGGCCTGCACGGTGGCGCCGCCGCCCGGCCCCAGCATCCTGGCCGAGCCGGGCAAGGGCAAGACCGCGCAGCAGTTCGAGGCCGACGACGCGCATTGCCGCGCCTATGCGGCGCAGGCCAATGGCGGGGTGACGCCCGGACAGGCCGCCGCCAGCAGCGGGGTCGGCAGCGCGGCGCTCGGCACCCTGGTCGGCGCGGCGGCCGGCGCGCTGCTGGGTGCGGCGTCGGGCAATGCCGGCGCTGGTGCTGCGATCGGCGGCGGCGCCGGCCTGCTGTTCGGCGGCGCCGCCGGCACCGATGCGGCGGCGAACTCGGGGGCCCGGTTCCAGGCCAACTACGACAATGCCTACGCGCAGTGCATCCGCGCCACCGGCAACCAGATCATGCTGCCGCCGGTGGTGTCCTATGTCGGGCCGACCGGCCCTGGCGCCTACGCGCCGGCGCTGGTCGGCCCGCCGGTCGTCCTGCCGCCGCCGCCCGCGCCGCCGCCCGATTTCGCCTACTAGCCGGCGAGCCGGGTGAAGCCGCCGCTGGCGCTGAAATAGCCGTCCACCGCGCGCAGCATCGCCAGCGCCACCTGGGTACGGTGGCTCGCCTGCCGCAGCGCCGCCTCGTCCAGCCGGTTGGACATGAAGCCCATCTCGACCAGCACGCTGGGGATGTCCGACGCCTTCAGCACCACGAACGCCGCATGGCGCGACGGGTTACCGAGCAGGCCGATCGACGGACGGAACGCCTGCACCACGCTGCTCGCCATGTGCGCGGATCCGACCCGCGTCTCCTCGCGCACCAGGCTGGCCAGGATGCGCTGCACGTCCGGCGAGGTGCCGTGGAAATGCGGGCCGGCGAAGCGGTCGGCGCTGTTCTCGGTATGCGCGAGCGCCGCGGTCTGGGCATCAGAGGCGCCGTCCGACAGGGTGTAGACGCTGGCGCCGCGCACCGACGGATCGTGCAGCGCATCGGCATGCATCGACACGAACAAGGCGGCCTGCCGCCCCTCGGCGATGCCGACGCGGTCCTCGAGCGGGATGAAGATGTCGCGGCCACGGGTCAGCTCGACGCGATAGCGCCCGGAGCGCTGCAGCAGCCCCTGCAGCTCCGCGGCGGCGGCCTCGGCGATGTGCTTCTCGTAGGTGCCGGACACGCCGATCGCGCCCGGATCCTTGCCGCCATGGCCGGGATCGAGCATCACCAGCGGCCGGGGCGGCTGCGCCCGGCCGATGGTCGCAGGCGCCGGCAAGCCCCGCGCCGCGAGCCCATGAACCAGCCGATGGTGCGGCGCCGCCCGCGCGGCACCGGCGGACGCACCGGTGGCCAGACCGGCGGCAAGCCCCCGCAACGCTCCGGCCAGAACCGCCCGGCGCGTCGGCGCCGATCCGTGCTGCATCGACCCGATCCCTGTCGCCCTCGGCGGCAGCCTAGCCGATCGGCGCGGTGTCAGCCACAGATTTTAGCAGCCGGACCCGTGGCTTAGAGCGGGTTCCTAATCCTGGAGCTGCGCGATCTCGGCCTTCGCCGCGTTGATCGCCTGCTCGCGCGGCTCCGGGCCCATCGCCACGCCTTCCGCACGGACGATCTCGATGTCCGGCAGGCCGATGAAGCCGAACACCGCGCGCAGGTGGCTCTCCTGGTGGTCCGCCGGCTCGCTCGGCGTGCCGGGGCCGTACAGGCCGCCGCGTCCGGAGGCGATCACCACCTTCTTGCCGCCGGCCAGGCCTTCCGGGCCCTGGGCGGTGTAGCGGAAGGTCTTGCCGGCGATCAGGATGCGGTCGATCCAGGCCTTGAGCTGGCTCGGGATGGCGAAATTGTACATCGGCGCGCCCACCACCACGATGTCGGCGGCCAGGAACTGCTCCAGCGCCGCGGCGCCACGCGCCAGTTCCTCGGCGGGCGCCGTGCCGCCGATATGCGCGCCGGAGAGATGCGGCAGCGGATCGGCGCCGAGATCGTGACGGATCACCTCGAGGCCGGGATGCAGCGCCTGGAACCGGGCGACCACCGCCGCGGAGAGCTGCCGGGTGACGGAGGCATCGCCGACGATGCTGGAATCGATGTGCAGGAGTTTCATGAACAGCTTCTTTCTGGTTCCGTTTCGTAACCAGGGATAAGATGATAACCGATCGATGCGCCGCGCAAGGAGGCACAGTGAGCAAACCAGGGAACAAGCCTGTGCCCGACGCGGCAGCACCCGGCGCGCCGGGGCCGCGGCTGCATCTCGACCATGACGAATGCCGCGCGGCCGGCGCGATC
>CAZZZA010000203.1:0-4185 GCA_964658455.1 uncultured Lichenihabitans sp.
CCGGCGGTGCTGTGCAGCATCGCGCACATGCAGACCCAGGAAGGCATCTGGTATCCGATCGGCGGCACGCGCGCGGTGCCCAACGCGCTGGTCGCGCTCGGCGAGCGGCTCGGCGTGACGTATCGCACCAGCTGCGGCATCGCCAAGATCCTCAAGAGCGGCGGCCGGGCCGACGGCGTGCTGACCGAGGCCGGCGAGACCATCCGTCTGTCGGCGGTGGTGTCCAACATGGACAGCGTGCGCACCTATCGCGAGCTGGTCGGCGGCGCGCCGGAGAAGAGCTTCTCCAAGCGCTGGAAACGCGAGCCGGCCTGTTCCGGCGTGGTGCTGTATCTCGGCCTGGACAAAGCCTACGACCACCTGCTGCACCACGATTTCGTGTTCTCGCGCGATCCCGAGGAAGAGTTCGACTATATCTACAAGAAAGGCGAACTGGCGCCGGATCCGACCTGCTACATCGCCGCCCCGTCGCGGACCGAACCCGGCGTCGCGACGCCCGGCGGCGAGTCGCTCTACGTGCTGGTCCACACCCCCTACCTGCGCCCGCATCACGACTGGAACGCGATGCTGCCAGCCTATCGCCGGGTGATCCTCGACAAGCTGGCGCGCACCGCCGGACTGACCGACCTCGAATCGCGCATCCGCACCGAACGCATCCTCACCCCGGCCGACATCCATGAGCGCTATCGGGTGCTGGACGGGGCGATCTACGGGTTGGCCAGCCACGGCTCGTTCATGGGCGCGTTCAAGCCGGGCAACCGCTCGCGCGACCTCGCCGGCCTGTATCTGGCCGGTGGCGCCGCGCATCCCGGGCCGGGCATGCCGATGGTGATGATGTCGGGCTGGATCGCCGCCGACAGCCTCGACCAGGACGCCAGGCGCAACAGCCGGGCGACGGGCGCCGCCGCATCGCCGGCGCTGATCAGCGCCTGAGCATGCCGGCGGCCGGGCGGACCGCGTCGCCGCCGGATCCGGTCGCGCTGCGGTCGGAATGGCGGTTCCGCCTGTTCGCGCTCTATCTGCGCTGGAAGGCCGGGCGCGCGTTCAGCGCCATCCGGCTTTCCGGGCTCGATCCGGCGACCGCGCCGGAAGCGTTCCCGCCGCACCGGCCGATCGTCCTGTACAGTAACCACCCCTCCTGGTGGGACCCGGCGGCCTACATCCTGCTGGCCGACCTGCGGTTCCGCGGCCGGCCGGGCTACGCGCCGATGGACCGCGACTCGCTGCGTCAGTACGGCTTCTTTCGCCGGCTCGGCGTGTTCGGCATCGACAAGCAGGGCGGCGCCGGCGCGAAGCGGTTCCTGTCGGTGGCACGGCGGGTGCTGCGGGAATGCGGCGGCCGCGGCGGCAGGGCGATGCTGTGGGTCACCGCCGAGGGCGCGTTCACCGATCCGCGCCGGCGGCCGGTATGCCTGCGCCCCGGCATCGCGCACCTGGCGGCCTTGACGCCGGACGTGCTGCTGGTGCCGATGGCGATCGAATACGTGTTCTGGGACGAGAGCCGGCCGGAGCTGCTGCTGCGGATCGGCGCCCCGATCGAACCCGCCGGCGGCCTGCGCGCGCCGGACTGGAAGCCGAGACTGGAGCAGGCCCTGAGCGACACCATGGACCGACTGGCCGCCGACGCGCTGAGCCGCGACCCGGCGCGCTTCACCCGCCTGGTCGGCGGCACCGTGGGGGTCGGCGGCGTCTACGATCTCTGGCGGCGGGCTAAGGCGCGCCTGTCGGGTCGACGCTTCGTCGCCTCGCACGCTGCCTACGCGCAGGCGCGATCCGGGCCGCCGAAGCTGGACGACGCATGAGACGCGCCGCCGGCTGGGCGTCGTTCGGGCTGGCGGCGCTGCCGCTGGCGATCGCCGCCGTTAACCTGCGGCTGCTGCGCCGTCCGGCGCCGGCACGCGACCGGCCGCCGGTCTCGGTGCTGATCCCGGCGCGCGACGAGCAGGACAACATCGCCGACGCGGTGGCGCATGTGCTGGCCAACCGCGACGTGGCGATCGAGTTGCTGGTGCTCGATGACGGCTCGACCGATGCGACCGCATCGATCCTGGCCTCGATCGACGACCCGCGGCTGCGGGTGATACGCGGCGAGGGCCAGCTGCCGCCCGGCTGGTCCGGCAAGCAATATGCCTGCAAGCGGCTGGCGGAACAGGCAAGCCACACGCTGATGGTGTTCGTCGATGCCGACGTGCGGCTGGCGCCGGACGCGCTGGCCAGGCTGGCCGGCGCGATGCAGCAGCAGCCGGCGCTGGGGCTGGCCAGCGGCGTGCCGCGCCAGGTCACGCTAAGCTGGTCGGAACGGCTGCTGCTGCCGCTGATCCACCTGCTGCTGTTCGGCTACCGGCCGATCTGGCTCGATCCGGGCAGCAGCGCGCCGGCCTTCGCTGCCGGCTGCGGCCAGTTGTTCGTGGTCAGGAAACCGGCCTACCAGGCGATGGGCGGCCACGATGCGATCCGCGCCTCGCTGCATGACGGGCTGACGCTGCCGCGCGCGTTCCGTCGCGCCGGTTTCGCGACCGGCCTGTTCGATGCGACGCAGCTCGCCTCGTGCAGGATGTATGGCAATGTCCAGGATCTCTGGTCGGGTCTCGGCAAGAACGCGACCGAGGGCATGGCGACGCCGCGCGCCCTGCCGCTCTGGAGCGTGCTGCTGGGCGGTGGCCATGTGCTGCCGTTCCTGCTGACGCTGCTGCCGCGCACCCGGTCGCGGCCGGCCCTGCTGGCGGCGGCGTGCAGCCTGGGCTTGCGGCTGCTGCTGGCGGCGCGGTTCCGCCAGAGCCTGCGCGGCGCGCTGCTGCATCCGCTGGGGGTGGCGGCGCTGCTGGCGCGGCAATGGACGGCACTCGGCGCGGCGCGGGCCGGCCGGCCCAAGGCGTGGCGCGGACGAACCTATCAACCATGAGACGGACCACCATGCGACGCGCGATACGCACTCTTGGCCTGGGGCTTCTGGTCGTCGCCGCGCCGCCGGCGCGGGCGGCGTCGGCGAGCCTGGCGGTGACCGTCGACGGCATACGCGACGCCAGGGGCCACGTGCGGATCGGCGTCTGCAGCAAGGCGGAGTTCCTCGGCGAGCAATGCAGCTACCATGCGGTGGTTCCCGCCATGGCCGGCCAGATCACGGCGCGGCTGACACTGCCGCCCGGCACCTACGCCGTCGCCGCGTACCAGGACTCGACCGACGCCGGACATCTGCGCCGCAGCTTCCTTGGCATCCCGAAGGACGGCGTCGGCTTCTCGCGCGATCCCAGCCTGCGCTTCGGCCCCCCCTCCTTCGCCGACAGCGCGCTGACGATCGCGGGCGGCGCGCAGGCGGTCGTGATCCACCTTCATTATTTCTGATCCGGCAGCCCGGTCGCAGGAAGCGGGGCTAGCGCCGTGCCCTGCCCCTGCCCGGCCGCCAGAGGCTGATCGCCAGCAGGCCGGCCGCATACAGCAGGTCGAGCGTGGTCATCGACAGCGGCAGCCAGTCGAACAGCCGGTTCGGCGCGTCGCAGGGCTTCGCCGGTCGGACCGGCATCGACGCCAGCCGCTCGGCGAAGCTGCCGGCGACGAAGCGCGGCGCCGCGCATTCCGGCAGCGGGCTCGGCCACCAGCCCTGTTCGACGCCGACATGGATCGCCGCGATCACCAAGCCGGCGGCCAGCGTCAGCGACACCAGCCAGGCCAGCATCCTGCCGGCCGGGATGCGCAGCAGGGCGCAGGCCAGCCACAGCAGGCCCAGCCCGGCCAGCACCCGATAGGGCCAGCGCTCCCACAGGCAGAGTTCGCACGGCGCCATGCCGGCGACATGTTCGGCCCAGTACGCCACCGCCAGCGCCGCCACCCCGGCCAGCAGCCAAAACGCGCCAGCGGCCGGCCGCGGCGGGCGGGCGATCACCGCGATGGCACTGCGGCGAGATCGGCCAGGAAGCCGCGCGCCCAGCTTGCCGCCGTCACCGCATGGATGGCCGCGTGCATCGTCTGCCAGCGCCTGATCCGCTCCTTGCGCGGCATCGTCAGCGCCTTATCGAGCGCCTCGGCGATCTCGTCCGGATCGAGCGGGTTGACCATCACCGCGTCAGGAAGTTCGGGCGCCGCCCCGGCGAACTTGGAGAGCACCAGCACGCCGGGATTGTCCGGGTCCTGGGCCGCGACATACTCCTTGGCGACCAGGTTCATGCCGTCGCGCAGCGGCGTGACCAG
>CAZZZA010000204.1:0-4183 GCA_964658455.1 uncultured Lichenihabitans sp.
CGGCCGGCGCCGGCACCGCCGCCATGGCCGGCCCGATCGCCGGCGGCGACGCGGCCGTCAGCGGCGCGAGCGTGGCGAGCATCGCCGCCGTCGCCAGGGACCGTCTCGTGGTGTGCTCGCGCATCGCTGGCTCCGGAAGCGTCATCGGGACCGCGCCCGCTCCGCGCGCCTCCCGTCGGCAACCTAGTCGGCAGGCGGCCGCACGGATAGAAGCCAGGCTATGAACGATCCTCCACATGGCCGGCGATCCGGCATGGCGAAGCGTGCCGAGGCCGGCTTCACCCTGCTGGAGGTGCTGGTCGCGTTCGTGATCGCGGCCCTGGCGCTCGGCGTGCTGTTCGAGGGCGCGGTGGGCGGGCTGCGCACCAGCCGCGTCGCCGATCGCACCGAGGAGGCGCTCTCGCGGGCGCAGTCGCACCTGGCCACGGTCGGCCACGGGGTCGCGTTGCGACCCACCACCCAGGAGGGCGAGGACGGCACCCTCTATCACTGGTCGCTGGCGATCACGCCGCTGCAGTCGGCGGCGTTCGGCAGCGGCGGCGCGACCGCCGCGAGGCTTGCGCTGTATCGGGTCGTGGTCACGGAATCCTGGCCGGACGGGGCGGGGACGCGGCGCGTGCGGCTGCGCACCGAGCGGCTGGGCATGATCGCGGGCAGCGGCCCGTGACCGGCGGCGGGCGCGCCAGGCCGCCGGGCGATGCCGGCTTCACCCTGCTCGAGATCGTCGTCGCCCTGGTGGTGCTGGGGATCCTGCTGGTGACGCTGAGCCGCGGTATGCAGTTCGGCATCGCCGCGTTCGACCGCCAGGACCACATGGTGACCACCGCCGGACGGCTGGAGGCGGTCGATCGCACGCTGCGGCGGCTGATCGGCGAGGCCGATCCCGGCACCGCCAATGACGGCCACACGCTGGTCGGCGCCGCGCACGCGCTGGCATGGCGGGCGCCGCTGCCGGCGGCGACGACCGCCGATCCCGGCCTGGAGGGCGAAAGCCTGGCCAGCCTGCGGCTGTCGGTGCAGGGCGACGCGCTGGTGCTGGCCTCGGTGCCCTATCGCCACGTGATCGCGGCCGGCCCGCCGCCGGAGGCGCAGCGCACGGTGCTGGTGAGCGGGATCGAGCGGATCGACGTCAGCTACTGGTCCGATGGCGGCTGGCACGCGCAATGGCGGGAGTCCGGGCTGCCGGCGCTGGTGCGGATCAGGCTGGTGTTCGGCGAAGGCGACAGCCGGCGCTGGCCGGACATCGTCGCCGCGCCGGCGCGCGAACAGAGCAGCGACTGAGCGGCCGGGCCGGCGCCGCCGTCGCCGATCCGCCGGCAGCAGGTTTGTCACTATAACGCGGATTTGAACCTGGGCCGCGATGCCGTATCCTCCGACGCGATGATCGGCGACGCCATGACCTGGTGGTCGCGCCAGATGCTTGATCTGGTGCCGGCCCGCTTCACCCGCCCGGACCCGTCCGAAGCGGGGGCGCTGCTGGTCGAGCCGTTTTTGCCGCACCGCGGACCGGGCGGCGCGCAGCCCGGCGCCCGGCTGACCGCGCGCGCCGATGGCAGCGAGCGGGTGATCGCCGAGCTGCCGCTGACCCCGGACGAACTCGAAGGCGCGTCGGCGATCTGGGCGCAGGATTGCGCCCGCTTCGAGCAGGCGGTGTCCGAGGCGCGCGGTGCCGCCGGGGTGATGCCGGTGCTGCTGCGCCTGCCGCCGGCGGCGGCGCTGCGACGCGACGTCACCTTGCCGCTGGCGGCAGAGGCCGGGCTCGACCGGGTGCTCGCCTACGAGATGGACCGGCTGACGCCGTTCGCCGCCGAGCAGGTGTTCTACAGCTTCTCGGTGCTGGGCCGCGACCGCGAGGCGCAACGCCTGACGCTGCGCCTGTCGCTGGTGCCAAAGGCGCCGCTGCTGCCGCTGCTCGGCCTGCTGGCGGCGAGCGGCGCGGCGGCGCAGGCGATCGAGATCGCGCCTGCCGCCGGCAGCGGCGAGGCATCGGTGCTGCGCATCCCGCTCGAACATGACGCCCCGGCCTCGGCCAGGCGGGAGCGTCTGCTGCTGCGCGCGGCGGCGATCGGCTGCGGGGTGCTGGCGCTGCTGGCGATCCTGCTGCCGTTCCTGCTGCAATCGCTGGAATCGCGCCGGGTCGAGCGGCGCATCGCGGCACTGCAGCCCGACGTGCGCACCGTGCAGGCGCTGCAGCGCCGGATCGCCGGCGGCTCGGCGGGCGCGATGCTGGTGCAGGCGGAGCGGGCCCGTCTCGGCGACGCGCTCGGGGTGATCGCGGCGCTGACCGCGGTGCTGCCGGACGACAGCTTCCTGACCGATCTGGCGCTGCGGCGCGGACAGCTCACCGTCAGCGGCCAGTCGCCGTCGGCGGCCAGGCTGATCCCGGCGATCAGCGCCAACGCCGCCTTCACCGCGCCGGCCTTCTCGGCGCCGGTGACCAGGATCGAGGGCCAGGACGCCGACCTGTTCTCGATCAAGGCCGGGGTCGCGCATTGATGGACCGGCCACGATGGTGAGCAGCCGCCCGCTCGTGCTGCCGACCGGCCGCTCCGGCCGCATGCTGGCGCTCGGCCTGACCGGGCTGGCGCTGCTGCTGCTGTGGCTGGCGATCGGCAGCCCGCTGCGCGACCTGTATGGCGAGCGGGCGCAGGCGCTGGCCGGGCGGGAGGCGGTGGCGGCGCACATGAAACGGCTGTCCGAGCGCCTGCCGGCACTCCGCGCCCAGGCGCAGGCGGCGTCGGTGCGCTCCGGCCCGGCGGCGCTGATCGAGGGCGCCAGCGATGCGATCGCCGGCGCGGCCCTGCAGGAACAGGTGCAGCAGATGGCGTCGTCGCTGGGCGCCACCTTGTCGAGCAGCGAGACCCTGGCGGCGACGCCGGCCAGTGCGGGCCCGTATCGCCGCGTCGGGGTCAGGCTCGCGGTGACGGCGCCGTTCGAGGTGATGGTGCGCCTGATCGAGGCGATCGAGCAGGCCTCGCCGGCGATGCTGATCGACGACCTGCAGCTGCACGGCCCGCGCATCCAGATCACCGCCAATTCGCCGATCGAGTGCGCGCTGACGGTGATCGCGTTCCGTCATGCCGGGGCCGGCGACCCGGCCGGCGCCTCGGCGGCCGCGGCGGCGGCGGCGGCGGATGGCGGCGGATCGGACCCGGAGCCATGAGCGGCCAGGCGACGGTCCGCACCATGCGGCCGCGGCCGCTGTTCGCGCTGGCCGCGCTCTGCGCCTGCATGCTTGTCGCCCTGCTCGCGGTTGAATATCACTCCGGCGTGATCCGGGAGCAGCGCGCGGTCCGCATCGCCTCGCCCGGCATCGCGCCAGACGCCGCCGGCGGCGGCACGCCCGGCGCCGACGGCGCCGCCCCGTCGCTCTCGCCCGGCCCCGTGCAGGACTGGACCCGTATGATTCTCGCCCGGCCGCTGTTCAGCCCGTCGCGCCGTCCGCCCTCGGTAGCGGTGTCCGGGCCGGAGCGGCCCAGGCTGGCGGGCATCATCCTCGGGCCGTCCGGCCGGCGGGCGATCTTCGCCGGCAACGGCACCGCGCGCGGCGTGGTGGCCGGGGTCGGACAGAATGCCGGCGCCTGGCACGTGCTGGCGATCGACCAGTCCGGCGTGCGGGTGATGGGCCCGGACGGGCAGCGCCTGCTGCGCCCGTCGCGCGACCCGTCCGCCAGCAGCGCCGACGCCGCGCCGCCGCTGCCCGAGCATCCCTCGATCCTCGACCTGCTGCGCAACCGCAACCTGCCGCCGCCGGGTGCTGCGGACGGCGCCGCGGTGATGCCGACCCTGCCGCCCGTCCTGCGCAATCTGGCGCAGCCCCCGCAACCGACATCCCCGGCGAATTCAGAATGATCCGCTCCAGAAGCGCCGGACCCGCGTCCGCACGATCCCTGCTGGCCCTGCTGATGCTGGCCGGCTGCAACCGGACCGAGGAGCCGGTGCTGACGCCGCTGCCGGCGCTGCCCGGCGGGGTGCAGGCCGCGGCACCCAGGCTCAACGGCGCGATCGGCAGCACCGGCCAGGTCGGCGCCGCGCAGGTGAGCTACGGGCGCGGCCGGGTGCCGACGCTGCACGGCGCCGGGGCGATCGCCGCCGGCGGCACCACCACGCTCGATTTCGCCGACACCGACGTGCGCGACGCGGTGGCGCAGATCCTCGGCACGCTGCTGCACGTGACCTACAC
>CAZZZA010000205.1:0-4106 GCA_964658455.1 uncultured Lichenihabitans sp.
GCGGGGGCGGTGGCGGCGGTGGCGGTGCGGCGCAGCAGGCCCAGCGTGCCGAACAGCGACGGGCGCAGGCCGTACAGCGTCGCGATCTGGCGGATCAGCCGCAGGCCGCGCCAGCTGACCAGCAGCACCACCAGCGACGGCGCCGGGGTCGCCGCCATCGCCGCCACCACCTGCATCGCCGCGCGCCGTCCCAGCGCATCGGCGCGGCGGCGCAGCCCGGCCTCGATCCCGGCGCGCAGCAGCGGCAGCACCGAATCCGGGTCGTTTAGCGCCGACAGCGCCGGCAGCAGCGCCGGCCCGCCCTCGACCATGCCGAGCCAGCGCCTGGCCGCCGCCACCTTGGCGACCGGGTCGTCGCCGGCCAACGCCCGCCTGAGCCGGTCCACCGCCTGCAGCCCGGCGAGCGCGCGCAGCTCGCGCCAGATCCCGGCCAGGATCAGTCCGAACCCGGCCACCGCCACCGTCAGCGTCATCCAGCCCAGCAGCCGCGAGCGGGCGAACTGCCCGGCGACGAAATTGGCGGTCTGCAGCGCCGACAGGCCGAGCGCGAGCACGCCGAAGCCGCTGAGCACCAGCACCGGCATGCCCCAGCGCGGCTCGGCCGCGGCGATGGTGGGCTCCAGCGCCGCGAGCGGCACCGGGTTGGCGACCTCCAGCCGGGCGGCGCGGCCCGCCTCGCGCTCGATGCGCGGCTGCGGCCGGAGCGTCGGCGCGGGCAACGGACCCGGCGCCTCGGGCGTCTCGCTCACAACAGATCCTCCAGCAGCGTGCCGAGCAGGGCCTCGAGACCGATATTGGGCACGCCGTCCCGGCCGCCACCAGGCAGCGAGGCCGGCTCGAACGACGGCAGCGCCAGGAACGGATGCGCCCAGAATTCCGGGCCGGGCGGCGTGTCCGGCACCTCGCCGGGATAGGAGCGGGTCAGGCCCGGCTCGCCGAGCCGCCGGCCGCGCACCGCCGAGACCGGATGGCCCTCCAGGGTCCAGACGAAATCCTCGGTGCAGCGCATCGCCGCGATCGCCAGGCTGCGGGTGCGCGGCCCGCCCGGCCAACCCGCCTCGCCCGCCGCCGCGCCCGCTTCCGGAGCGGTGAGCGCGCCCATCAGCGCGGCCAGATTGCCGCGCTGGCGTTCGGAGACGTGGTCCGCCTTGCTCGCGACGAAGGCGACCCGGCTGATCACGCGCGGCGGCAGCCGCAGGCTGGCCAGGGCGGCGATGCCGTGCAGCCAGGAGCCCTGCCAGCGCAGCGCCCGCGCCGAGGCGGCCAGGGCGCCGCGCGCATCCTCGAACGCCTCGGCCCCGGTATGCAGCGCCCCCAGCAGGTCGGCCAGCACCACCAGCCGGTCGATCCTGCCGAACAGCGGCGAGACCAGCGCGTCCCTGGTGGCGGCGACATAGGCGTCGTAGCGCCGCGCCAGCAGGGCGGAGAGCGGCGAGTCGCCGGGCAGCGGGAAGAACAGGCTCCAGGGCGGGGTCGGGCCGGGCGGCGGCATCAGGAAACGGCCGGGCTGCAGCAGCGAGAGCGCATGGGTGTCGCGCAGGCCCCTGAGCATGTCGGCATAGAGGCGGTGCCCGGCCGCGGCCAGCGCCTCGTCGGCGGCGGCGCGCTCCGGCAGCGCGGTGGCGAACGACAGGAAGGCGCCGGTGGTGGCGGCGATCGAGGGGCGCTGCAGCCGCGCCAGCACCGCGCGCGACCAGGCGGAAAACGACAGATCGAGCAGCGGCAGGTCGAGCAGCCACTCGCCGGGATAGTCCAGCAGTTCGAGCCTGACCCGGCGGTCGGGCAGCCGGCCGCCGGACAAGGTGAGGTCGAGCGCCAGCAGCGACACCGCATCGGTGCGCGCCGGCCAGCGCGGCGGATCGGCCGCCAGCGCCGAGAGATGCGCCGCGTAGTCGAAGCGCGGCAGGTCGTCGGCGCCGGCCGGCGCCACCCTGGCCGACAGGATGCGGCCGACGAGCGCGCCGCGCGCCAGCAGCGTGGCAGCGAGCGCGGTCAGCAGCACCGTCTTGCCGGAGCGCGCCAGTCCGGTCACGCCGATCCTGACGGTGCGGCTGCGCAGATGGTCAAGCGGATTGCGCAGCCGCAGGCCGGCGATGCCGCCGGCCAGGCCCGTGGCTAAGCTCAGCGCGAGAAACCGAGCTTACGGTCGGTGTTGTATTCGTTGAGCGCATAGACCGCCCAGATCGCCGCCGGGACCCAGCCGATGATGGTCAGATGCAGCAGCAGGCAGATCAGGCCGGCGATCGGTCGGCCGATCGTGAAGAACAGCAGCGGCGGCAGGATAATGGCGATCAGCAGGCGGAACATCGACGGTCTCCAGATGGGTTGGACCAGTCCAACGCGCGGGACCGCCTTTGGATTACCGCTCAGATCGCGTCGGCGACCCTCTGGCCCGGCGCGTCCTTGCGGTTGACCGGGTCGCGGGTCAGCGTGTCGGTCATGATGTCGCGGGCCAGCGGGGCGGCGACCTCGGCGGCGGCGTTGCCGTGCTCGATCACCACCGAGACCGCGTAGCGCGGCGCGTCGTACGGCGCGAAGCAGATGAACAGCGCATGCGGCCGGAATTCCCAGGGCAGCTTGGCGCTGTCGAAATGGCCGTTCTCGCGGGCGTAGCGGCTGACATGGCGCACCTGCGCCGAGCCGGTCTTGCCCGCCATCTGCACCCCGGCGAGCGGCAGCCGCGCTTTCGGCGCGGTGCCGTGCGGCTCGTTCACCACCGCGAACATGCCCGAGCGCAGCGCCGCCAGATGCGCCTCCGGCAGGTCGAGCGCCGGCCAGTGCGCCGGCGCCGCCGCCGGCTGGATCAGATCGTCGATCGCCCGCGTCAAATGCGGCTGCACCGCGCGCCCGGTGGCGACGCGGGAGGCGTAGGTGGCGAGCTGCAGCGGCGTCACCGTGACGAAGCCCTGGCCGATGCCGGCATTGATGGTGTCGCCGCCGTTCCAGTGATGGCCCTTGGCGCGGCGCAGCGCCGGCGTCGGGATCTGGCCGGTGCGCTGGTGCGGCAGCTCGATGTCGAGCGCGGTGCCGAGCCCGAACGCGTGCGCGGTGGCGGCGATCGCCTCCATGCCGGTGCGCCGCGCCACCTCGTAGAAGAACACGTCGCAGGAGAACTTGATGCCGCCATGCAGGTCGAGCGAGCCGTGCCCGTGCTTGGCCCAGCAATGGAACCGCGCGCCGCCGACATCGATGTAGCCGCGGCAGTCGATTCTGTCGCCGGGCGACAGCGTGCCGGCCTGCAGCGCCGCCATCGCCACCGCCGGCTTGAAGGTCGAGCCCGGCGGATAGACGCCGGCCACGGTCTTGTTGATCAGCGGCGTGCGCTGGTCGGCGGTCCATTGCGCCCACTGCGCCTGGCTGACGCCGGAATCGAACAGGCTCGGATCGAACGACGGGGTGCTGACCATCGCCAGCACCTCGCCGTTGCGCGCATCCATCACCACAGCACTCGCCGCCTGGTCGCCGATCCGGGCCAGCACCGCCTGCTGCAGGCCGAGATCGATGGTCAGGCCGATGGTCTTGCCCTGCTGCCCCTCGCGCCGGTCGAGTTCGCGCATGGTCCGGCCGACCGCGTTGACCTCCATCTGCACCGAGCCCGGCGTGCCGCGCAGCGCCGCGTCGTGGAACTGCTCGATCCCGGCGCGGCCGATCCGCATGCCGGGCAGCGCCAGGTTGGGGTCGGCGGCGACGTCGCGCTCGTTGGCCGGCGCCACGTAGCCGACCACGTGCGCCATCACCGGACCCTGCGGATAGAGCCGGGTGGTGCCGACATCGATCAGGATCCCCGGCAGGTCCGGCGCATTGACCTCGATCCTGGCCATGTCGTCCCAGGTCAGGAAGTCGTGCACCACGACCGGGATGAATTTGCGGCCATGCTTGAGTTCGCGGTCGATCCGCGCCCGCTCGCGCTCGTCGAGCGGCAGGATGGCGGAGAAGCGGTCGAGGGTGGCCTCGATGTCGGTGGTCTGCTCGGCCAGCAGCAGCGCCCGCCAGTTCACCTTGTTGCCGCCAAGGCTGGCGCCGAAGCGGTCGACGATCCGGCCGCGCGGCGGCGACAGCAGCCGGTTGCTGACGCGGTTGTTCTCGGCGAGCGTCGCGTATTTGCG
>CAZZZA010000206.1:0-4074 GCA_964658455.1 uncultured Lichenihabitans sp.
CAGGCGGTGGCGCCCGCCGCTTCGCCGCCGGTGCAGGCCGAGCCGGCCGCGCCCGCCCCCGCTGCGCCCGCCGCCGCGCCGCCGCCGGCTCCGGCCACAGCGAGCCCGGCACCGCTGGTGACCGCACCGCTCGGCACCCCGGCGGCGCCGGTGGCGCCGGTCGCCTCGTCGGGCGTCTCGGTGCTGCTGATCCTGCTGGTGGTGCTGGCGCTGCTCGGCCTGGTCGGGGTGGCGGTGGCGGTGTCGCGGCAGCAGCGCCGCTTCGCCCATGTCGAGGACCGGAACTGGCCGCCGGAGGATGACGGCCGCGACCCGCTCGGCCATGCGGCGCCGGTGGCGCCGGTGGCACCCCGGCCGATGCGGTCGCCACAGCTGTTCCGCAAGGATTGCGTCGCGGTGCTGGAGCAGGGCGGCTGGGCGATCCAGCCCAGCTTCGCGGTCGGCGGGCTCGAGGAGGATGGCAGCCCCGACATCGTCGGGCGCAAGCAGAACGCGGTGCTGGCGGTGCGCTGCCGTCCCGGCGGCGAACAGGTGAATCTGGCGATGATCGACGAGGCGGCGGCGATGGGCCGTCGCGCCAACGCGCACGTCACCGTGCTGGCCACCGAGGCGACGATGACGCAACGCGCGCATGACGAGGCGCTGCGTCTGCACGTGCACGTGCTGCCGATCGAGGAGCTGGACTCGCTCTCGGCGTAGCGCGCCGCCCCGGGCAGCGGGCCGAAGCGAGGTGATCGCGCCCTGGAGCTAGCTTACCACGGTGTCGACGCTGCCATCCGGCTCGTGCAGCCACCGCGAGAGCAGGCCGGCGGCCATCCCGCCGGCGATCGGCGCGACCCAGAACAGCCAGAGCTGGGCGATGTAGTCGGCGCCAGCGAACAGGGCGACGCCGGTCGAGCGCGCCGGATTGACCGACGTGTTGGTGACCGGAATGGTGATCAGGTGGATCAGCGTCAGCGCGAAGCCGATCGGGATGCCGGCGAAGCCGATCGCCGCACCCTTCGAGGTGGCGCCGAGGATGATGAACAGGAAGAAGAAGGTCGCGATCAGCTCGGTCAGGAGACAGCTGCCGAGGCTGTACTTGCCGGGGCTGAGCGCCGCATAGCCGTTCGAGGCAAAGGCGTCCGGGGTCCAGCCCGCCTTGCCGGAGGCGATGACATACAGCACCGCGGCGCCGGCGATCGCCCCGACCACCTGGGCCACGATGTAGGGGACCACGTGCCGGTTGGCGCAGCGCCCCGCCGACCACAGACCAAGCGTCACCGCCGGATTGAAATGGCCTCCGGAAACATGGCCGACCGCGTAGGCCATCGACAGCACGGTCAGGCCGAACGCCATGGCGACGCCGGCGAAACCGATCCCGTATTGCGGGAAGGTCGCCGACAGCACGGCGGCGCCGCAACCGCCAAAGCATAGCCAGAACGTGCCGAAGAACTCGGCCGTCATCCGACGAGCCAGGTCGAATACCATGTTATGCTCCTGAAACGAGAGCGCCTTCGACAGTATAGACGAAGGCGCTTCGTGTAGGATCGCGCCGGCGACGTGTCCTGGCAAGAGACTAAATAAAGAGTTCTAGTGAAAACACAGGAAAATAGGAGTACAAATACCCCAATACACTAGGCCAATTGAACCGCCAGCCCGTTACAATAACGATATATTCACCGTAAGCGGCGCTACCATGAGCGATGCGTCAGATCAGGCGGCGCGCCCTAGCTCGGCGACGTGGGACGCACCCGGTGCCGGGCCGAGGCGGCCGATCGGCAGCACGTCATGGCCGAAGCTCTCGCTCAGCACCTCCGCCGCGGCCAGATAGAGGGCGGCGATGGCGGTCAGCAGGCCGGTATAGCCGCCGAGCACATGCACCCCGGCGCTGCCGGTGAACTCGCCGGCCGCCAGCAGGAAGAACGTCACCCAGAGCAGGCAGAACACGGTGCCGACCGTGCGGTTGGCGCGGAAAGTCGCGAACCACATGAACAAAGTGAACACCCCCCACAGCGCCAGGTACCAGCCGACGATCCCGGCCGGCACCCCGGCATGGTAGAAGCCGACGAACAGCGCGAACGACCACCAGAAGGCGCCGTAGCCGCAGAACGCGACGAAGCCGAACGTGTTGCCGCGCGGGAATTCCAGCAGGCCGGCGGCGAACTGCGCGGTGCCGCCGAACGCGAAGGCCAGCGCCAGCACCATGCCGATCCCGGTCGCGGGATACCAGCCGGCGTTGATCATGCTCAGGATCCAGGTGGTGACGGCGAAGCCTGCGAGCCCCAGCGGGGCCGGATTTGCGAGTTTCATGGTCGTCTCCCTCGCCGCGCGCCTCGGGACGGGCATGTCGGCGGCCGCCATCATCGCATGGCGGCGCGCCCCGCGCATCCGGCGACGCCGACGCCGCGAGGCTGACTTTCGCGGCCGTTTCGCCTAGGTATGGGCGATGACCGACACGCCGCTGCACCTGATCCGCAACTTCTCGATCATCGCCCATATCGACCATGGCAAATCGACGCTCGCCGACCGGCTGATCCAGGCCTGCGGCGGCCTGACCGAGCGCGAGATGACCAACCAGGTGCTCGACAACATGGAGATCGAGCGCGAACGCGGCATCACCATCAAGGCGCAGACGGTGCGGCTGTCCTACCGGGCCAGGGACGGGAAGACCTACGTGCTCAACCTGATGGACACGCCCGGCCACGTCGATTTCGCCTACGAGGTCAGCCGCTCGCTCGCCGCCTGCGAGGGCTCGCTGCTGGTGGTGGACGCCAGCCAGGGGGTCGAGGCGCAGACGCTGGCCAACGTCTACCAGGCGCTCGATGCCGGGCACGAGATCGTGCCGATCCTGAACAAGGTCGATCTGCCGGCGGCCGAGCCGGAGCGGGTGCGCCAGCAGATCGAGGACGTGGTCGGCATTCCGGCCGACGAGGCGGTCGAGATCTCCGCCAAGACCGGGCTCAACATCGAGGGCGTGCTGGAGGCGCTGGTCACCCGCCTGCCGCCGCCGGCCGGCGATGGCGAGGCGCCGCTCAAGGCGCTGCTGGTCGATAGCTGGTACGACGCCTATCTCGGCGTGGTGATCCTGGTGCGGATCAAGGACGGCCATCTGCGGCGCCACGCCAAGATACGCATGATGGCCAAGGGCACGGTGCACAATGTCGAGCAGGTCGGCATCTTCAGCCCGACCATGCGGCCGGTGGAGGTGCTCGGTCCGGGCGAGATGGGCTACATCACCGCGGCGATGAAGACCGTCGCCGACTGCAATGTCGGCGATACCATCACCGAGGACCGCCGCCCGGCGGCGGAGGCGCTGGCCGGCTTCAAGCCGTCGGTGCCGGTGGTCTGGTGCGGCTTGTTCCCGATCGACGCCGACGATTTCGAGAAGCTGCGCGAGAGCCTGGCCAAGCTGCGCCTGAACGATGCCAGCTTCCATTTCGAGGCCGAGACGTCGGCGGCGCTGGGTTTCGGTTTCCGCTGCGGCTTCCTCGGTCTTCTGCATCTCGAGATCATCCAGGAACGGCTCAGCCGCGAGTTCGATCTCAACCTGATCGCCACCGCGCCCTCGGTGGTCTACCGGCTCTATCGCACCAACGGGGTGCTGGAGGAGCTGCACAACCCGTCCGACATGCCCGACAGCATGCAGATCGAGCGCATCGAGGAGCCCTGGATCAAGGCCACCATCATGGTGCCGGACGAGTATCTGGGCTCTATCCTGACGCTCTGCAGCGAGCGGCGCGGCCAGCAGACCGACCTCACCTATGTCGGCGGCAGGGCGATGGCGGTGTACCGGTTGCCGCTGAACGAGGTCGTGTTCGATTTCTACGACCGGCTCAAATCGGTCAGCCGCGGCTATGCCAGCTTCGACTACGCGATGGACGGCTACGAGGAGAGCGACCTGGTGCGGATCTCGATCCTGGTCAACCAGGAGCCGGTGGACGCGCTGAGCTTCGTCGCCCACCGCTCCGCCGCCGAGGCGCGTGGCCGGGCGATCTGCGGCAAGCTGAAGGATCTGATCCCCCGGCAGCTGTTCAAGATCGCGGTGCAGGCGGCGATCGGCGGCCGGGTGATCGCCCGCGAGACGATCGGCGC
>CAZZZA010000207.1:0-4042 GCA_964658455.1 uncultured Lichenihabitans sp.
GGCGTGCTGGCGTCCTCGGCGACGCTGGTGGCGGTGATCGACGGCGACCTGCAGCATGACGAGGCGTGCATCCCGGCGCTGCTCGCCGCGGTCTCGTCCGGCGCCTGCGACATCGCGGTCGGCTCGCGCCACGTCGCCGGCGGCAACGCGGCCGGCCTGGCCTCGGCCTGGCGCCACCGCCTGTCCGGCGGCGGCATCCGGCTGGCGCAGGCGGTGCTGCCGGTGCGCGACGGCTTCGCGCCGCTCGGCGACCCGATGAGCGGATTCTTCGCCTGCGAGCGGCGCTTCTTCGAGCAGGCGGCGCCGTTCCTGAGCGGTCACGGCTTCAAGATCCTGCTCGACCTGATCCTGTCGGCGCCGCGCGCGACCGGGCAGGCGCCGCGGGTGCTGGAGCTGCCGACCGATTTCCGGGCCCGCCAGCAGGGCGAGAGCAAGCTCGACGTGCTGGTGCTGGTGCAGTTCGTGGCCATGCTGCTCGACAAGGCCTGCCGCGGTCTGCTGCCGCTGCGCTTCCTGGTGTTCGCGCTGGTCGGGCTGGCCGGCGTGGCGGTCAACCTGCTGGTGCTCGATGGCGCGCGCCTTGCCGGGCTGGGCTTCGCCACCGCGCAGACGCTGGGTACCGTGGCGGCGACGGGCGCCAATTTCTGGCTCAACAATACCCTGACCTACCGCGACCGCCGGCTGCGCGGCGCCAGGCTGTGGAGCGGCCTGGCGGTGTTCATGGCGGTCTGCGGCGTCGGCGCGGTGGCCGGGATCGGCATCGCCCGCGCCCTCTACGACACCCACCATGGCTGGCAGCCGGCGGGCGCTGCCGGTGCGGCGATCGCCGTGGTCTGGAACTACGCGGTATCCTCGACCCTGATCTGGCGCCTGCGGTGACGGTCAGGACGGCCTGGCCGCTCATGCTTTTGCTGCTGCTGACCGTCGCCCGCCTCGCGGTGGCGGGGCTGGCGCCGCTGTCGCCCGACGAATCCTACTACTGGGTGTGGTCGCGCAGCCTCGCCTGGGGCTACCTGGACCATCCGCCGATGGTGGCGCTTTGGATCTGGCTCGGCACCGCGATCGCCGGCGACGGCGCGCTGGGCGTGCGGCTGCTGGGTCCGCTCGCCGCCGCCGCCGGCACGCTGCTGCTGGCCTCGGCGGCAGCGGATTTCGGCGGCCGGGAAGGCCGGCGGCAGCGCGCGCTGTGCGCCGGCGCGCTGATGAACGCGACCCTGCTGCTCACCGCCGGCAGCGTGACCATGACCCCGGACACGCCGCTCCTGTTCTTCTGGACCATGGCGCTGGCGGCGCTCGGGCGGCTGATCGCCACCGGACGGGCGCCCTGGTGGCTGGCCGCCGGCCTCGCGATCGGGCTGGCGATGGACAGCAAATACACCGCGCTGCTGACCGGCGCCGGGCTCGCCGGCTGGCTGCTGGCAACCGGCGCCGGGCGCGCCTGGCTGCGCACGCCCTGGCCCTGGCTCGCCGGCCTGTCGGCGCTGGCGCTGTTCCTGCCGGTGCTGGACTGGAACGCCGCGCATGGCTGGGCGAGCTTCGCCAAGCAGGGCGGCCGCGCCGGGGACTGGCACCCGGCGCGCGCCGGCCGCTATCTGGGCGAACTGCTCGGGGGCCAGGTGGGTCTGGCGACGCCGCTGGTGTTCGTTCTGGTGGTGCTGGGCCAGGCGCGCGCCGTGCGCCGGGCGGTCGGCGGCGATGCGGGCGCAGCACTGCTGGCCTGGGTGACGCTGCTGCCGCTCCTGGTCTTCATCGAGCATGCGCTCGGCGACCGGGTGCAGGCGAACTGGCCGGGCGTGCTCTATCCCGCGGCCCTGGTCGCGGTCTCGCTGCAGGCGCCGCGCTGGTGGCCCTGGGCGGCGGGGCTCGGTCTGGCGCTGGCGCTGCCGGTCTGGCTGCAGGCGGCGGTGGCGCCGCTGCCGCTGCCGCGGGCGCTCGATGTGACGCTGCAGCGACTGGCCGGCTGGCAGCAGCTGGCCGACGGCACCGCATCGATCGGTCCAGGATTCATCGCCGCCGACGAGTACGGCGTTGCCGCGGAGCTGGCCCACGCCCTCCCCGGCCGGGTGGTGATCGGCGCCGAGCCGCGCTGGCGGCTGTTCGATCTGCCGCACCCGTTCCTGGCCGGCGAGACCGGCATCCTGCTCCGCCTCGCCCGCCACCAGGAACCGCCCGATCCGCGATTCTGGTCGGTGCTGTCCGCCCCCGTGCCTCTGGCGCGGACCCGGGACGGCCGGGTCGCCGATCGCTACCTCGCCTACCCGGTGCAGGCCCGCGCCGGCCTGGCGGCGCCGCTGCAGGCCGAGCTGGCGCGTTTGCCATCGCCGCATTAGCCCGCGGTTAAGACCCTGTCCCGCATTCTGCCCGCCTCGGCAGCGATCACGACAGACAGGGAGGGGCGAGCCGGATGGCCAAGCGGCGCGGCAAGGGCGACGGCGGCACCGTCATCATCAGGCGGGAGGAGATCATCGCCGGCGGCCACCATGGCGGCGCCTGGAAGGTGGCCTATGCCGATTTCGTGACGGCGATGATGGCGTTCTTCCTGCTGATGTGGCTGCTGAACGCGACCACCGAGCAGCAGCGGCGCGGGATCGCCGCGTATTTCAGCCCGCTGGCCAGCGTCGAGAACGGGTTTTCCGGCGCCGGGCTGGTGCCGGGCGGCGTCAGCCCGCTGAACGGCGGCACCAGCCTGACCATGACCGGCACCGGCTCGCCGCCGGTGCCGACGGCGGTGCCGTCGCCGGGCACCCAGGCCGCCAACCAGCCGACGCCGAGCGATTCCGACGCCACCGATGACGGCCAGGAGCGCGACGCCCAGCAGGGCGCGCCGAAACCCGGCCAGCCGGCGGCATCGGGCGCCGACGATGCCGGGGCGGAGCCAACGGCACGCTCGCGGGAGGCCGACGCCGCCGGCACGGCGGCGCGGGCGGCTGCGAACGCGGGCGCGGCGGGGGCTGCCAAGGCCGAGCAGAAGGCGCTCGCCGCCGCAGCGTCCACCCTGCGGCAGCTGGTCGCCTCCGATCCGTCGCTCGGCGTCAGCGCCGGGCAGATGGCGATCGACGTCACGCCGGACGGCCTGCGGATCCAAATCATGGATCGGGACGGCCAGCCGATGTTCGAACGCGGCTCGACGCGGCTCAACGAGCGGGCGGTCGCGCTGCTGCGGAAGGTGGCGCCGTTCCTGGCCGGGCTGCCGGAGCCGGTCTCGATCGGCGGCTATACCGACGCCACGCCCTGGAGCGCCGGCACCGCCTCGAACTGGAGCCTGTCGTCGGGCCGCGCCGACGCCGCGCGCGACGTGCTGACCGCGTCGGGTCTGCCGGATGCCCGCATCATCGACGTGACCGGTTATGCCGATCGCCACCTGCTGCTGCCGGCCGAGCCGACCGCCAGCGCCAACCGCCGTGTCGTCCTGACGCTGCATCGCCAATATCCGGCCGCGCGGGGGGGCTAGCGATGTTCACCCTGGTCGGCCTCGGCTTCCTGCTGGCGTGCGTGTTCGGCAGCTTCATCGCCTCTGGCGGCGCGATCGGGCCGCTGGTCGGCTCGATGCCGTTCGAGCTGCTCAGCATCCTCGGTGCCGCGATCGGCACGTTCCTGATGGCCAACTCGATGCACGACATCAAGCACACCATCGGCGGCTTCAAGAAAGTCCTGAAAGGACCATCCTTCAAGAAACCCGATTACGTCGAGATGCTGAGCCTGCTCTACTATTTCGTGAAGCTCTCCAGCAGCAAGGGACCGACCGCGGTCGAGCCGCATATCGAGAAACCGGAGAGCAGCAGCGCGTTCGCGGCCTTCCCCAAGGTGCTCGCCAACCATCACGCCGGCGCCATGATCTGCGACTATTTCCGCATGGTCGGCATGAACGTCGACGATCCGCACCAGATCGACGACCTGATGGCGCGCGAACTGAAGAAGACCCTGGCAGAGGAACTCCATCCCTGCCACGCGCTGCAAAGCATGTCCGATGCGCTACCGGCTCTTGGGATCGTCGCCGCCGTGCTCGGCGTGATCAAGACCATGTCCAAGATCAGCGAACCGC
>CAZZZA010000208.1:0-4022 GCA_964658455.1 uncultured Lichenihabitans sp.
TCGAGAACATCGCCCGCTACATCGAGATGGGCGAGACCAGGATGCAGGCGGCGCTGAAGGGCGCCGGGCAGATCGGCTTCACCATCGTCTCGCTCACCATCTCGCTGATCGCGGTGCTGATCCCGCTGCTGTTCATGAGCGACGTGGTCGGCAGGCTGTTCCACGAATTCGCCATCACCTTGTCGGTGACGATCGTGATCTCGGCGGTCGTGTCGCTGACACTGGTGCCGATGCTGTGCGCGCGCGTGCTGGCCGAGCAGCATCACGAGGCCGACGGGTCGGTGCGGCCGGCCGGCGGGCCGATCGCGCAGTTCCTCGAACGCGCCATCGAGCGCACCATCGTCGGCTACCAGCATCTGCTCGACCGGGTGCTGCGCCACCAGGCGCTGACGCTGCTGGTGTTCCTCGTCACCGTCGGCATCACCGTGCTGCTGGCGACGCTGATCCCGAAAGGCTTCTTCCCGGTGCAGGATACCGGCGTGATCCAGGGGATCTCGATCGCCGCCCAGGACACCTCGCTCGATGCGATGTCGAAACACCAGCAGGCGCTGGCCTCGGTGCTGCTGGCCGATCCGGACGTGGTGAGCCTGTCCTCGTTCATCGGCGTCGACGGCACCAACATGACGCTGAACCAGGGCCGGTTCCTGATCAACCTGAAACCGCACGACGAACGCGTGCTGTCTGCGAGCGGCGTGATCAGGCGGATCGAGTCCGAGGTCGCCGACGTGCCCGGGGTGCATCTGTTCATGCAGCCGGTGCAGGACCTGTCGCTCGATACCGCGGTGTCGGCGACGCAATACCAGTTCGTGCTGGAGACCCCAAACTACGACGATTTCGCCGCCTGGGTGCCGAAGGTCGTCGCCACGCTGCAGAAACTGCCGCAGCTGGCCGATGTGACGTCGGACCTGCAGGCGACCGGCAAGGTCGCCAACGTGATCCTGGATCGCGCCACCGGCGCGCGCTACAGCATCACCCCGCAGACCGTCGACAACGCGCTGTACGACAGCTACGGCCAGCGCCAGATCAGCACCATCTACACCCAGACCAACCAGTACCGGGTGATCCTGGACGTGGACAAGTCGCTGTCGCGCGACCTGTCGAGCCTGAACCAGCTCTATCTGCCCGGCACCAGTTCGACGTCCTCGACCGCGACCGGCGCGGCACGCCAGCCGACCGGCGGGCTGGTGCCGCTCTCCGCGGTGGCGCAGGTCAAGCTCGGCACCGGGCCGCTGCTGGTCTCGCATCTGGGCCAGTTCCCGGCGACGACGGTCTCGTTCAACCTCACGCCCGGCGCGTCGCTCGGTCCGGCGGTGAGCGCGATCGAGGCCGCGGAGGCCAAGATCGGCCTGCCGAAGAGCTTCGAGACCTCGTTCCAAGGCACCGCGGCGGCGTTCCAGGACAGTCTCGGCAACGAGCTGTTCCTGGTGCTGGCGGCGCTGGCCGCGGTCTATATCGTGCTCGGCGTGCTCTACGAGAGCTTCATCCACCCGATCACGATCCTGTCCACGCTGCCCTCGGCCGGGATCGGCGCGCTGGCGGCGCTGATGCTGGCGGGGGCGGATCTCGACGTGATGGGCATCATCGGCATCGTGCTGCTGATCGGCATCGTCAAGAAGAACGCGATCATGATGATCGATTTCGCGCTGGCGGCGGAGCGGCAGGAGGGGCTGGCGCCGCTCGACGCGATCCGCCAGGCCGCCGCGCTGCGGTTCCGGCCGATCCTGATGACCACGCTGGCGGCCGCGTTCGGCGCCCTGCCGCTGATGCTGGGCACCGGCACCGGATCGGAACTGCGGCGCCCGCTCGGCATCGCCATCGTCGGCGGCCTGATGGTCAGCCAGCTGCTGACCCTGTTCACCACGCCGGTGATCTACCTGTTCATGGACGGGCTGTCGCGCCGCACCCGGCGCTGGATGGGGCGGCATGACGCGGCGCCGCCCGCGGCCGCGCCGTGAACATCTCGCGCGTCTTCATCCTGCGGCCGGTGGCGACCACGCTGCTGGCGGTGGCGCTGGCGCTGTCGGGGGCGTTCGCCTACACCAAGCTGCCGGTCGCACCGCTGCCCAACGTCGCCTTCCCGGTGATCCAGGTGCAGGCGACGCAGCCGGGCGGCTCGCCGGAGGAGATCGCCAGCGCGGTCGCGACCCCGCTGGAGCGCCATCTCGGCACCATCGCCGGCGTCAACGAGATGACGTCGCAGAGCACGCAGAACACGGTGCGCGTCACCGTGCAGTTCACGCTGTCGACCAACGTGGACAATGCGGCGCACGCGGTCGAGGCGGCGATCCAGGCGGCGCGCCAGGACCTGCCGACATCGCTGCGCAGCAACCCGACTTATCGCAAGTTCAACCCGGCCGGCCAGCCGATCATGATCCTGGCGCTGACATCCGCGACCCGCACCGCGCCGCAGCTCTACGACATCGCCACCAACGTGCTGCAGCAGCAGCTCTCCAAGATCAAGGGCGTCGGCAACTTCCAGCTCGGCGGCAGCGCCCTGCCGGCGGTCCGGGTCGAACTCGATCCGCTGCCGATGTTCCAGCAGGGGCTGGGGTTCGAGGACGTGCGCGCCGCCCTCGCCTCGGCGAACGCCAACACGCCGAAGGGCTTCATCGATATCGGCCCCACCCGCTACCAGCTCGACACCAACGACCAGGCGCGACGGGCCGCCGACTATCAGGGGCTGGTGGTCGGCTACCGCAACGGCGCGCCGATCCGGCTGGACCAGGTCTCGCAGGTGACCGACAGCGTCGAGGATCTTCGCAACGCCGGCTACTATAACGGCGAGCCGGCGGTGGTCTGCATCGTGTTCCCGCAAGCAGACGCCAACATCATCAAGACCATCGACGGCATCAAGGCGGCGTTGCCGGTGCTGGAATCGGCGCTGCCGGCCGATGTCAGCCTGCATGTCGGGCTCGACCGTTCGACGACGATCCGCGCCTCGGTCAAGGACACGCAGGTCACGCTGCTGATCGCGGTGCTGCTGGTGGTGCTGGTGGTTCTGGTGTTCCTGCGCACGCTGCGCTCGACGCTGATCCCGGCGGTGGCGGTGCCGGTCTCGATCGTCTCGACGTTCGGCGCGATGTACATGCTGGGCTTCGCGCTCGACAACCTGTCGCTGATGGCGCTGACCATCGCCACCGGCTTCGTCGTCGACGATGCGATCGTGGTGCTGGAGAACATCGCCCGGCACATGGAAGACGGCATGCCGCGCCTCGAGGCGGCGCTGGTCGGCGCCGGCGAGGTGGCGTTCACGGTGCTGTCGATCACGGTGTCGCTGATCGCGGTGTTCCTGCCGATCCTGCTGCTGCCGGGGATTGCCGGCAAGTTCTTCTACGAATTCGCGATGACGCTGATCGTGACCATCAGCGTGTCGCTGCTGCTGGCGCTGACGGTGACGCCGATGATGTGCGCGCTGTTCCTGCGCGTGCAGCCGCGCGACCGGCCGGCGGCCGTGACGGCGCCGGGACGCTGGCAGCGGGGCACCGCCGCCGCCTCGGCCGCGATCGAACGCGGGCTGGATTCCATGCAGGCCGGCTACGAGCGCAGCCTGGACTGGGCGCTGCGGCACCGGCGGCTGATGGTGCTGACCCTGCCGCTGACGATCGGCCTGACCGTCGCCCTGTTCATGAAGATCCCGAAGGGCTTCTTTCCCACCGAGGATAACGGCCTGCTGATCGCGCATGTCGAGGGCGAGCAGACGATCTCGTTCCAGAACATGCGCGACAAGCTGGTCTATGTGCAGAAAGCGGTGATCTCGGACCCGGACATCCTCTCGGTGGTCGGTTTCACCGGCGGACGCGGCAGCAACCAGGCCCAGGTGTTCATCCAGCTCAAGGACAAGAGCGTCCGTCACGACAGCAACGACCAGACCATCGGCCGGCTGCGCGAGAAGATGAAGAGCATGGTCGGCGCGCGGTTCTTCGCGTTCTCGGCCGGCGACGTGCGCGCGGGCGCGCGGGAGAGCAACGCCAACTACCAGTATTCGCTGCAATCCGACGATGCCGAGCTGCTCTACAAATGGG
>CAZZZA010000209.1:0-4008 GCA_964658455.1 uncultured Lichenihabitans sp.
CTGACCCCGCCGGCGCGGCCCGGCTCGGTCACGCCGCGCGCCGCCTGCGGGGCGGCGAACACCGCATCGACCAGCGCCAGCACCGGCTCCGTCGAGCGGAACGAGACGCTGAGGCCGGGCTCGCGCCAGGATTGTCCGCCCTGCTCGACCCGCGTCCTGAACCGGGTGTGCCACTGGTGAAACGCCTCCGGGTCGGCGCCCTGGAACGAGTAGATCGACTGCTTGTAGTCGCCGACCGCGAACATGGTGCGCGGCAGCGCCGGCGCGTCCGCCTCGCCCGGCGCCGGACCGCTGAAGAATGCGTCGGTCAGCGCGTGCGCGATCCGCCATTGCAGGTCCGAGGTGTCCTGCACCTCGTCGAGCAGCAGGTGATCGATGCCGCCATCGAGCTTGTACAGCACCCAGGCCGACCCGGGATCGCGCAGCAGCGCCAGGGTGCGGTCGATCAGGTCGTCGTAATCGAGCAGCCCCTGCGCGCGCTTGCCCTCGGCGTAGCGGCGCAGCACCGGGCCGGCGAGGCGCAGCAGCGCCATGGTCAGCGCCACCATGCCGATCGCGCGGCAGGAATCCTCGACCGCCGCGACCCGCTGCGCCTCCGCGACCAGCGCCTCGGCGATCTCCGGATGGCGCGCGGCCAGCGTCCTGCTGGCGACGAACCCGCCGGCCTTGCGCGGCTCGTCCTTGTCGGTCAGGAACAGCGCCCGCCAGACCGGCCAGGCCAGGGCGCGCTCGGCGGGCGCGGCGGCGAGCCAGTCCGCCATGCGCCGCGCCTTGTCCGCCAGCGCCGGGGTGCCGCTCTCGATCGCCAGCCGCAGCACCCGGCGCAGCCCGGCCTCGTCCGGCGGCGACACCCCGGCTTCGCGGCAGGCCTGCGCGGTGGCATGCACGATGCCGGCGCTGTGTCGCAGATGCACCGCCACCCGCTCCGGCGCCGCCTCCAGCACCGCGAGCGTCTGCGCCAGTGCCGCCGCCTTCTGCTGCAGCGCCGCCACCAGCCCGACCGCGTCCGCCGCCGGCACCTGCCCGGCCAGCAGCGCGAGCGCATCGCCGCCCTCCGGCGCCACGGCGTGCGCGGCGAGCCCGTCCTCCCAGGCGCGCAGCAGCGCGGCGCGGGAGTCCGTCTCCTCGATCAGGCGGAAATGCGGGCTGATCGCCGCCTCGATCGGGAACCGGCGCAGCAGCGACTGGCAGAAGGCGTGGATGGTGCCGATCCGCATGCCGCCCGGCAGGTCGAGCACGCGGGCGAACAGCGCCCTGGCCGACTGCCGCAGCGCCACCGCACCGTCGGGCCCGGCGACGCAGCCGAGCGCGGCCAGCCGCCGGTCGAGCGACGGATCGTCGAGCGTGACCCAGCGCCCGAGTTCGCGCTGCAGCCGGATCGCCATCTCCGCCGCCGCCGCCTTGGTGAAGGTGAGGCACTGGATGCGGGCCGGATCGGTGCCGGGCAGCAGCCGCCGCTCCGGATCGCCGGGGGCGGCGCGCGGCAGCATCAGGCGCAGCAGCCGGTCGATCAGCAGCTTGGTCTTGCCGCTGCCGGCGGAGGCAGAGACGAACGCCGACACGTCCGGATCCGACGCCTCGGCCTGCACCAGGTTGGCCTGCGCGATCGCGTCGTCCGCCGGCGCGCCGGGTTCGCTCATGCGGGCGCGGTCCGGCTCATGCCGGGGCGCCGGCCTGGCGCGACGGCGCGGCGCGGGCGAACGCCTCGTGTTCCTGGCAGGCGGCGAAGATGCGGTCGATGATCGGCGTGCCGGTCACCTCGATCTTGAAGATCGGCATGACGATGCGGATGCTGGCCAGGCAGATGTCGGCCATGGTGATGCTGTCGCCATGGCAGAAGGCGCCGGTCTCGGCCTCCGCGGCCAGGCGCGCCTCGACCGCCCGCAGCCCGGTGGTGAACCAGTGCGTGCGCCAGGCGCGCAGCGCGTCGGCATCGAGGCCGGCGGTGTCGGTCAGGTATTTCGCCACCCGCGGCACGATCAGCGGATGGGTGTCGGCGGTCAGCATGGCGGCGATCGCGCGCACCCTGGCGCGGCCGTGCGGGGTGCGCGGCAGGAGCGGCGGCACCGGATGCACCTCGTCGAGGAACTCGAGGATCGCCTGCGACTGGGTGAGCGGCGGCGCGTCGGGCGAATCGCGGTCGATCATCGCCGGGATCGCGCCGAGCGGGTTGATGGCGAGGAACGCCTCGCCACGATGCTCGCCGGCATCGATATCGACGAAACGCTCGTCGTAGCCGAGATTCTTCAGGTTCAGCGCCACCCGCACGCGGTAGGTCGCGGAGGTGCGCCAGTAGGCGAACAGCTCGAATCGGGCCCGGTCGGTCATGTCGTCTCACTCCTCGGCTTGCATCAGGAACCATCCTCGCGCGCCGCGCTCCATTCCGCGACCCGGGCGAGCTGGGCGTAGTCCGGATAGGGCGGCGCGTGGTCCGGACGCGGGTGCGACAGGTAGGGCTGGTCCGGATCGTCATAGGCGGCGATCAGCAGCTCCAGCGCGCGCCAGCAGCGCTCGACCAGCGCCTCGAGTGCCGCGTCGGTGGCGGGCCGGCTCTCCTCGCCCGGCTGGTGGCCGCCGGACAGCCGCCAATAGACGATCTCGCCGGCGATCGCGCGCAACGGCTCGCCAAACCCGCCGCGCAGCGCCATCGCCGCCTCCAGCACCAGCTGCGACGACCAGCCGGCCTGCACCGCCGGCGCGCTGGGCAGCACGCCGGTCTTGTAGTCGAACAGGGCCAGCCTGCCGTCGGGCCGCTTCTCGATCCGGTCGGCGCGGCCGCTGAGCGTGAACGGGCCGCCGGGCGGGCCGTCCGGCGGCCCGGGCAGCGTGACCTGGCCGGCGATCTCGGTCGCCAGCACCAGCGGCGACGATGCGGCGCGGCGCGCGCCCTCCTGTTCGGCCACCCAGTCCGCGATCCTGGCCAGGCGCGGCCGCCACCATGCCGCCAGCGCCGGGCGTAGGCCCCGCGCATCGAGCGCCGCATCGAAGGCGCGCCGCAGCGCCGCCGGCGCGTCGTCGGGCCAGCCGGTCAGCCATCGCTGCAGGAACGCATGCAGCGCGTCATGCACGATGGTGCCGTAATCGGCGGCGTCGGCGGCCTGCTCCAGCTCCGGCAGCGGCCGCAGCTTCAGCACGTGGCGGGCATGGATCGCATAGGGGTCGCGCATCCAGGTCTCGATCTCGGTCACGCTCAGCCGGCGCGGCCGCAGCGCCAGCGGCGGACGCGGCGCCGGCGGACGCACCGGCGCCGGCGGCCCGGCGGGCTGGTCGAGCTGACGCAGCCAGTTCCCGGCCGGATCGGCGGGCAGCGACAGGCCGCGCCCGGCCAGGAACGCGTCGAGCCGCACCAGCCAGCGCGCCGGCACCGAGGGCGCGCCGTCGCGCCGCCCGGGACACGACAGCACGATGCGCGGCGCGGCGCAGCAGGCCGAGACGAAATCATGCGCCGCCTGGCCGACCGCCTCCTCCGGCGCCGGCAGCCCGACCCGCTTGCGCATCGGCCGGCTCATCCAGGGGCCCGGATCGACGGCGGGCGGCCAGACGCCCTCCGCGAGCCCGCCCAGCACCACCAGGTCGGCGGTCTGCAGCCTGGCTTCCAGCAGACCCCAGATGAACAGCCTGGGGTGCTCGGCGGTGCCCTCCGGCAGGCCGCGCACCGCGCGTCGGCTGCGCACCGCGATGCCCTCCATCGCCGCCTCAAGCAGCCCGGGCAGCACCCGTGGCGCCTGCGCCGGCACCGGCGCGCAGGCGTCGCGCAGCGCCTCGAGATGCAGCGCCAGGGCGTTGCCGTCCTCGCCCGCCCACAGGATCGCCGCGCCGCTTGCGGCATCGGTGGCGGCCAGCGCCTCGGCGCTCCCCAGCAGCGCGCCCAGCAGCTCCGGCACCGCGACCGCGCGCCGCGCCGACAGGCCGGTCAGCGGCGCCAGCCGCTCCAGGATGCGCGCGACGAATTCCGGCACCTGCGCCGCGTCGGGCAGATCGCGGCCGCGCCGCGGCTCGGCCAGGGCG
>CAZZZA010000210.1:0-3982 GCA_964658455.1 uncultured Lichenihabitans sp.
CCGGCGCGCGAACGGATGGCCGCGCCGGCCGACCAGCCGCAGCGCCTCCACGCCGAGCGCCCGATAGCTGAACGAGGCGGCGTCGGCCGATGCCGCCGGCCGGCCGAGCATGATATCGAGATGGCCGCCGAGCAGCCTGTCAAGCAGCACGTCGCTGGACCCGGCCTCGACCTCCAGCTCGATCTTCGGATGGCGCGCCTGGGCGAGGCTGAGCACGGTGGAAAGCTGGTCTACGATCGGCCCGTCGATGGCGCCGATCCGGACCCGTCCGAGCTGTCCGGCCTGCACGGCGTTGATCTCGTCGCGGGCCCCGTCCAGCTCGGCCAGGATCGCCTGCGCGCGCCGGGTCAGGATCTCGCCGTAGAGATTCTGCTCCAGGCCGCGGCCGAGCCGGTCGAACAGGCTGTGGCCGATCGCGGCCTCGAGATCGATGAGCAGCTTCGATGCCGCCGGCTGCGTCATGCCCAGGCTTTCCGCCGCCAGATGCAGCTTGCGATGGCGCAGCAGCGCCGCCAGCACCTGGAGGTGCCTGAATTTCAGCCGGCTCTGGACGAACCAGTTCGGCGGCAGATGGTCGCGGACGGGCATGGACATTCATATCAGAATGGACATGGATAGGGCGAGACTTCTTATTAGACGGGTATGTTCCGGCGTTCTAACTCTTGTCAGACAAAACGTGCCTTCTGGGACTGGAGCGGGGCTGCATGCGTGCGATGATCAAGACCGTGGCGGTTGTCGGCGCCGGCTACATGGGCGGGGGTATCGCCCAGACCCTCGCCGCCGCCGGGATCACCGTCACCCTGGCCGACGCCTCGCCGGACGCCACCGCCAAGGCTCTGACCAGGCTGCTCGCCGAGGCGAAGGATTTCGAGGCGCAGGGGCTGTTTCCCCCCGGCGCCGCCGACGCGATCGCCGCCAACCTGCATACCGCCGATACCATCGAGGCGGCGGTCCGCGACGTCGATTTCATCGAGGAGGCGGTGTTCGAGATCCCCGCGGTCAAGCACGAGGTGCTGCGCCGGATCAGCGCCGCGGCGCGGCCGGATGCTATCATCGGCACCAACACCTCGACGCTGCCGGTATCGGTCCTCGCCCCGGCGGTGAGCGGGCCGGAGCGGTTCCTGACCGTGCATTTCAGCAATCCGGCGCCGTTCATCCCCGGTGTCGAGCTGGTCGCGGGCGTCGAGACCGATCCGGCGGTGATCCCGGTGATCAAGGAGCTGCTCGGGCGCGTGAAGCGCTCCGGCGCGCAGGTCGCCGACACGCCGGGCTTCGTTTTGAACCGCCTGCAGTACGCGCTGCTCAAGGAGGCGAACTCGATCGTCGAGGAAGGCATCGCCACCGCCTCGGACGTGGACACGATCGTCCGCTCCACCTTCGGCTTCCGGCTGCCCTTCTTCGGGCCGTTCGCGATCGCCGACATGGCCGGCCTCGATGTCTATGCGAACTGCTTCAAGACGTTCGAGGACGCGTTCGGTGCGCGTCTGGCGACCCCGGCCCTGCTGGCCAAAATGGTCGGCGAGGGCAAGCACGGCGTGAAGAACGGCGCCGGCTTCTACGGCAGTTTCGACGACGGCATGGCGGCCGAGATCGTTGCCTACCGCAACAAGGCGTATGCACGCATGGCGCAACTGCTCGAGGAACTTGGGCCGTCGCCGTTCGAGCGGCTCGCCGCGAAAGAACCGTGATCCGGACAGGCCGGATCGCGTCGTTTCAGAGTGACACGCCCCGCAGAAGGGCGGTCGAGGGAAGGAGACAGACCATGAAGACATACAAGAGCAAGGCCGCGTTCGCCACGTTGGCGCTTCTGCTGTCGGGCACCGCGTCCCGTGCGGCGGACCAGATGACCGTCGGTTTCGCGCAGGTGGGTTCGGAATCCGGCTGGCGCGCCGCCGAGACCAAGACCGCGAAACAGCGCGCGCAGCAGGACAATGTCGCGCTGAAGATTTCCGATGCGCAGCAGAAGCAGGAAAACGAGATCAAGGCGGTGCGGTCGTTCGTCGCCCAGGGCGTGGACGGCATCTTCATCGCCCCGGTGGTGGCCACCGGCTGGGACGCGGTGCTGCGCGAGGCCAAGGACGCCAACATCCCGGTTTTCCTGCTCGACCGGCAGATCGAGACCGCCGACCCCAGCCTCTACACCGCTGCCATCACCTCCGACACCGTGCTCGAAGGCCACATGATCGGCGACTATCTCGCCAAGATCACCAACAACCGCTGCAAGATCGTCGAGCTGCAGGGCACCGTCGGCTCCTCGCCCGCGATCAACCGCAAGAAGGGGTTCGCCGAGGCGATCGCCGCGCATCCGGACATGCAGATCGTGCGCAGCCAGTCCGGCGACTTCACCCGCTCCGGTGGCAAGCAGGTGATGGAGAGCTTCATCAAGGCCGAGAATAACGGCCACGACATCTGCGCCGTCTTCGCCCACAACGACGACATGGGCATCGGCGCGATCCAGGCGATCAAGGAAGCCGGCCTGAAGCCCGGCACCGACATCAAGGTGGTCTCGATCGACGGCGTGCCCGACATGTTCAAGGCGATGGCCGACGGCGAGGCGAACGGCACCGTCGAGCTGTCGCCGGACATGGCCGGACCGGCGCTGAAGGCGCTGATCGCGCTCAAGACCGACCACACGCAGCCGCAGAAATGGATCAAGACGCCGTCGACCCTGTATACGCCGCAGACCGCGGCGGCCGAGTACGATCGCCGCAAGTCGATGTACTGAGCGCCCGCTTGCATTCGGCCATGGACCGGAAGCCGTTGCTGGTGATCGAGCAGCTGAGCCGCTCGTTCCCCGGCGTGCGCGCTCTCGACGGTGTCGATCTCACCCTGCATGCCGGCGAGATCCACGCCCTGCTGGGCGAGAACGGCGCCGGCAAGTCGACGCTGATCAAGGTGCTGACCGGGGTGCTGGCCCGCGACGGCGGCACCGTGACGCTGGACGGGGTGGCGATCGCGCCCGCCGACGTCGCGGAGTCGGCGCGCGAAGGCATCGGCACCGTCTACCAGGAAGTCAACCTGCTCGGTAACCTGTCGGTCGCGGACAATCTGTTCCTCGGCCGGCAGCCGACCCGGTTCGGCCTGGTCGATAAACGGGCGATGCGCGCCAGGTCGCGCGCGCTGCTGGCGCCGTACGGGCTCGATCTCGATGTCGGCGCGCCGCTCGGCAGCTTCTCGGTGGCGGTGCAGCAGCTGATCGCGATCGCCCGCGCGGTCGATCTGTCCGGCCGGGTGCTGATCCTCGACGAACCCACCGCCAGCCTGGATGGCGCCGAGGTCGCGCGCCTGTTCGACATGCTGCGCCTGCTGCGCGACCGGGGCATGGCGATCCTGTTCGTCACGCATTTCCTCGACCAGGTCTATGCCTTGTGCGACCGCATCACCGTGCTGCGCAACGGCAGGCGGGTCGGCGAGCGCATGGCGGCATCGCTGCCCCGGCTCGAGCTGGTGCAGATGATGCTGGGACGGGCGCTTGCCGAGGATGCGCTCGACCGTCGCCGCGGCGGCGACACGGCCGGCGAGGTGGTGGTGTCGTTCCACGAATACGGCCGCAAGCGCCTGGTCAAGCCGTTCGACCTGTCGGTCCGGCGCGGCGAGGTGGTCGGCGTGGCCGGGCTGCTGGGCTCCGGACGTACAGAGACCGCCAAGCTGCTGTTCGGCATCGAGCGTGCCGATCAGGGGCGGGCGACGGTGCGCGGCCGCGCCGCCAGAATCCGCGCGCCGCGCGACGCGGTGCGGCTCGGGTTCGGCTATTGCCCGGAGGATCGCAAGATCGAGGGCATCGTCGCCGAGCTGTCGATCCGCGAGAACATCGTGCTGGCGCTGCAGGCCAAGCGCGGCTGGCTGCGGCGCATCGGTCGCGCCGAACAGGACGAGATCGCCCGCCGCTTCGTGCGTCTGCTCGACATCCGCACCACGGACGCGGAGAAGCCGATCGGCATGCTGTCGGGCGGCAACCAGCAGAAGGCGCTGCTGGCGCGCT
>CAZZZA010000211.1:0-3855 GCA_964658455.1 uncultured Lichenihabitans sp.
AGGCTGATGCCCGGTCGAATCCCGAGGCGGGTTCGGCCGACGGCCGCAGGATCGCGATGACCGCGCCGGTGGCGACGGCGCGGTCGCCGGACGGGCGCTGGGCGATCCGGTTCTTCCTGCCGGCCGATCTGCAGGCGCCGCCGCGCCCGAACGATCCCTCGGTCGCGATCGTCACCGTGCCGCCGCAGACCATGGCGGTGCTGCGCTTCTCCGGCCTGCCCGGGGCGAACGCGGTCGCGGCGCATGCGCGGGCGCTGCAGGCGGGGCTGGCCGGGTCGGCCTGGCGCGCGTCGGGGCCGGTCGTTGCCTGGTTCTACGACCCGCCCTGGACGATCCCGCCGCTGCGGCGCAACGAGGTGGCGGTCCCGGTCACGCCGGCCGGCTGAGCCTCAAACCACCGCTTCCGGCGCCGGCTCGATCGATTCCGCCCGCACCACGTCGAGCGCGATCAGCAGCCCGGCGCGCTCGAAATGCCAGAAGGTCCAGCCGTTGCAGGACGGCGCGCCGGTCAGTTCGGCGCCGAGCTTGTGGATCGAGCCGCGCCTGTTGCCGCTGACCAAGGTGCCGTCGGGCGAGACGATCGCGCTCACCCGCTTCTGCTTGTCGGTGACGCGGGTGCCGGCCGGGACCAGCCCGCGCTCGACCAGGCTGCCGAACGGCACCCGCGGCGCGTCGCGCTTGGCGGGGCTCGCCAGCACGCTGTCCATCGGCAGCGGCCGTTCGCGCCGGAACCGGCCGATCGCCGCCTCGGCATAGTCCGGATGGCGCTCGATGCCGATGAAGCGGCGGCGCAGGCGCCTGGCCATCGCCGCGGTGGTGCCGGTGCCGGCGAACGGATCGAGCACGATGTCGTCGATGCCGGTCGAGGCCAGCAGCACGCGGTGCAGAAGGCTTTCCGGCTTCTGCGTCGGGTGCAGCTTCAGCCCGTGCCGGTTGCGCAGCCGCTCGGCGCCGGTGCAGAGCGGCAGCAGCCAGTCCGAGCGCATCTGCACGTCGTCGTTCAGCGCCTTCATCGCCGCGTAGTTGAACCGGTAGCGGCTCTCCCGGCCGCGCGCCGCCCAGATCATGGTCTCGTGCGCGTTGGTGAAGCGCCGGCCGCGGAAGTTCGGCATCGGGTTGGATTTGCGCCAGATCACGTCGTTCAGGATCCAGAATCCCAGATCCTGCAGGATGGTGCCGATGCGAAAGATGTTGTGATACGAGCCGATCACCCAGATCGTCGCATCCTTGCGCATCAGCCGCCTGGCCTCGCCCAGCCAGGCGCGGGTGAAGCGGTCATATTCGTCGTAGTCGCCGAACTTGTCCCAGTCGTCATCGACGCCGTCGACCAGGCTGTCGTCCGGCCGCCGCAGCTCGCCGCGAAGCTGCAGGTTGTACGGCGGGTCGGCGAACACGCAATCGACCGAGCCGCCCGGCAGCAGCCGCATCACCTCGATGCAGTCGCCGAGCAGGATCTGGTCGAGCGGCAGCTCCATGGCCGGGTCGATCACGGCGTGCCGGCGGCGGGACGGGTCACGCCGCCCGGCTCATCGCCGGCGCGTCCAGCAGCAGGGCGAGCTGGCGCACGGTGCCGAACGCGGCGCGGTGGTGCGCGGTCGGACCCTGCGCGCGCAGCGCCGCGCGGTGGTGCGCGGTGCCGTAGCCGGCATTATGCTCCCAGCCATAGCCAGGAAACCGCAGCGCCAGCCGCGTCATCAGCCGGTCGCGGGTGACCTTGGCGACGATCGAGGCGGCGGCGATCGACAGGCACTGCGCGTCGCCGCCAATCACCGCCTCGGCGCGGCACGGCACCGCCGGGCAGCGGTTGCCGTCCACCAGCACCAGGGCCGGGGCGACGCCGAGCCGCGACACCGCGCGGCGCATCGCCAGCATCGCGGCGTGCAGGATGTTGAGCCGCTCGATCTCGCACACCGACGCCGCGGCGACGCCGATCTCGATCCCCGGACAGGCGCGGAGTGCGGCGTAGGCGACAAGACGCGCCTCGGCGGACAGCAGCTTGGAATCGTCGAGCAGGGCAGAGAGCCGGCGCGTCGGCCGGGTCGCGAACATGACCGCGGCCGCCACCACCGGACCGGCGAGCGGGCCGCGACCCGCCTCGTCGACGCCGGCGACGCGGCCGCCATGCCCAGCCTCTCGCCTGTAATGCGGCATGGCAATCCCCGGGGCGTCGATGCGGACCCGTCTGATACGAGTCGCCGCGCGATTCGCGCCGCTGCACCAGGAAAACCATCTTTGCCCGATCGCTGGCAAGCAGCGCCGGCCCCGGCCGGTCAGGGTTTCGCGACGCTGTTGCCGCAAAGACTCTCGGGCGGCGGCGGCCCGCCGGGCTCAGCGCGCGGGCGTCAGCAGCAGCCCGAGCAGGAAGCCGGCGCCCAGCCCGACGCCGATCGCTGCCAGCGGGTAGTCGCGCACCAGTTCGGCCGCCTCCTCGACCTGCTCGCGCGCCTGCTCGAGGAAGTCGCCATATTCCTGTTCCACGTAGCCCTGCGCCTGGTCCAGCTTGCCCTCGGCCTGCAGCCCGGCATCGCCGGTCAGGCCGCCGGCCGCGTCCTTCACCTTGCCCAGCCCCTCGGTGACGGCGCCCTTGACCTCATGCTTGTCGACCATCGCTCGCACTCCTGTTCGGGTTGGTATCGCCGCGCCAACGGCCGGCCGGCATCCGGGGTTGCACCATCGGGCCGGGTTGCATCGGCGCCGCATCCGGGGATGCTGGCACGAGATGATCCCAAGCCGCAGCAGTCTGACCCGCGAGGCCCGCACCACCGCGCTGATCGTCGCCAGCGCCCTGCTGATGGAGCAGCTCGACTCGACGGTGCTGACCACCGCCCTGCCGGCGATGGCGCGCTCGTTCGCGACCGACGCGGTGCATCTGAGCGTGGCGCTGACCTCCTACCTGGTCAGCCTGGCGGTGTTCATCCCGGCCAGCGGCCGGGTCGCGGACCGGTTCGGCAGCCGCACCGTGTTCCGGGCCGCGATCATCCTGTTCACGCTCGGCTCGGTGCTGTGCGCCGCGTCGCAATCGGTGGCGTTCCTGGTCGGCGCCCGGCTGCTGCAGGGCGCCGGCGGGGCGATGATGGTGCCGGTCGGACGGCTGGTGCTGATGCGCAGCGTGGACAAGAGCCAGCTCGTCAGCGCGATGTTCTGGCTGCTGATGCCGGCCACGGTCGGGCCGCTGCTGGGCCCGCCGGTGGGCGGCTTCCTGACCACCTACCTGTCCTGGCGCTGGATCTTCATCATCAACGTGCCGATCGGGCTGCTCGGCATCGTGCTGACCACCCGCTTCATCCCGCAGATGCGCGAGCTGGTCAGGGTGCCGTTCGACCTGGCCGGCATGGTGCTGTCCGGGGTGTCGCTGGCCTGCCTGGTGTTCGGCATCGAGCGCGCCAGCCACGGCGCCGGCGATCTGGCGGCGACGCTGCTCATCCTGACGGCGGGGCTGCTGTCGGGCGGGCTGTACCTCGCGCATGCGCGCCGCGTGGCGCACCCGATCCTGGATTTCAGCCTGATGCGGATCGCCACCTTCCGGCTGTCGGTGCTGAGCGGCTCAGCGACCCGGATCGTGGTCGGCGGCTCGCCGTTCCTGATCCCGTCGATGCTGCAGCTGGGCTTCGGGCTCAGCGCCGCGCAGAGCGGGCTGATCACCTTCACCGGCACCATCGGCGCGTTCCTGATGCGGCTCTGCGCCAAGCGCGTGCTGCGCCGCTACGGCTATCGCCGGGTGATGACGGTCAATGCCGGCAGCGGCTGCCTGCTGACGCTGGCCTGTGCCGCATTCCAGCCCGGCTGGCCGTTCTGGATCCTGTCGGCGATCCTGTTCCTGGGCGGCTTCGCCAACGCGCTGCAATTCACCTCGCT
>CAZZZA010000212.1:0-3831 GCA_964658455.1 uncultured Lichenihabitans sp.
CAACCCGTTCGAGGATAACGGCATCAAGCTGTTCGGTCCGGACGGGTTCAAGCTCTCCGACGAGACCGAGTCCGAGATCGAGGCGCTGATGGGCTCGGACCTGTCGCGCAGGCTGGCGGCGCCAGACATGATCGGCCGTGCCTCGCGCCTGAACGACGCCGCCGGCCGCTATGTCGAGAACGCCAAGGCCTGCTTTCCGCGCGGCCGCCGGCTCGACGGGCTGCGGATCGTGCTTGATTGCGCGCACGGCGCTGCCTACCGGGTGGCGCCGACCGCGCTGTGGGAACTGGGCGCCGAGGTGATCAAGCTCGGCTGCGAGCCGGACGGTCTCAACATCAACCATCTCTGCGGCTCCACCAGCCCGCGCACGCTCAGCGCCGCGGTGCTCGAGCATCGCGCCGATCTCGGCGTGGCGCTGGATGGCGACGCCGACCGGCTGCTGATCTGCGACGAGCGCGGCCAGACCGTCGATGGCGACCAGATCCTGGCGCTGATAGCCGGCTCCTGGGCGCGCGACGGCAAGCTGCAGGGCGGCGGCGTGGTGGCCACGGTGATGTCCAACATGGGTCTCGAGCGGTTCCTGGCCCGCGACGGGCTCCGGCTCGAACGCACCCAGGTGGGCGACCGCTACGTGGTCGAGCGCATGCGCGAACTCGGCATGAATGTCGGCGGCGAGCAGTCCGGCCACATGGTGCTGTCGGATTTCGCCACCACCGGCGACGGGCTGCTGGCGGCGCTGCAGGTGCTGTCGGTGCTGGTCGAGCGCGGCCGTCCGGCCAGCGAGGTGCTGACCCTGTTCAGGCCGTTCCCGCAGCTGCTGCGCAACGAACGCTTCGCCGGGCCGTCGCCGCTGCACGACCCGGCGGTGATCGAGGCCAAGCGCTGGGCGGAGGCGGAGCTGGGGCAAGGCGGCCGGCTGCTGCTGCGCGAGAGCGGCACCGAGCCGCTGGTCCGGGTCATGGCGGAGGCGGAGGACGAGGCGCTGGTGGCGCGCGTGGTCGGCGGCGTGTGCGAGGCGATCCGGCGCGTGGCGCGGGCGGTCTGACGCCGATGCGCGGGCGTGTGCTGATCGTCGCCGGCAGCGATTCCGGCGGCGGCGCCGGGATCCAGGCCGACATCAAGACCGTCACCGCGCTCGGCGGCTTCGCGATGACCGCGATCACCGCGCTGACTGCGCAGAACACGCTGGGCGTACACGGGGTGCTGCCGGTGCCGGCCGATTTCGTGGCGGCGCAGATCGATGCCGTGCTCGACGATCTCGGCGCCGACGCCTTCAAGCTCGGCATGCTCGGCGATACCGGCCTGATCGAGACCGTGGCCGACCGGCTGGGCCGCAGGCCGGGGACGCCGCTGGTGCTGGACCCGGTCATGGTCGCCAAGGGGGGGCAGCGGCTGCTGGCCGAATCCGCGGTCGCGGCGCTGAAGCGCGTGCTGCTGCCGCTCGCCACCGTGCTGACCCCGAACCTGCCGGAGGCCGCGTTCCTGTGCGGCATGCCGATCGAGGACGAGGCGTCGATGCGACGCGCCGCCGACATGCTGCTGACGCTGGGGGTGCCGGCGGTGCTGCTCAAGGGCGGCCATCTCCCGGGTGCGACCGTGATCGACCTGCTGGCGACCGAGGCCGGTTGCGAGACCTTCAGCGCGCCGCGCATCGATACCCGCCACACCCACGGCACCGGCTGCACCCTGGCCAGCGCGATCGCCACCGGGCTGGCGCAGCAGCTCGGCCTGCGCGACTCGGTGATCCGGGCCCGCGACTATGTCAGGCGCGCGATCGCCGGCGCGCCCGGCTACGGCGCCGGGGCCGGCCCGCTCGATCACGGCGCGGGGCTTTCCCGGCCCTGCTGATCCTGGCAAGGTCGTTACGTAGCCGAGCGGGTCTCGTCATGCGTCGCCGTAGTGCCTGGGTCGTCGTGGGTCTGTCGCTGGCGCTGTCGGGCTGCGCCGACGACCAGCCCGGTCCCGGCGCGACCTGCGAGATGCGCACCGTCGCCGACATGCCGGTGTTGAACGACAAGGGCTCGCCGATCATCAAGGCGAGCATCAACGGCACCCCGGTCGCGTTCCTGATCGATACCGGCGCGCGCACCTCGATCATCTTCGAGACCGAGGCGCAGGCGCTCGGCCTGCCGATCGGCTCCGAGCCGCTGCACCTGCTGGACGGCGTCGGCGGATCGGTGTTCAGCCGCGCGGTGACGATCCGCACACTCTCGCTCGGCACCGCGGCGATCCATCATGTGGAACTCGATACCGTGCCGGGCCCGGTCACCCGCCGGATCGACGGCCTGCCGCTGGTCGGCCTGTTCGGCGGCGACTTCCTGGTCAATTACGACACCTATTTCGACCTGCCGTCGCATCTGCTCAGCCTGTACGAGGAGCATCATTGCAGCGGCAATCTGCGTCCCTGGCGCGTTGGCGGCTTCTACCGGCTGCCGTTCGCGTTGCAGGGCGACACCCAGATCAATCTCGACATCGCGGTCAACGGCCATACGGTGCCGATCGAACTCGATAGCGGCGCCAGCACGACCATCCTGGACGCCGAGGCCGGCCGCGCCGCCGGCGCCGTGCGCGCGACCATGGCGCAGGATCCGCAGGTGCACGCGACCGGCATCGACGGCAACGACGTCGTGGCGCACAGGCACCGCTTCGACACGCTCGATATCGGGCCGGAGCATTTCGCCCCGGTCAGGCTGGAGGTCGGCGACATCGAGAGCAATTCCGTGCTCGGGGCCGAGTTCCTGCGCGGCAGGCGGGTCTGGATCTCCTATCCGCACGCGGTGCTCTACGTGCAGCCGGTGCCGGTTCCCAGCCGCGACGCGCCAGGCGCCCGCGACGTCGCCAGAACCGGGCGCTGAGGCGGCCAATCGGCCCGGTGGAGCGGCGCCGACATTGACAGCGGGGGGACGGGCCTCTATTCGCCCGATCCTCGCTGCGCTCGTCTCGGCGGCGCTCAGCCCGCATACGAAGGTCGGACCATGAAGATCAGAAATAGCTTGAAGTCGGCCAAGACGCGCGACAAGGATTGCCGCGTCGTTCGTCGCCACGGCAAGGTCTACGTCATCAACAAGAAGAACCCGCGCATGAAGGCCCGCCAGGGCTGATCCCCGCCCGGAACCGCTGCCGCCGGCTGGCGCCGCTGCTGCTGCTGCTGGCCGCCGCCGCGCCGTCCGCCCCGCCCCAGGCGCCGGCGGCGGCGCCATCGGCCTCGGACCGCCGCATCGATGCCCTCGAGGCGGCGCTGTTGCACGCGCCCGACCCGGATCGCGCCGATGCCGCCGCGCTGCGTCTGGCCGAGGCCCGCATGCAGGCGCTGTCGCCGACCACGCGGCTGCTGGTCCGGCGCGCCCAGCGCGAACTGAGCGAGAACCACGCCCATGATGCGCTCTCGGATGCCAGCGAGGCGATCGCCCTGGAGCCGGGGCGGGCGATCCTGTGGCGCGAGCGCGCGGTGATCGAGGCGGCGCTCGGCGACCCGGATGCGGCGGTCGGCGATCTCGGCGGCGCGCTGTCGCGCGACCCGGCGGATGCCGAAAGCTGGGCCGGGCTGTCGCAGATCGCGGAGAAGACCGGCCGCTACGCCCAGGCGGTGGATGCCTGGCAGCGGGTGATGCAGCTCTCGCCGATGACCCGTGACGGCGCCGCCCGGCTGCGCGCGCTGCGCCACAAGCAGGCCGGCGATCCGACCTAGCTTCCGGCAGCGGCGGCGGCGCTAGCGATCGGTCAGGCGCAGCTCGATCCGGCGGTTGCGGGCGAACGATTCCTGGCTGTTCCCGCTATCGAGCGGCTGGAACTGCGAGAAGCCGGTGGCGGCCAGGTTCTGCGGCTTCACCC
>CAZZZA010000213.1:0-3810 GCA_964658455.1 uncultured Lichenihabitans sp.
AAGGTGCGGGCGCTGGCCGCCGCCTGCCTGCTTCGGGTGAGCGAGCCGCGCGCGGTAGCGCTGACCCATGCCGCCTGCGTCGGCGCGGTGCTGACCTTGCTCGATACGCCCGAAGCCGAGCGCGACCTTGGGCTGGCGGACCTGGCGCGCGAGGCGGTGATCGCCGCGATCACCCATGACCGGCCGCTCTCGACCGCTCCGGGAGCCGGCGGCGCCGCCATCGCGCTGCGGGCCGCGCTCGACGGTGTTGCGACCCTCACCCCTGGCGAGCGGCATCTGCTGGGCGAGCTGCTGGACCGCATCGCCGCGCCGCCATGATGGGAGCCCGCTAGTCGGCGGTTTCCGACTGGCGGGTCGCGCCGCCGCTCTCGTCGCCATCGGTCTCGCTGCTGGGCGGCGGCGCCTCGTTGGCGATGTAGTCGAACGCCAGCTTGCCGTCCCTGAGCGAGACATTGACCGCGCCGCCATGCACCAGCTTGCCGAACAGCAGCTCCTCGGCCAGCGGCTTCTTGATGTGCTCCTGGATCACCCGCGCCAGCGGACGCGCGCCATACAACCGGTCGTAGCCGCGCTCCGCCAGCCACTCCTTGGCCGACGAGGACACCTCGATCGTCACGTTGCGGTCGGCGAGCTGCGCCTCGAGCTGCAGCACGAACTTCTCCACCACCCGGCCGACGATCTCCGGGGTCAGGCCGGCGAACGGGATGATCGCGTCGAGACGGTTGCGGAACTCGGGCGTGAAGATGCGCTTGATCGCCTCCTCATCCTCGCCGGCGCGGTTGTCGCGGCCGAACCCGATCGCCTCACGCGTCAGGTCGGCGGCGCCGGCGTTGGTGGTCATGATCAGGATCACGTTGCGGAAATCGACCGTCTTGCCGTTATGGTCGGTCAGCTTGCCGTGATCCATCACCTGCAGCAGGATGTTGTAGAGATCGACATGCGCCTTCTCGATCTCGTCGAGCAGCAGCACCGCGTGCGGATGCTGGTCGATGCTGTCGGTCAGCAGCCCGCCCTGGTCGAAGCCGACATAGCCGGGCGGCGCGCCGATCAGCCGCGAGATCGAATGCCGCTCCATGTATTCCGACATGTCGAAGCGGATCAGCTCGATGCCGAGCGTGGAGGCGAGCTGCTTGGCGACCTCGGTCTTGCCGACGCCGGTCGGGCCGGAGAACAGGTAGTTGCCGATCGGCTTCTCGGCGTCGCGCAGCCCGGCGCGCGACAGCTTGATCGCCGCCGACAGCGCCTCGATCGCCCGGTCCTGGCCGAACACCATGGACTTCAGGTCGCGCTCCAGCGAGCGCAGCGTCTCCTTGTCGTCCGCAGACACGCTCTTGGGCGGGATGCGGGCGATCTTGGCGACGATCTCCTCGACGTCGCGCAGCGTCACGGTCTTGCGGCGCTTGTCCTCCGGCAGCAGCATCCGCGACGCGCCGACCTCGTCGATCACGTCGATCGCCTTGTCCGGCAGCTTGCGGTCGTGGATGTATTTCACCGCCAGCTCGACCGCGGCGCGGATCGCCTCGTCGGTGTAGCTGACCTTGTGGTGCTTCTCGTAGTTGGTCTTCAGGCCGCGCAGGATCTGTACCGCATCCTCGACCGACGGCTCGTTGACGTCGATCTTCTGGAACCGGCGCACCAGCGCGCGGTCCTTCTCGAAATGCTGGCGGAATTCCTTGTAGGTGGTCGAGCCGATGCAGCGCAGGGTGCCCTGCGCCAGCGCCGGCTTGAGCAGGTTGGACGCATCCATCGCCCCGCCGGAGGTGGCGCCGGCGCCGATCACGGTATGGATCTCGTCGATGAACAGGATGCCGCCGGGATTGGCCTCGAGTTCGGTCACCACCGCCTTCAGCCGCTCCTCGAAATCGCCGCGATAGCGGGTGCCGGCCAGCAGCGCGCCCATGTCGAGTGCGTAGATGGTGGAGTTGGCCAGGACCTCGGGCACGTCCTTCTCGACGATCCGCTTCGCCAAGCCCTCGGCGATCGCGGTCTTGCCGACGCCGGGATCGCCGACATAGAGCGGGTTGTTCTTGGTGCGCCGGCACAGGATCTGGATCGTGCGCTCGATCTCCTGGTCGCGGCCGATCAGCGGGTCGATCTTGCCGGCCTGCGCCTTCTTGTTGAGGTTGACGCAATAGGCGGCCAGCCCGTCCTGCTGCTTCGGCGCGCCGCCGCGGCCGCGCTCCTCGCGCTCGCCCTCTGGCGTCTCGCCGCCGCCGCTGCTGCCCTGCGGCGGACGCTGGCTGGTGCGGCCGGGCGCCTTGGCGATGCCGTGGCTGATGAAATTGACCGCGTCGAGCCGGGTCATGTCCTGCAGCTGCAGGAAATACACCGCATGGCTCTCGCGCTCGGAGAACAGCGCCACCAGCGTGTTGGCGCCCGTCACCTCGTCGCGCCCCGACGACTGCACATGGATCGCTGCCCGCTGCACCACGCGCTGGAAGGCGGCGGTCGGCTTCGGCTCGGCGGAGCGGTCGGAGGCGAGGCCGGCCAGATCCTTGTCGAGGAACTCGGTCAGGTCGGTGCGCAGCTTGTCGAGATCGACGCCGCAGGCGCGCAGCACGGTGGCGGCGTCGCCGTCATCGACCAGGCCCAGCAGCAGGTGCTCGAGGGTGGCATATTCATGCCTGCGGTCGCCGGCCAGCGACAGGGCACGGTGCAGCGTCTGTTCGAGGTTGCGTGACAACATGGGGACGCTCCTTCGCCGCTCGGGCTTGGCCGTTCGCAGCCTCTCCCCGGATCATCGACACCGCCCCGAAGGCGCGGCCGTTGTTCATCTTGGATGGAATTCTGCCGAAGGCCAGTAAAAACCGGTTCACCTGGGGTCCGGATGCGCGATTTTTCACCGCCGCCCCGGACACCATCCAGAAATGGGGAAGTCGTCGCCGATTTCCATACCGACGATCACCGCCGGATGCGGATGGCGCCGGCCCAGCCCTTCTCGTCAGGCCGTCTCGTCAGTCCTTCTCGATCGTGCACTGCAGCGGGTGCTGGTTCTGGCGCGCCAGATCCATCACCTGGGTGACCTTGGTCTCTGCCACCTCGTAGGTGAACACCCCGCACACCCCGACGCCGCGCTTGTGGACGTGCAGCATGATGCGGGTCGCCTCGTCGCGCGACTTCTGGAAGAACCGCTCCAGCACGTGCACGACGAACTCCATCGGCGTATAGTCGTCGTTCAGCATCAGCACCTTGTACATCGCCGGCTTGCGGGTCTTGGGCCGAGCCTTGACGACGACGCCGACATCGGGCGAGTCGGGGTTGTTGGTCTTGCCGCCGTCATCCACGCCGCGCGCCGCTTCGACCGCGACGCGTCGCGGTCGCTGGCCGGCCAGGAAGGTGGGCGTGCGGGAGGGATCAAATCGCATGACCGCACCATATTGGATGTCAAGCGCCAGTTGAAAGCCCCCAGCGCACGATCCGCCCGGCCCTGGTCATCACGGTTTGTCGGCCATCCTTGCGCTGTCGAGATAAGGCAGGGCACCAACCCTTTGGTCCGTCTGGAATTAATCTGGACGAAAGATTTCGGGCACCATATTGTCCGCAGCGAAGCGTGGAGAGGCCGATGTCGCCGGACAGCAGAACCAGGGGCGGAATCGCGGCCTTGACCCCTCCCTGTCGGCACCGGGCCGGCACCGCCCTGCGGTCGCTGCTCTGCGGTCTGACGATGCTGGTCGCCCTGCCGGTCGCAGCCCACGCGCAGTATCGCGGCCAGCTCAGCACCCTGGTGATGGACGCCAACACCGGCGCGGTCCTGCAGCAGGCCAACCCGGATCTGCAGCGGTTCCCGGCCAGCCTGACCAAGCTGATGAC
>CAZZZA010000214.1:0-3696 GCA_964658455.1 uncultured Lichenihabitans sp.
GGATCGAGGAGCTGGTCGAGGCGCCGGTGACGCTGCTCTCCACCAGCCCGGAGCGGGACGACACCATCCTGATGCGCGATCCGTTTGAAGGCTGAACCCTGGCCTGCGGGGCGGCCTTAACCGTGCGGTAAGCCTGCCTGGTCCATGCTGCGGCCTCGGTTGAACGGCGGTCGGGGCATGACGGGGCGGCAGGAGGGCGAGACAGGCGAGATCCTCATCGGGCGGCGCTACCGCGTGCAGCCCGATCTGCCGGTTCCCGGCTATGCCGGCCTGTTCTCCTGCGCCGTCGCCCTGGTCGAGACCGAAGCCGCCGAGCCGCGCCGCCGTCCGGGCGACGATCGGTCCGCGCCGCCGCTGGTCGCGGTGCGGCTGCGGCGCAACGCGCCGCCTCCGGCCAGCCTCAACCAGTTCGTCAACGCGCACAGCACCGCGCTGCTGATGCCGATCGCGCATGGCGCGGGGCGCGGCGACTACTGGATGGTGTGCGACGCGCCGCCGGGACCGTCGCTGCTGGATGGTCCCGCCTTCGCCACCGGGCGCGCGACCCCGCTGGCCGAATCCGACCTGACCAACCTCTATCTGCGGCCGCTGGCGCAGGCGCTGGCGCGTCTGCATGCGGTCGGCCTGACACATCGCGGCGTCCGTCCCGGCAATCTGTTCCGGTCGGAGAGCGGCCGCGTGCTGCTCGGGCCGGGCTGTCTGGGGCCGCTCGCCTATGACCAGCCGGTGCTCTACGAGCCGCCCGGCAGCGGGCTGTGCGCGCCCTGGTGCCGCGGCGCCGGGCAGGCGGCGGACGATGTCTATGCGCTCGGCGTGGTGCTGCTGGAACTGCTGCTCGGCCGGCCGCTCCTGCCCGGCATCGCCGACGCGCAGATCGTGCAGCGCAAGATCGAGGTCGGCAGCTACCAGCTGCTGGCCGCCGCCGAACGCATCCCGCCGCCGCTGATCTCGTTGCTGCGGTCGATGCTGTCGGACGATCCGCAGGCGCGGCCGAACCTGGCGGCGCTGGCGGAGAACGGCATCGGCGCCGAGCGTCCCAAGGCGTCGCGGCCGGAATCCCGCGCCCCGCGACCGCTGATGCTGGGGCGGATGCCGATCTACACCGCGCGGATGCTGGCGCAGGCATTCGCGCAGCAGCCGGCCGACGCGCTGGCGTTCCTGCGCGCCGGCACCGTCGATCAATGGCTGCGTCGCGCGCTGGAACAGCCGCTGATCGCGGTCCGGATCGACGAGGCGCTCCGCACCGGCCGCGACCGCGCCATCGAGGGCACCGACCCGATGATCCTGATGCAGGTCATCGCCATGCTCGATCCGCTGGCGCCGTTGTTCTGGAACGGCATCTGGTTCTGGCCGGAAGGGCTGCCGGGATTGCTGGCGCACCAGCTGGTCGAAGGCCACGATGCCGCGATCCTCGCCGACCTGCTGCCGCAGCGCGCGCTGCGGCGCTGGGCGCTGCTGACCGGCCGGCTGGTCTCCGCCACCACCGAGGAGGTCGAGCGGCGCAACACCAGGGCGGCACGGCTGCCGGTGGCGGCGCTGCGCCTGCCGACCCTGGCCTACAGCCTCAACCCCTATCTCGCCTGCGCCTCGCCGCAGCTCGCATCGCGCTTCGTGCTCACCGTCCAGCACCTGCTCGATGCCCTGGAGCGGCAGGTCGCGTCCGGCGGCGCACCGCCGGCACGTCTGCTCGATACCGAGATGCTCGCCCTGCTGGCTGCCCGATCCGACCAGGGCGAGACGGCGCCGGGGGCGCCGGAGGCGGATTCGCGGCTGCTCGATCTGCAGCTTCTGGCCGCGGCCCAGGCCTCGATCGGCCGGAAGGTCGCCGAGGAGGCAGCGCTCGCGCGGGTGTCCGACCCGCACGGCGCCGGCAGCCGCGCGAGCGCGCCGTCCTATCCCGATCTCGCCGCAATCCTGCTGCCGGCGGCGCGCGAACGGCTGAAGGGCTGGCCCGGCAAGGGCCGCCGCACGCGGCGGGTCGAACTGCTCGATCACGCGGCGTCAGCCGGCGATCTGGTCAGCATGCTGGTGGTGATCGACCAGGACGAGGCGCGGGCGCGCGACGAGCAGGCGCTGCGCGAAGCCCGCCACAAGGTGGAATCGCTGCGGATGGCGCACCAGGCCAGCCTCGAGGCGGCACCGGTCAGGATCCATGAGTCCCGCCAGGCGGGTCGCGACGTCGCGGTGGCGACCGGTCTGCTGGGCGCGCTGGGTAGCCTGCTGGCGAGTGCGGCGCTGTGAGCCGCAAGGGCAAGGCCGGCGCCGCGCCGGCAGCGGCCGATGCCGCAGACCGTAATCCGGCGCGGCGGCGCAAGGGGCCGGGCCTCTGGCTCGGCGGCCTGTGCTGCGCCGGTCTGGTCATGGCGGCGCCGGGCAGCGCGATCCTGCTGTCCGGGCTGCTGCTGCCGGTGGTGCTGGTGGCCCTGATCCCGGATCGCCACGCCGGCGCGAAAGTGGTCCAGGCCTCGCTGCTGTTCGGGCTCGCCGCCAGCTTCCATGCGCTGCGCACACTCTGGCAGGACGATTCGACGCCGTTGCAGGCGCTGGCGCTGCTGCGCCAGCCGTCGGTCCTGTTCACCGCCTGGATCGCCATCACCGGCGGCTGGCTGATGTCCGAATGCGCCGGGCTGGTGCTGCGGCTGCATGCGGAACTGCAGGCCGCGCGCGAGCGCCGGGCGCTGATGCAGCAGATCGAGGCGATCGAGGATGAATGGGGGCCGATGCCCGCATCGGCCCCGCTGCCGCCGCTGGGATGAGCGCACGAAAAAGCCGGACATCCTGCGATGTCCGGCTTTTTCGGTGCGGCGATCGAGGCGGTCAGGCCGCCTGGTCGGCGAGGCGGCGCGACGTCACCTGCGCCTTCATCGCCTTCTGCACCTTCTCGAAGGCGCGCACCTCGATCTGGCGCACCCGCTCGCGGGAGATGTGGTAGTGCTGCGAGAGGTCCTCGAGGGTCGAGGGCTCCTCGTTCAGGCGGCGCTCGGTGAAGATGTGCCGCTCGCGCTCGTTGAGCGTCCGCAGCGCTTCGCCCAGCAGCGCCTTGCGCCCGGAGAACTCCTCGCTTTCAGCGAGCGTCTGCTCCTGGCTCTCGGCATCGTCCACCAGCCAGTCCTGCCACTCGCCCTCGCTGTCCGCGCGCACCGGCGCGTTCAGGCTGTGGTCCGGGGCCGCGAGGCGACGGTTCATGTTGATCACGTCGACATTGGAGACGCCGAGCGTGGTGGCGATGTGGTCGACCTGCTCTGGCTGCATGTCGCCATCCTCGATCGCCTGCATCTGGCCCTTGAGCCGGCGCAGGTTGAAGAACAGCTTCTTCTGCGCGGCAGTGGTGCCCATCTTCACCAGCGACCAGGAGTGCAGGATGTATTCCTGGATCGCGGCGCGGATCCACCACATGGCGTAGGTCGCGAGGCGGAAGCCGCGATCCGGGTCGAACCGCTTCACCGCCTGCATCATGCCGACATTGCCCTCGCTGATCAGCTCGGCGATCGGCAGGCCGTAGCCGCGATAGCCCATTGCGATCTTGGCGACCAGGCGCAGATGCGACGTCACCAGCTTGTGCGCCGCCGCGGTATCCTCGTGATCGCGCCAGGCTTTCGACAGCGCGAGTTCTTCCTCGGGCGCCAGCATCGGGAATTTGCGGATATCCTGGAGGTAACGCGAAAGGTTGCCTTCCGGACTGACATTGATGACGGC
>CAZZZA010000215.1:0-3639 GCA_964658455.1 uncultured Lichenihabitans sp.
CGTAGCGCGCATCCGGCGCGAAGAAGCCGAGCGTGTTGTAGCCCCAGTAGTTGGTGAGTCCGCTCTTGGCGAGGTGGCCCTCGTCGGCGAACATGTGGATCGGCAGCAGCTCGATCGAGGTGACGCCGAGATCGCGCAGATGCGACACCACCTCCTCGGCGCCGAGCCCGTTATAGGTGCCGCCCTGGCCGAACCGCAGGTCGGGGTGGTTGATGGTGAAGCCGCGCACATGGGTCTCGTAGAAGATCGTGCGCTCCCACGGCACCCGCGGCCGGCGGTCGTTGCCCCAGGTGAAGGCGGGGTCGATCACCCGGCATTTCGGCACGAACGCGGCGCTGTCGCGGGTGTCGAACGAGGCGTCGCCATCGGGATGGCCGATCTCGTAGCCGAAGATCTCCGGCACGTGACGCAGCTCGCCGACATGGGCGAGCGCGTAGGGATCGAGCAGCAGCTTGTTGGGATTGAAGCGATGGCCGGCGGCAGGGTCGTACGGGCCGTGCACGCGATAGCCGTAGACGGTACCCGGGCGCGCGTCCGGCAGGTAGCCGTGCCAGACCTCGTCGGTATATTCCGGCAGCTCGATGCGGGCGATCTCCTGGCTGCCGGTCGGGTCGAACAGGCAGAGTTCGACCTTGGTGGCGTGGGCGGAGAACAGCGCGAAATTGACCCCGAGCCCGTCCCAGGTGGCGCCCAGCGGATGCGGCAGTCCCTCGGAGAGCCGCGGGTTTCTCAGGGTCCGTCTGATCATGCGGTCTCTCTCGTATCGATTGCGCCGGCGCGCTGCCAGGACCCCTGCCTGAACCCTGGGAGGCATGGTGCGGTTTCCCGATCACTCGAAGAACAGCTTGCGCAGGAAGCCCGGCGCCAGCGCCGACAGCGCGTTGACATGCACCTGCGGGTCGGCGAACCGGCCTTGGATCGACACGGTGGCGGCGATCACGCCGCCGCCCTTCTCCGGCGCCAGCAGCCGGCCGACCAGCGGCAGCCGTCCCGGCAGCTGGTTCACCAGCCAGGCCGGCACCACCGTGCCCTGCAGGTCGAAGCGCTGCCGGCCGAGATCGACCCTGCCCCCCAGCGTGGCGCCCAGGGCGGCGGCGTGGGCGCGCGCATCGGTCAGGGTCAGCACGTCGTCCCGCAGCGCGAACGGCGCCACCAGACGGTCGATCGACAGCTGCGGCGCCGGCAGCGACAGCAGCCAGCCATAGACCGACAGGTCGCGGACCACCCTGGCCGCGAGCGGCGCATCCGGGAGCAGCACCCTGCCCAGCGTCACCGTGCCGGTGATCGGCGCGTCGGGATGGCGGTCGTCGAGACGCGCGTCGAGCCGCAGCGTCCCGCCGGACAGCGCGCCGGTGAGGTTCAGCCCCTGCAGCAGCAGCCCGGTATCGTCGGCGCTGCCGACGAGGCGGCGGCCCTGCCCGTCCGGCTCGAGACGCAGCGCGACCGGCGTCGGCGATGCCGCATCGACCCGCGCCCGCACGATCCTGGTGCCGTCATTCTCCAGATGCGCGCTGGCCTGGCCGAGGGCTGCGAGCCGCCCGACGAACACCCGGCTGAACGCCAGGTCGGCCGTCCAGCCCACCGGCTTGCTGCCCGGCTTGGTGCCCGCCTTTGTGCCAGGCTTGGCGCTGGGGGTGACGGAATCGATGATCGGCGCCAGGTCCAGCACCGGCCCGTGCGCCGCGATCCGGATCGGCGCCGGGGCGCGGCCCGCAACCGGCTGCGGGAACATCACCTCGCCGGCACCGCGGGTGCGGCCGACCTGGAAGCGCTGCACCCGCAGCCGGCGCGCGCCGCCGGCGGGCATCGTCACCGCGCCCTCGACCGACAGGTCCGGCCCGTCGGCATGGATCGGCCCGACCGAGACCAGCGCGCCGTGATCGAGGTTGACGCTCGCCTCCGCCCGCGCCGCCAGCCCGGCGCGCTTGCTCCAGATCGGCAGGCTGATCGCAAGTGCTGTCATGTCGAGGCCGAGCGTCACCGTCGCGGCGCCGTCGCGGCGCGCCTTGTAGTCGAGATCGAGCCCGGACGTACCGGACAGCGACCGGTCGGGATCGATGCCGAGCCGGGACAGCACCGACGGCGTCACGGTGCCGCTCAGATCCGCCTGCTCGGTGAGCTGGTCCGGCCCACCGGCCTTGAAATCCATCGCGTAATGCAGCCGGCAGACGATGTCGGCGATGCTGCCGGTGCCGTCCAGCGTCAGGCCCTCGGTGCCGGCGGCGACCGTCAGCGCCGCCTGGTCCAGCGACAGCCCGGCCGCGACCCGGCCCAGATGCACGTCGGTCATGCCGGCCTGCACCGACAGCGCGATCGCCTCGATCGGCAGCTTGCTGTCGAGCGGCAGGCTCACGCTGAGCGCCGCGCGCACGGCGCCGGACGGCGCCTCGAACGGCACCGGATGCCGCGACAGCAGCGACAAACGCGGGTTGGCCAGCGCCACCAGCAGGTCGCCGAGCCCGCCGCCGAGCGTCGCCTTGATGGCCCCGGTCTGCACGTCGCCATCCAGCCCGGTGATCCGCATCGACGCGTCGGTCACGGCCAGCGGCGCGGGTGGGAGCGGTCCGGCCAGCCGCATCGCCGCCGCGCCGACCGCCTCGACCGGCAGCGTCGCCCGCGGGCTCTCGATCAGCACCGCGTCGGTGTCCTGGAATGTCAGATGCAGCCGCATGTCGCGCAGCGGCGGCATCGGCCGCAGCCACCACAACACCAGATCGTCGGCATCGAAGCCGCCGGTGCGGCCGTGCTCGCGCAGCGACCCCCAGCCGGCATCGCCGGACAGGGTGGTCTCGACATGCAGCGCGGTGGCCTGTCCGGCGGTGACGTTGCCGACGATCCAGCGCCGGGCGCCGGGCGCGATCGGCGCCGGCCAGTAGCGGCCCAGGCCGGCAAAGCCGATCCTCTGGCTGTCGACGGTCAGCGCGGCGCGGATATGCGCCGGGTCGGCGGCGTGATCGAGCGACAAGGTGCCGCCGAGCCACAGCACCGGCGCCGGATCGCTGGCGCCGGCGGGCGCGCGCAGCGCCAGCATCGCCCGGTCCATGCTCAGCCGCACCCCGTCGCGCCCGACCCGGTGCGCCCGCAGCGTCATCCGGCCGGACTGCACCGGCACCGGCTGGCCGCCCGCCGACACCGTGCCGGCGCCGAGCGACAGGCCCAGCGCGGCGTCGCGCGGGAGCGGCTCGCCGGGCGCGAACGACAGCGCGAGCGTCGGGACCACCGGCAGGTCGATCGCCGCCAGCGGCGCCAGCGCCGGATCCAGCCCGGCGATCGCGGCCGGCACCAGCGCCGTCCCGGCGATCTGCCAGGAAAGCCCGTCCGCCTGCGGCACGCCGTGGCCATGCAGCGCGATCGCGTGTCCGTCGCGCGACAAGGTCGCCTGGAAATCGCCCGCCAGCAGCCCGGCGCGCGGCCGCAGCGACGCCTGCGACACATCCAGGCGCCAGCGCCCCCGGCCGGCCTCGTCGCGCAGCGACACCGCGCTCCGGACGATCTCGACCGCGCGCAGCTTGTCCAGGCGCGGCATGCCAGTTCGCTGGCCGGGGCGCTGGCCGGGCGGGGCGCCGGGCGGCGGCACGGCGCCGTCATCGAGCGCCAGGCCGCCATCGCGGCGGCGCCGCAGCGCCAGCCCGGCATCGG
>CAZZZA010000216.1:0-3616 GCA_964658455.1 uncultured Lichenihabitans sp.
GCGGCCGCACCATCGCGCTCGCCAACAAGGAGGCGCTGGTCTGCGCCGGCGACGTGATGCTGCGCACCGTGCGCGAGGCGGGTGCGACGCTGCTGCCGGTCGATTCCGAGCACAACGCGGTGTTCCAGGCGATGGCGGACGGCCAGAGCGCGCAGGTCGAGAAGATCGTGCTGACCGCGTCCGGCGGCCCGTTCCGCACCGCGACCATCGAGGAGATGGAGCGGGCCGGGCCGGAGGCGGCGCTGCGCCACCCGGTCTGGTCGATGGGGGCCAAGATCAGCATCGATTCCGCGACCCTGTTCAACAAGGGGCTCGAGGTGATCGAGGCGGCCAGGATCTTCGACCTGCCGGAGGAGCGCATCGACGTGCTGGTGCACCCGCAATCGGTGGTGCACGGCATGGTGCAGTATGCCGACGGCTCGGTGCTGGCGCAGATGGGGGCGCCGGACATGCGGATCCCGATCGCCCACGCGCTGGCCTGGCCGCACCGCGTCGCCACCAACAGCCCGCGGCTGGATCTGGTGCGGCTGGCGAGCCTGAGCTTCGAGGCGCCCGATCCGGTGCGCTTCCCGGCACTGCGGCTGGCGCGCGCGGCGTTGCGCGCCGGCGGCGCCGCGCCGGCGATCCTGTCGGCGGCGAACGAGGTCGCGGTCGCCGCCTTCCTGGGCCAGGCGAGCGGGCCCGGCCAGGGGCCGGACGCCGCCGGCCCGGCGATCGGTTTTCGCGACATCGCCAGGCTGGTCGAGGCGGTGCTGGACCGGATCGGCCCGCAGCGCGCCGACACGCTCGACGCGGTGCTGCATTGGGACCAGGCTGCGCGGCGCGCGGCGTCGGACTGGATCGCCGCCCGGCCGGCCGACGCCGCGATCCGCGCCGCCTGAGGGAGCCCTGCGATGCACGAGCTGTTGCGAACGATCCTCGCCTTCCTGCTGGTGCTCGGCGTGCTGGTGTTCGTCCACGAACTCGGACACTACCTCGCCGCGCGCTGGCGCGGGGTGCATGTCGAGGTGTTCTCGATCGGCTTCTGGAAGCCGCTGCTGCGCTGGCGCGACAAGGTCGGCACCGAATGGCGGATCTGCGTGCTGCCGATCGGCGGCTACATCAAGCCGCACGGCTTCGAGGGCCCGGAGGAGGCGACCGCGGAGGCGAAGGCGGCCTGGATCCCCGGCCGCACCTTCCACGACAAGCCGGTGCTGAGCCGGGCGATCGTGATCGCAGCCGGCCCGGTGTTCAATTTCCTGCTCGCGATCGTGCTGCTGGCCGGGGTGTTCATGGTCAGCGGCAAGCCGGCCGAGCAGGCCGACATCGCCGCCATGCCGCCGGTGATCGGCGAGGTGATGCCGGGCAGCCCGGCCGCCAAGGCGGGGCTGCGGGCGGGCGACCTGATCGAGACCGTCGACGGCGCCGCGATCGCCAGTTTCGGCAACCTGCAGCGCCTGGTGTCGGTCAGCCCCGGCCGCGCCGTGCACCTGACCGTGCGGCGCGAGAATGCCGAGCAGGCGCTGGACCTCACGCTGGGCAGCGTCGCCGCCCCGGCCGGCGGCCGCAGGACCGGCCAGCTCGGGGTGCTGGCCCAGACCCCGCCGCCGCACCGGGTCGGCGGGCTGGAGGCGGTGATCGCCGCGGTCCGCTACACCTGGCTGGTGATGGTGAGCTGGGTGGCCGGGCTGTGGCAGATGATCACCGGCCACGTCGCCGCGTCGCAGCTCGGCGGCACGCTGCGGATCGCGCAGATGTCGGGCCAGTTCGCCGCCGCCGGCACCGCGAGCCTGGTCAGCTTCATGGCGATCCTGTCGATCAATCTGGGGCTGGTGAACCTGCTGCCGATTCCGATCCTCGATGGGGGCCGGCTGGTGTTCTACGCCATCGAGGCGCTGCGCGGCCGTCCGGTGTCGCGCGCGGTGCAGGAGATCGGGTTCAGGGCCGGGGCGGCGCTGCTGGCCACGCTGTTCCTGTTCGCGACGGTCAACGATCTGACCCAGTTCGGCCTGTTCGGCTGGCTGCGGCACGCGGTCGGCTGAGCGCGGCACCCGTCCCGGCTTGCGCTGTCGGCTGATATTCGGGTAGCTCCGCGATGATATGCGGTTCCGACCGGTTCGCTCAGGGCTTCGCCCGGCGGCGCCGGTGGGGATCGCCAAGCGAGCGGCGATCCCGACGGGATGGCGCTTCTGGGGGATGGGTCACCTTGTCCGGTAAACGTTCTGCGCTGCTCGCCTCGGCCTGCCTCGTTCCTCTCTCCCCTATCGCGTCACAGGCGCTGATCGGCGTCGCGCATGCCCAGGCGGCGTCGCAGGGCGCCGCCCAGGCCGGCGGTCGCGCGGCGCACCGGCGCGCGTCGCACGTGCGGTCGGCCGCGGCATCGGTGCCGACCGGCGGCACGATCCGGGCGATCAGCGTCCAGGGCAACGAGCGAATCGAGACCGGCACCATCCTGTCCTACCTGGTGGTGCAGGCCGGTCAGCCGTTCGACCAGGAGGAACTCGATCGCAGCCTCAAGACGCTCTACGCCACCGGCCTGTTCCGCGACGTCACCCTGCATCGCACCAACGACACGCTGGTGGTGGTGGTTGCCGAGAACCCGATCGTCAACCGCATCTCGTTCGAGGGCAACCACGCCGCCAAGGACGAGGATATCCGCAAGGAGATCCAGCTTCGCGCCCGCGCCGTCTACACGCCGGAGATGGCCAGCCGCGACCGGCAGAAGATCCTCGACCTGTATGCGCAGAAGGGCCGCTACGACGTCACCGTGACGCCGCAGATCATCCGGCTCTCGCACAACCGGGTCGACGTGATCTTCCAGATCACCGAGGGCGAGCTGACCCTGATCCGCAAGATCAGCTTCGTCGGCAACAAGGCGTTCAGCGAGGGCCGCCTGGCCCAGGTGATCACCACCAAGGAGACCGCCTGGTATCGCTTCTTCTCGTCGTCGGACGAGTACAATCCGGACCGGGTGAAGTACGACAGCGAGCTGCTGCGCCGCTTCTATTTGCGCAACGGCTATGTCGATTTCAGCGTCACCGACGCCACCGCCGAATTGTCGCCGGACCGCAAATCCTTCTACGTGACCTTCACCATCAACGAGGGCCCGCGCTACCGGATCGGCAAGATCCAGGTGACCTCGTCGCTGCGCCACGTGACCGCCGACGCGCTGCGCCCGCAGATCAAGGTCTACGAGCACCAATGGTATGACGGCGACGACATCCAGCGCGTCGCCGACGGGCTGCAGACCAGGCTGCAGGCGACCGGCAACCCGTTCGCGCTGGTGAAGCCGGAGATCGCCCGCAACACCGACAACCACACTGTTGACCTGCTGTTCGACGTCAGCGACGGGCCCAGGGTCTATGTCGATCGCATCGACATCAACGGCAACACCATCACCCAGGACCGGGTGATCCGTCGCCAGTTCGGCTTCGCCGAGGGCGACCCGTTCACCCCGGCCGAGCAGCGCCGCGCCAAGCAGAGCCTGCAGGATCTGGGCTTCTTCAACACGGTCAGCGTCGATACCGCGCCCGGCTCGGCGCCGGACCGCGTCAACGTCAACGCCAACATCACCGAGAAGCCGACTGGCCAGATCACGCTGGGTGGCGGCTACTCGACCGATGCCGGCGTGCTCGGC
>CAZZZA010000217.1:0-3591 GCA_964658455.1 uncultured Lichenihabitans sp.
GCTGCGCCTCATGGGGGCGCTGGACCACGTCCCCGCCCTGCTGCTGGGACGACGGGCGGAGGTCCTCGCCCGCAACGGGCTGCTGACCGCCGTTCTCGGGACCCCGATGGAACCCGGCTCCTCGTTCGCCCGCTGGCTGTTCCTCGACCCCGGCGCCCGCACGCGCATCACGAACTGGGACGACTTCGCCGGCGCCGCCGTCGGCTTCGGGACCGGAGGACGACGCCCAGGCGCGGCTGCTGGACTGGATCGAGACCATTCCGTACGGCGAGACCCGCAACTATGTCGAGCGGGTGCTGGAAAACCAGGCGGTCTACCAGCAGGCGCCGGTCGGGGACGCACGGTGAGCGGCCCGGCGGCGAACCGCTGGGCGCGGCGCATCGCCAGCGTCGGCGGCTGCGGGTTCGCGCCCAGGGCGCCGGGCACCGTCGGCACCCTGGTGGCGGTGCCGTTCGGCTGGGCGCTGCTGCAGGCGCCGCCGCTGCTGTGGCTGGCGATCGTCCTGGTCTGTCCGCTCGGGCTGCTGGCGGTGGCGCGCGCCGCGGGCGGCGCGGACCACGGCTGGATCGTGATCGACGAGGTGGCCGGGCTCTGGATCACCCTGCTCGGGCTGCTGGGCGCGCCGGGAATGCCGATGCCGCGCGGCGTCGCGCTGCTGGGCTGGCTCGCCGCCGCCTTCGCGCTGTTCAGGCTGCTCGACATCGCCAAGCCGGGCCCGATCGGCTGGATCGACCGCCGTCACGATTCGCTGGGCGTGATGGGCGACGACATGCTGGCCGGACTGGCCGGGGCCGTGCTGTTATTCACCGCACGCCTCCTCTGGAGCTGGACCGGCTGATGGACACGGCACTCACCGCACAGGCTCGCACTGTCCTCGCCCGGCTCTTGGAAACGGGGCTGACCGTCGCCACCGCGGAGAGCTGTACCGGCGGGCTGATCAGCGCCGCCCTGACCCACCATGCCGGCAGCTCCAGGAGCGTGCTGGGCGGCGCCGTCACCTATTCCAACGCGATGAAGCAACGGATGCTGGGGGTTCCGGAGCATCTGTTCGCCAGCGTCGGCGCGGTCAGCGCCGAGGTGGCGGCGGCGATGGCCAACGGCGCGCTCAACCTCAGCGGCGCCGACATCGCGGTCTCGGTCACCGGGATCGCCGGGCCGGATGGCGGCAGCGCCGAGAAGCCGGTCGGCACGGTCTGGATCGGCCTGGCGCGGCGTGGCCGGCCGATCGCAACCCACGCGCTGGCGCTGCAGGGCGACCGCGAGACGATCAGGGTGCAGTCCGCGGCCAGGGCGCTGGCGCTGATCGACGAGGCCGCGAGCCGCTGAGGCCCCCCGCCCCCGGGCGCCTGATCAGGCGGCCTGCGGCGCGCGGTGCTTGGCACGGCCCTTGCCGTGGGCCCTGTTGAACTGGTGAATCTGCTCGACCGAGATCCAGCCTTTGTGGTCGACGTCGATCTCGTCGAAATGTCTGGCGACCTTGGGCCAGTCCGCCTGCAGCGCCTGCTCGCGCGTCAGATGCCCGTCATGGGTGGTGTTGGCGGCGGCGTAATGCGCATCGACGCTGCTGGCGTGACGCACCTCGATCAGGCCGACCGGCGGTGCGGCCGGCGCCGGGCCGGCCGCGCCGGCCTCGACCGACGCGGCGCGGGACGGGGCGCTATGCAGCAGGCCGGACGTGACGGCGATGAGACCGCACGCCATTACGGCGGCGAGGGTATGGACCACACGCATTTGTCGCCCTCCTGGCGAACCCCGCGGCGACGATGCCGGCAGGGCGAGTTCTTCGGGAACCAAACGCCCCGACCTCCTCATTACACCAGCGAAAGGTTAACGACAGTTTGCCATCGTCAGGAATGCTCACGAAAAAAAGAGCCAGGAGCGACGAATCGCCCCTGGCTCCCGCAGGCTCGGTCCGGTCGGCCGGATCAGTGGCCGGACGGCGCGTTCATCGGCGCGGTGCCGGCGTCGGTGCCGGACGCGGGCGGGGTGGTCGGCGCCATCGCGGGGGCGCCGGCCGGCGCCGCGGTCGTGTCGGTGCTCGCACCGCCGCGGGCGGCGTTGAGGCTCTTCTCGTTCAGATCCTCGGTGCTCGGGTCGCCCTTGGCCTTCATCTTGGTGTGCGGGCCCATCATCGACGACTTGTGATGCTTGTGGTGCATCGGCTTGGCGTCATCCGCCGCGAAAGCCGGCACGGCGGCGGACAGGGCGAACGCGCACACGGAGGCGGTCAGAATCTTCTTCATACCATTTCCTTCTCTGCCGGGACCGACAGATGCTTGAGATAGAGGAGAGGCGGTACATACAGCCCCGACGCGACCTAGCAACGGGAACTCCGCGCGGTAGTTGCGCAAGAGAGACAGAAAGTCCTGCCGTTACCCAAACAGCACAGTCCCGGGTCAGCGCGCCTGCGGGGCGGCGATCGGCGCCGCCATGGTCGGCGGCCCGTAGATGTCGCGCGCCCGCTTCAGGAACGCGCCGACCATCAGCCGCACCGCCTCGTTGAACACCACCCCGATCGCCGATTGCAGCAGACGCGACCTGAACTCGAACTCGACGAAGAAATCGACCAGGCAGCCGCGCTCGTCCGGGGTGAAGGTCCAGACATTGTTGAGGTAACGGAACGGCCCCTTCTCGTAGCGCACCTTGACCGTGCGCGGCCGGTCCAGATCGACCCGGCTGGTGAAGCTCTCCCGGAACGGACCGAAACCGATGGTCAGGATCGCCACCAGTTCGGTCTCGGTGCGGCTGATCACCTGGGCCTTGGCGCACCAGGGCAGGAATTGCGGGTAGCGCCCGACATCGGCGACCATGTCGAACAACTGCTCGGCGCTGTACTGGATGACGCGCCGTTCGGCGTGGGTCGGCATCAGCCGCGCGCCTGGCGGGCCGCGCGCAACGCCGCGAAATCCTCGTCCGCATGGTAGGAGGACCGTGTCAGCGGGGTGGCGCTTACCTGCAGGAAGCCCTTCGAGCGCGCCATCGCCGCGAACTCGGCGAACTCGTCCGGGGTGACGAACCGGTCGAGTGCCGCATGCTTGACGCTGGGCTGCAGATACTGGCCGAGGGTCAGGAAATCGACGTCGGCGACGCGCAGATCGTCCATGACCTGCGCCACCTCGAGCCGCTGCTCGCCGAGCCCCACCATCATGCCGGACTTGGTGAAGATCGAGGGATCGATCCGCTTCACGTCGTCGAGCAGCCGCAACGACTGGTAGTAGCGCGCGCCGGGCCGGATCGTCGGGTAGAGCCGCGGCACGGTCTCGAGATTATGGTTGAACACGTCGGGGCGGGCGGCGACCACCACCTCCAGCGCGCCCGGCTTGCGCAGGAAATCCGGTGTCAGGATCTCGATCGTCGTGTCGGGCGAGGCGGCCCGGATCGCCGCGATCACCCGGGCGAAATGCAGGGCGCCGCCATCGGCCAGATCGTCGCGATCGACCGAGGTGATGACCACGTGGCGCAGGCCAAGCGTCGCCACCGCATCGCCGACCCGCCTGGGCTCGTCGGCATCGAGCGCGTCGGGCTGGCCGGTGCGGACGTTGCAGAAGGCGCAGGCGCGGGTGCAGATCTCGCCCATGATCATCATGGTGG
>CAZZZA010000218.1:0-3590 GCA_964658455.1 uncultured Lichenihabitans sp.
AGAACTCGGCGTTCGGGTCCTTGGTGAATTCCTGCATGGTCTGGCCGAGTTCCTGGCGCCAGCTCTCGTCGGTCCCGTCGAGCCGGTCGACGCCGATCACCTTGAAATCCTTGTCCAGCAGGCCGCCGCCGGTCAGGTTGTAGAGCGCCGGGGTCAGCAGCCGCTTGGTCAGGTCACCATGCGCGCCGAAGATCACCAGGGTGCAGGGCGGCGCCGGCCGGGTGGCGGGCGGCGCGATCCGCTCGCGCGGGTCCTGGATGGATGATACGGTTGCTGCCGAACTCATTGCCAACGCTCCTGCTCGTGTGATCCGTCTTCGCCGCCAACGCCCGAGAGGGCCGCCGGGTCGGCGGAGGCTAGCGGACGATCTCGATCTCGTGGTCGATACCGTGCCACAGGTTCCGCTCGGTCTCGCGCCAGGTGAAGACCAGCCTGGCGCCCGCCGGCAGCGTGTCGGTCGGCAGCTCCGCCACCGCCAGCGCCTCGGCGAGCGCGATCGTGGGGGTGTTGCGCACGCTGCTCCAGAGGTCGCTGCTCCAGTGCAGTTCCGCCTCCAGCGGCAGCTCGACCCGCAGCCGCCGGCCCGCGCGCACCGTCGAGACCGGGCGGTCCGGACGCCACCGCGTGGTGCGCGGCGGCGTGGCGTCGCCGTCCGGGTAGCGCAGCGCCGCCTGCGGCGGGCAGTCGAACAGCGCCCGGTCGTCGATCGCGCGCAGCAGCTTGATGTGCTCGGCATGGGTCCAGAGATGCGGCATCACCATGCCGCCATGGCCGGATTCGTGGTCGACCCGCTCCGGCAGCAGCCCGTTATCGCCGGCGCTGGCCTCGAGGCTGGCCAGCAGCGCCCGCGCCTCGTCGAGGCGTCCGGCCTGCACCGCCAGCATCGCCCGTTCGATCCCCAGCACCGGGCGGCTGGGGCGGCCGGCATGGCCGCGGCGGCACCAGCCGGGTCCGCCGGGCAGCTCGACGCGCAAGGTGGCGTCGATCGCCGCCAGCGCGCCGGGCAGGCGCGGATCGTGCGGCGCCACCACGCCGAGGCGCACCAGCGAGAACAGGTCGCTGTCCGGCTCGCCCTCGCCCAGCGCATCGAGTTCCGCCGACAGCGTCTCGCGCACGATGTCGGCGGTGTCGAACAGAAAGTCGCGCAGCCGCTCCTGCCCGGCGCGGCCGGCCCAGCCGGCGGCGATCAGCAGCGAGGCGAGCTGCGCGCCGATGGTGTGCAGCGCCGGCCCGTCGGTGCGGCCCCAGCGATCCTGGCCGTCATAGGATTCGTGCCGGGCCAGGAACAGCGCCGCGTCGCGCACCATCGGCCAGAACCGGGCGACCTGCTCCGGGTCGAGCACCCCCTGCCGCAGCGCCAGATCGGCCAGCAGCACCGGCTGCGCGGTCTCGTCGAGCTGCAGTCCCTGCCAGGCGGCCATGCCGTCGAGCCAGAAATTCTGCGGCCAGTGCCCGTCCGCCTCCTGCACCGCGCGCAGGTAGCCGAGCGCGTCGAGCACCGGCTGCGCCGAACCGGCCGCCAGCAAAGCGCCGGCGCCGGACACCACGTCGCGCACCCGCACCAGGTGACAGGCGGCGGGGTAGGAATCGCTCTGCAGCGCCGCCCAGGGCACCCCCAGGCTGCTGATCCTGGCGCCCGGCACCGAGGGGCTTTCATGGGTCCTGACCGCGGCCAGGCTGGCGCGGTAGCCGCGATCGGTGGGCGAGTCGGCGCCGCCGACCGCGGCACCCAGCGGACGCATGCCGCCCTGCCAGCGGCGCCAGCCGGCCGCGTAGTCGTGGGCGACCGTCTCGAAACCGTCGCCGAGCGCCGCCCGCGCACGCATCGCCGCCTCGGTCCAGATGCGGCCGAAGCCCAGCACCACGACGAAGCCGTCCGGCCGCGCGGTCCAGTCGAGTTCGCCCATCAGCGCCACGTTGCCGTTGATGGCGCGCTCGTAGTGCCAGGTCATGCGCTTGTGCCGCGACAGATCCTGCCAGCCGTCGCTGATCCCGGCATAGCCGGCGGAGCGCCCGCGCCAGCCGCAATCGGCGGCGAGCGCCACCGCGGTGCCCTGGCCCTCCGCGAACAGCATCTCCACGCCCTTGTAGGAATCGACCCAGGCGCTGCCCATCCCGGTGACGTTGACCAGATGCGGCGCCAGCAGCGCATGCACGCGCAGCCGCTGGCTGGCGCCGTCGCCGGGATCGGTCACGCGCACATGCTGCAGGATCGCCGGGCGGTGCGGATCGGCGACGATCCGCTTGGCCAGCGAGAACCTGCCGCCGAGATGGGTGCTGGCGACCGCGTAGGCGGGGATGCCGGGCGCCAGCGCCGAGACCGCCGGGCGGCAGTCGCGGCGCTCCTCTGCGAACAGCGCCTCGCCGTCGGTGACGATCAGCCCGAAATCGCGCACCGCGGTCTGCTCGATCCGCGGGTAGGCGATCTCGTTGAGGATGCCCTCGCCGATCGTGAACCAGACCCGGCTGTCGTCGCACAGCGCCCGCCCGACCCCGCTCTTGCCGGTGGGGATCCAGCGCGGCGGTTGCCCAGGCTCTCCAGGCGCATCCGCCATCCGCAAGGCTCCTCATGTCGCGTTGTTCCGGGGAACGCGCCCCCCGGCGCGTCGTTCCTTGGCCGTTGCGCCGGCCAGCGGTTGCGCGCTAGCAGAACGGCATCATCGCCGCCGGTCCGGGTGCCGCGACCCTTGGCGGCCGGCCGCATAGTCTTAGATCGAGGATCAGTCGCATGGGTTATCGCGTCGCCGTCGCAGGAGCCACCGGAGCGGTCGGGCGCGAGATCATCAAGATCCTGGCCGAGCGCGACTTCCCGGTCGAGTCGATCGCCGCCCTGGCCTCGCCGCGTTCGGTGGGCCAGGAGATCTCGTTCGGCGAGAAGCGCGTGCTCCGGGTGGAGAACCTGGAGACGTTCGATTTCACCGGCTGCGATATCGGCCTGTTCAGCCCCGGCGCGTCGGTGTCGGCGATCCACGCCCCGCGCGCCGCCGCCGCCGGCTGCGTGGTGATCGACAATACCAGCCATTTCCGCATGGAGCCGGACGTGCCGCTGGTGGTGCCGGAGGTGAACCCAGACGCGCTGAAGCGGCTCGGCCGGCGGCGGATCATCGCCAACCCGAACTGCTCGACGATCCAGATGGTGGTGGCGCTTGCCCCGCTGCACGAGCTGTTCACCATCCGCAGGGTGGTGGTGTCGACCTACCAGGCGGTCTCCGGCGCCGGCAAGGAAGGCATGGACGAGCTGTTCACCCAGGCCAAGGGCAGCTTCGTCGGCGACCCGCCGACCGCGGAGCAGTTCACCAAGCAGATCGCCTTCAACGTGATCCCGCATATCGATCGCTTCATGGCGGACGGCGCCACCAAGGAGGAGTGGAAGATGGCGGTCGAGACCCGCAAGATCATGGGCTCGGACATCGCCGTGTTCGCCACCTGCGTGCGGGTTCCGGTGTTCGTCGGCCATAGCGAGAGCGTGGTGGTGGAGTTCGCCGAACCGGTCGATCTCGAGCGGGCGCGCGAGGCGCTGCGCAACGCGGACGGGGTGGTGCTGCACGACAAGCGCGAGGATGGCGGCTACGTCACCCCGATCGAATGCG
>CAZZZA010000219.1:0-3508 GCA_964658455.1 uncultured Lichenihabitans sp.
GGCAGCCGCAGCACCGGGTGCCGTTCCGGCCGCGGCAGCCGCTCGCCGCCATCCTGCAGCGCCACCACCAGCCCGACCCGGACCGGAAAAAGCGGCGTCGCCCGCAGCAGACCGAGGCCGCGCACCTCGATCAGCCCCGACAGCGCCGGCGGCGGCGACGCCAGCCCGTCCTGCAGCAGCACCCGGTCGTCGGCGACCAGGCTGAAGCCGCGATCGAGCAGCCTGAGCGCCAGATCCGACTTCCCGGCGCCGCTGGGGCCGAGCAGCAGCACCGCCACCCCGTGCCACGCCACGCAGCTCGCGTGCCAGCTGGCCGCCGCGTCGCCCTCCGGTTCGGCCATGCGCATCTCCCTGGGCTCTTCGGTGCGACTCATACCGTGTCCGAACCGCTTCCCGGAACCGGCGCGCCTGTCTATCAACCGCTCATGACCGACCCCGTGCCGACGCCGCCCACCGGGCAGCAGCCCGCTGACGAGCCGGAGCAGATGCAGGCCGACCGCGACGCGCTCGGCGCGGCGCTGCTGCTGGCAGAGGCCCGCCTGACCGCGTTGCGCCAGTCCGAGCAGCACCAGCGCGCGATGCGTGCGCAAGCCGAGGCCCTGGCCGAAGCCAAGGCCGAAGCCCTGGAAAACGAACCGGCCGGCGCGGAACCCGCCGCCGATCCGGCGCTGCTGGCCCGGCTCGCCGCCCAGGAGGCGGAAATCGCCCTGCTGCGCCGGCATCTGGCCGCCTTCGAGCAGAGCGCGATCTGGCGCGCCACCTGGCCGTTGCGCCGGGTGCTGTCGCGCCGTCCCGGCCTGGCCCGGCTCGGTCGGCGCGGCCTGCGCGCCGGCTGGTGGACGCTGACCCTGCAATGGCCGGCGCGGCTGCGCGCGCGGCGCGTTCCGGCACCGGCCGCGCCGGAGCCGGAGGCCGCGCCGATGCCGATGCCGATGCCGGCGCTGGCGCCGGCACCCGATCCGACGCTGTCGCCGCCGCTGGCGCTCCCCTGTGCCGGCGCGCCGCTGGTCTCGGTCATCGTGCCGTGCTTCGGCCAGGTGCCGGTGACGCTGCGCTGCCTGCGCGCGATCGCCGCCTCGGACACCAGGGCCGACTTCGAGGTGATCGTCGCCGAGGACGCCTCCGGCGACCCGGCGGTGGCGCAGCTCGAACAGGTCGCCGGCCTGGTGCTGCTGCGCAACCAGGCGAATCTCGGCTTCCTGCGCAACTGCAACGAGGCGGCGCTGAGCGCCCGCGGCCGCTACCTGCTGTTCCTGAACAACGACACCGAGCCGCTTCCCGGCTTCCTCGACGCGCTGCTCGCGGCCGCCGAGGCGGTGCCGGATGCCGGTCTGGTCGGCGCCAAGCTGCTGTTCCCGGACGGGCGGCTGCAGGAGGCGGGCGGCATCATCTGGCAGGACGGCAGCGGCTGGAACTACGGCCGCGGCGACGATCCCGGACTGCCGCGCTACAACACGCTGCGCGACACCGACTACGTCTCCGGCGCCGCGATGCTGCTGCGGCGCGACCTGTTCGAGCTGCTGGGCGGCTTCGATGCGCGCTACGCGCCCGCCTATTACGAGGATACCGACCTCGCCTTCAGGGTGCGCGCCCGCGGCCTGCGGGTGCTCTACCAGCCGGCGAGCGTGGTGGTGCACCATGAAGGGCTGTCGCACGGCACCGACCCGACCACCGGCATCAAGGCGGCGCAGGCGGTCAACCGCGAGCGCTTCGTCGCGCGCTGGCCGAAGCTGCTGGCGCGCGAGCATCTGCCGCCGGGCCACGACGTGCTGCGCGCCGCCGCCCACGCGGCCGGCCGGCCGGCGATGCTGATCATCGACCATTACGTGCCGGAACCGGACCGCGATGCCGGATCGCGCTCGACGATGGCGATCATCACCGCGCTGCGCCAGGCCGGCTGGGTGGTGTGGTTCTGGCCGATGAACCGGGCCCGCACTGCCTATACCGCGCTGCTCGAGACCATCGGCGTCACCGTGCTCGACGACCGCCAGCCCGGCGGTTTCGACGCCTGGTTCGCGGCAGAGGGCGCCGGGTTCGACCATGTGATGACCATGCGGCCGACGGTAGCACCCGCCTTCCTGTCGGCGCTGCTGACCCGCTCCGGCGCCACGCTCAGCTTCTATGGCCACGACGTGCATCACCTGCGCATGCGCCGTCAGGCGGCGCTGTGCGACGATCCCGAAGCCGCGGCCGCCCAGGCCGCCGAGGCCGCCGCGATGGAGCGGCGCGAGCGGGCGCTCTGGGGGCTGTTCGACATCGTCCTCTACCCGTCCGAGACCGAGGCGGCGCTGGTGCGGCAGCTGGTGCCGGGCACCTGCGCGCGGGCGATCGTGCCCTACGGGTTCGACCGGTTCCCGGCCCGCCCTGGGCCGCCACCCGGCGCGACGGTGCTGTTCGTCGCCGGGTTCGCGCATCCGCCCAACGTCGATGCGGCGCTCTGGCTGGTCGGCGCGATCCTGCCGCGCCTGCGATCGCGCCATCCCGGCGCGACGCTGGTGCTGGCCGGATCGCACCCGACCGAGGCGGTGCGGGCGCTGGCGTCCGACCAGGTGGTCGTGACCGGCAGCCTGGACCAGCCGACGCTGGAGCGGCGCTATCGCGAGGCGCGGGCGGCGATCGTGCCGCTGCGGGCCGGGGCCGGGGTCAAGGGCAAGGTGGTGGAGGCGCTGCAGCAGGGTCTGCCGCTGGTCACCACCCCGATCGGCGCCGAGGGGATCGAGGGGCTGGAGACGGTCGCGACCGTGACCGACGATCCGGACCGCATGGCCGAGGCGCTGGCGCTGCTGCTGGACGACGACGAGCTGTGGCGCCGGCGCGCGGCGGCGCAGCAGGGCTTCGCGTCGCGGCACTTCTCGCGCGCGGCGCTGGCGGCCAGCCTGTTCGCGGCGCTGGAGCCGCCCGGCCCGGAGCACGCGCGACCGCGCCCTTGAAGGCGCCTGTGAAGGCGCCGGGTTTCATCCGGCCGGTTTCCGGCCTATCCCACCGCCAGCGTGCGGCCGCAGGGCCGCCTGTCGAGACAAGGATCGCCGACGATGAACGGAACCGATATTGCCCGCGTGCAGGCCTATCTGAGGAAGCTGCTCGGGAACGACCAGGTCAATGTGGTGGCGCCGCCGCGCAAGGGCGCCACGGTCGAACTCGCGGTCGCGCGCGAGGTGATCGGCACCGTGCATCGCGACGAGGACGAGGGCGAGGTCAGCTACTCGATCCACATCACGGTGCTGGAAGAGGATCTGGCCCCGGTGGCCGAGGCGGGCGCCGCTGCTGCAGCCCCTGGTGCAGCAAAGCCAGCAGGTAGCCTGCGCCGCTGAGCGCGGTGATCCAGAAGCTGGCCGGCCAGTCGGTGGCGTAGGCGCAGACGATCCCGCCCCACGCCTCCGACAGCGCCAGCACCGCCGACAGCGCCACCCCGACGCCGAGCCGCGGGCTCAGGCGCTGCGCGGTGGCCGCCGGCCCGACCATCAGCGTGAACACCAGCAGCACGCCGATGATCTGCGCGCAGCCCGCG
>CAZZZA010000220.1:0-3489 GCA_964658455.1 uncultured Lichenihabitans sp.
TGACTGCCGGCTGCGGGTCGAGCGCGCCGACACCGCCTTCACCCGCGGCTGGCGCCAGGGCGACGTGTTCCGCGCGCCGATGGCGCATGGCGACGGCAACTACGCCGCCGATCCGGAGACGCTGGACCGGCTGGAAGGCGAGGGCAGGGTGGCGTTCCGCTACCAGGACGGCAATCCGAACGGCAGCGCCAGGGCGATCGCCGGCGTGTTCGACGACACGCTGCGGGTCTGCGGGCTGATGCCGCACCCGGAGGACCTGGTCGATCCGCTGATGGGCGGCATCGACGGCAAGCCGTTGTTCGACGGGCTGGTGGAGGCTTTTGTCCAGTGAGAACCGTCGACCAGGCGCTGGCCCGCGAATTCGGGCTGACCGCGGACGAATACGCCAAGCTGCTGGCGATCATGGGCCGCACCCCCAGCCTGACCGAACTCGGCATCTTCTCGGTGATGTGGTCCGAGCACTGCTCCTACAAATCCAGCCGGGTCTGGCTGCGGACCCTGCCCACCACCGCGCCCTGGGTGATCCACGGGCCTGGCGAGAATGCCGGCGTGGTCGATATCGGCCAGGGCCTGGCCGCGATCTTCAAGATGGAGAGCCACAACCACCCGAGCTTCATCGAGCCGTACCAGGGGGCGGCGACCGGGGTCGGCGGCATCCTGCGCGACGTGTTCACGATGGGCGCGCGGCCGGTCGCCAACCTGAACGCGCTGCGTTTCGGCAGCCCGGACCATCCCGGCACGCGCCGCATCGTCGACGGGGTGGTGCGCGGCGTCGGCGGCTACGGCAACTGCGTCGGCGTGCCGACGGTCGGCGGCGAGATCAACTTCCACCCCTCCTATGACGGCAACCCGCTGGTCAATGCGATGACGGTGGGCGTCGCGCGCCAGGACCGGATCTTCCTCTCGGCCGCCGCCGGCATCGGCAACCCGGTGGTCTATGTCGGCTCCAGGACCGGCCGCGACGGCATCCACGGCGCCACCATGGCGTCGGCCGAGTTCGACGAGGACGCGCAGGCCAAGCGCCCGACGGTGCAGGTCGGCGACCCGTTCGTCGAGAAGCTGCTGATCGAGGCGTGCCTGGAGCTGATGGCGACCGACGCCATCGTCGCGATCCAGGACATGGGGGCCGCCGGCCTGACCTCCTCCTCGGTGGAGATGGCCGGCAAGGGCGGCGTCGGCATCGATCTCGACCTGGACCGGGTGCCGCAGCGCGAGACCGGCATGACCGCCTACGAGATGATGCTCTCCGAGAGCCAGGAGCGCATGCTGATCGTGATCCGGCCGGACCGGGCGGAGATGGCACGTGCGATCTTCGACAAGTGGGAACTCGATTTCGCCGTCATCGGCCACCTGACCGACACCGGCCGCATCGTGGTGCGCCACCAGGGCCGTATCGAGGCCGACATCGCGCTGGCGCCGCTGGCCGACGAGGCGCCGCTCTACCAGCGGCCGACCGCGCCGCGTCCGGCCCCGGCGCCGCTCGGTCCGATCCACGATCCGGTCGGCATCGAGAACGCGCTAATGACGCTGATCGGCTGCCCGGACGTCGCCTCGCGCGCCTGGGTCTGGGACCAGTACGACAGCACCGTCGGCGGCCAGACCGTGCGCCGGCCCGGCGCCGCCGACGCCGCCGTGGTCAAGGTCGAGGGCACCACGATCGGCCTGGCGCTGACCACCGACTGCACGCCGCGCTACGTCGCCGCCGACGCCCGGCTGGGCGGCGCGCAGGCGGTGGCAGAGGCCTGGCGCAACCTGACCGCGGTCGGCGCCCGCCCGCTCGCGGTCACCGACAACCTCAATTTCGGCAATCCCGAGAAGCCGGAGGTGATGGGCCAGTTCGTCGACGCCATCGCCGGCATGGGCGAGGCCTGCCGGGCGCTGGATTTCCCGGTCGTGAGCGGCAACGTCTCGCTCTACAACGAGACCAGGCAGCCGGACGGCAGCACGGTGGCGATCCTGCCGACCCCGGCGATCGGCGGTCTCGGCGTGCTAGAGGATGCCGGCAGCGCGATCGGCATCGGCCTGGTCGCCGGCCAGGATCTGCTTTTGCTGGGCGCCACCGCCGGCGCGCTCGGCCAGTCGCTGTGGCTGCGCGAGATCCACGGCATCGAGGCGGGCGCGCCGCCGCCGCTCGACCTCGCCGCCGAGCGCCGCACCGGCGATTTCGTGCGCGAGCGCATCCTGTCCGGCGCCGTGTCGGCCTGCCACGACCTGTCGGATGGCGGGCTGCTGGTCGGCATCGCCGAGATGGCGATGGCGGGGGGCACCGGGATCAAGCTCGATGCGCCGCAATCGGGCATCAGCCCGCATGCGTACTGGTTCGGCGAGGACCAGGGGCGGTATCTGCTGTCGGTCGCCGATGCCGCCGACCTGCTCGAACGCGCGCGCCGCGCCGGACTCGAGGCGCGGCTGCTGGGCCGGGCCGGCGGCGACGGTTTGACTTTGCCCAGCGGCGCCACAATATCGCTGGCAAGGCTGCTGAACGCGCACCGGGCCTTCTTCCCGGCGCTGATGGATCGCTGAGCACCCGGAGAGAGCACGATGCCGATGGCCGCGTCCGAGATCGAGAGCCTGATCCGCGCCTCCCTGCCGGACGCGCAGGTGACGATCGAGGATCTGGCCGGCGACGGCGACCATTATGCCTGCACCGTGGTCAGCGAGGCGTTTCGCGGCCGGTCGCGGGTGCAGCAGCACCAACTCGTCTATGCGGCGTTGGCGGGCCATATGGGCGGCGCGCTGCATGCCCTGGCGATCCAGACCAACGCCCCCTGATCCTGACCGGGAGTTCACGTGATATGGCCGACACCGTCTTCCAGCGCATCCAGAGTGAGATCGACGCCAACCCGGTCATGCTGTTCATGAAGGGCAACGCGATGTTCCCGCAATGCGGCTTCTCGGCGCGGGTGGTGCAGATCCTGGCGCACCTGCAGGTGCCGTTCCAGACCGTGAACGTGCTGGAGGATGCCGAGCTGCGCGAGGGGATCAAGGCGTTCTCGAACTGGCCGACCATCCCGCAGCTCTACGTCAAGGGCGAGCTGGTCGGCGGCTGCGACATCGTCACCGAGATGTACCAGTCCGGCGAACTCGAGACCTTGTTCGCCGACAAGGGCATCAAAGTTCAGGCGGCCTCGTAGGTTCTTCCTTTACCGCGATGACCGGAATAGCGTATCGAGACTACACGATGCGTTGATCCGGAGGCCTGTTGTGACGTTGCGTGCCGCTCTTGCCAGTGTCCTCCTCGCCGCAACCCTGACCTGCGCCGCGGCCACGCCGTCGCTGGCGCAGCATGTCGTCACCGACAACGAGGCCGGCAAGCTCACCCTCGACGCGCTGACCGCCACCCCGGCGCCGGTGTTCCACCATGTCGCCTACCGCACCGTCAGCCGTCGCGAGGCCTACGCGCCGGTCGCGTCGCGGAGCCGGTTCGGCCTGTCGCGCCGCATGGCGGTGCGCGAGGTGGCCTGGCATCGCCCGGTGCGGATGCCGGCC
>CAZZZA010000221.1:0-3441 GCA_964658455.1 uncultured Lichenihabitans sp.
CTTGTAGAGGTCGAGGATCTGGCCGATCCGCTCGATCGACTGCCGGGCGATCGAGGTCTTGGCGCCGCCGAGCTGGCGCAGCACCGACGGCGCGACCAGCGCGATCAGCAGACCGAGAATGGCGATCACCACCAGAAGCTCGATCAGGGTGAAGCCGGAATCACGACCGGACGGGTCGCCCGGCGCCGGGCGTCGCACGGCGCGAAGGCCGCTCCAAGGACGGAAGTTACGCATCGAAGACCCTGCCGAAATAGCTGTGCGCGGAGATTTCGCACGGCACGGCGAATCGCGATAGGATGGGGATGATGACGATCCGCAACGCAGCCGCTGCCCGGCCCTGATGGCGCTTCCCTATCTCGCCTGCATGGGGCTGGTGGCGTCGCTGTATCACCTGCCGCCGCGGGTGCTGCCGTCGATCCAGGCGGTGGAAGGCGGCAGCGTCGGGCTGGCGCACCGCAACACCAACGACACCGAGGATCTGGGGGTGATGCAGGTTAACACCAGCTGGCTCTGGTCGCTGGCGCGCTACACCCATTCCGATCCCGGCACTGTCTATCGCCGGCTGCGCGACGAGCCCTGCTACAACGTGGCGGCGGCCGGCGCGATCATGCGCACCTATCTCGACGAGACCCATGGCGACCTGATGCAGGCGGTCGGCAACTACCATTCGCATACGCCGGCGCTCAACATCGCCTACCAGGGCATGGTGCTGCGTTCGGCGCAGCGCCTGTTCGTGCCCGGCAGCGTCGCGGCGACCATGCCGGCGGCGATGCCCCGCACCGTCGCGGAGCGCCTGGCGCTGCAGCGCCGGCTGATCGTGCGGCACCGTCTTCGCGGCTGATCAGCTGCCGATCAGCTCCCCGGTCGCGCCTTCGGCGGCGGCCTCGTGCGCCGGGCGCCGGTCCGGCGCGTCGCGGTCGAGGATGCGCAGCAGCGCCCGCGCGGACTCGTTCCAGCTGACCGGACGGAACTCGGTGCGGACCCGCTCCGCCCAGGCCTCGGTGCCGGCCTTGTCCTCGATCGCGCGACGGATCACCCGGTAGGCCTCGCCGCCATTCTCCGGATCGAAATAGCGCGCCAGGGTGCCGCCGGCCTCCGGCAGGGCGCTGGCGTTGGAGATCACGCAGGGGCGGCCGAACCCCAGGCTCTCCGTCACCGGCAGCCCCCAGCCCTCGTAGAAGGAGGGAAACACGGTGAACAGGCAGCCGCGATAGAGCTGCGCCAGCTCGCTGTCGTGCGGGTCGTCGATCAGCACGATCTTGCCGCCCAGACGGTCGGTGTTGCGCAGCTGCTGCATCAGATCCTCGACCAGCCAGCCGACCTTGCCGGCGAACACCAGGCGCGGCACCGCGTCGGCCGGCATCTCGTCGAGCAGCCGACGCCAGACCCTGAACAGCAGCGCATGGTTCTTGCGCGCCTCTATGGTCGAGACGATCAGCACGTAGCTGCGCGGCGCCGGCAGGCGGTCGCTGCGCGGGGTGGCGTCGGCCGTGTCCGGGTTGCAGCCGAAGCCGGTGCCGACCGGGATCGCCACCGGCTGCTGCCGCAGCGTGAGCGATTCGCGGGCGGCGAAGGTGACGAGATCCTGCCCGGTCGCCTGGCTGATGGTCAGCGGACTGTCGGCCAGCGGCAGCAGGCTGGTGGCCCAGTGCCTGAACCGCGCCACCAGGTTGCGGTCGCACCATTCCGGCCGGATCAGCGGGATCGCATCGTAGAACAGCACCGCGATCCGCAGGCCGAAACGCTCGCGCGCCTGGCACAGCATCGCCGCGTAGAACGGATGGAACCAGGTCGAGCCCAGCACCAGGAACACGTCGCCGGCCTCGACGCTCTCCGTGAACGAGGCCACCGTCAGCCCCTGGCCAGGCTCCATCGCCGAGACGTCGCGTCGGGTCCGGCGCGCCAGCCGCCTGGCCTGCCCGGCGGCGGCGCCGGCCAGCGCCGACGCGGCCCGCGCCGTCTCGAGCTGCGCCTTAATGATCCTGAGCAGCGGCTGTCGCACGTCGAGCGGCACCCGGTAGGCGATCCGCCGCGCCATCCCTGGATTGCCGGCGCCGGCGGCGAAATCCTCCGGCTTCGCGGCTGCCGCGGCCTCGGACGGCGGCGCGCTCGCGGTGGTCAGCCGGGCATGCAGCGCGTCGATCGCATCGAACGGGATCGCCGCGAAACTGTCGCGGAGCGGGTCGTGGCGCACGAAGCTGACCCGGTCGCGCGATTCGGGAAGCGTCGCCAGGGCGTGGCACAGCTCGAAGGCGATGCGCTGGATGCCGCTCGGCCGGGCGTTGCTGGCCGAGTACTGGAACAGATCCTCGACATCGATCCAGAGTCTGTTCGCCACCCCGTTCTCCCTGCCCGCGCATCGCCCGCGGCGCCGAGCGTCATAACGCGTCACGCCCGGCCGCGTTCTCGCTCGGCGTCCGGTCCGGGGTTGCCCGCCGCCCGGCCGGCGGCCGGTCTTTGCTCTTGCCCGGCAGGCTGGCACACTCGCCTTCGCGTGCATCGGGCCAGTGCGGCCAGGCGATGCGCCATCCGGAGCGATGCGTCAACGTGGCCATGAACCCTGTGGATATCGCCATCGCATCCCCGACCGTACGGCCCGGCCGGCTCGCCAGGCTCGGCCTGCTGGGGGCGGCGCTGGTGGCGTTGTCGGGGTGCGCCTCGCGCGGCTGCGGCAATCCCTACGTGCTGGATTTCCTCGACCATGCCGACCGCCAGGCCGACCTGACCCATGTCGGGCTGCTTCGCGCGCCGGTATCCAGCGCCCCCGGCGCCACGCCCGACCGTCTGAGCTGCTCGGTCTGGGAGCAGGTGAGGCCCGTCGGCACCAGCCAGCTCGTGCTGCGGCCGCAATATTACCACCTCCAGCACGTCAGCGATGGCTGGAAGCTCTCACCGTAGCGTGACCGGCACCGGCCGCGACCGTTCGTGAAAGTTGAATGTTCATCAATTTTCGATCGGCTGAAGCGATCATTCCGCCGGAAGTTCGCGTTCCTGCGCGTTTCACCGCCTCCAGGGGCTTGAAGCGGCTGGCGGGTGCTGTCTTTGTCGCGTCAGGCTTGGCCCGCCCCGGTTCGGGACGCGCCGCAGCCCGCGCCGCAACGGCAACCTTTGCCGGACGGCGCGTTGCTGCTCTTCACAAACAGGAGGACGAACAATGAATCATGCTGATCTCGTGGCCAAGGTCGCGACCCATGCCGACATCTCCAAAGACGCCGCCGGGACCGCGGTCGAGGCGGTCGCCAAGGCAATCGTCGAGTCGCTGAACGCCGGCGAGGAAGTCCGCTATTCCGGCCTGGGCATCTTCGACGTGTCGGCGCGCGCCGCCCGCCAGGGACGCAACCCGCAGACCGGCGAGGCGATCGCCATCGCCGCCAGCAAGGCGGCCCGCTTCCGTGCCGGCAAGGGTCTGAAGGACGCGCTCAACGGGCCCGCCACCAAGCC
>CAZZZA010000222.1:0-3382 GCA_964658455.1 uncultured Lichenihabitans sp.
GTGCGCGGCACGCCGCTGCTGATCCAGATCCTGTTCATCTTCTACGGCCTGCCGTCGATCGGCGTCAGGCTCGATCCGTTCCTGGCCGGCGTGGTGGCGCTGGGGCTGAACTACGCCGCCTACGAGGCGGAGAACTACCGCGCCGGGCTGCAGTCGGTGCCGCACGGGCAGATGGAAGCGGCGATGGCGCTGAACCTGACCACCGCGCAGGCGGTGCGGCATGTGGTGGTGCCGCAGGCGTTCCGCTTCGTGCTGCCGGTGATGACCAACGATTTCATCTCGCTGCTCAAGGATTCCTCGCTGGTCAGCGTCATCACCCTGACCGAGCTGACCCAGGCCTATATCCGGCTGTCGACCACCTATTACGACTATCTCGGCACCGGGCTGCTGATCGGTCTCGCCTACCTGCTGCTCGGCCTGCCGTTCGTGCGGCTGGCGCGGCTGGCCGAGCGGCGGCTGGCGCGCGCCGGCTACACCGGGCGGCTCTAGCCGTCGGCGAAGGCCTGCAGGCCGTCGGAGCGGCCCTCACGCCTCACCAGCTCGGCCACAGCCCCGGCGTGGCCAGCTCCAGGCAATGCTGGTCCGGGTCGCGCAGATACAGGCTGGTGCCGCCGCGCGGCCAGGTGATGCGGCTCTCGATCGGCACCTGGTGCGCGCGCAGATGCGCGGCCCAGGCGTCGCGTTCGCCGAGCGGGATCGCCAGGCAGAGATGCAGATGCCCGTCGCCGTCATGCGGCGGGATGTCGCCGCCGCCATCGGTGGGGGTGGGCAGGGTCGACGCCCCCTTGAGGAACAGCAGCAGTACCGCGTCGCCGGGCAGGCCCAGCGCCGACATGCGCGCGTCGCGCAGGAAGCGCTCCAGCCCCAGCACCTCGCGGTAGAAGCGCTCCGACCGGTCGAGATCGGCGACATAAAGCGCGGTCTCCAGCAGATGGCTGAGCCGCGGCGCCGCGCTCATCCGTGCCGGGTCCAGACGGTCTGCGCGTTGACGAACTCGCGCAGGCCGAAATGCGACAATTCACGCCCGTATCCGCTTTTCTTGACCCCGCCCACCGGCACCCGCGCGTTCGACGCGGTGAAGCCGTTGATGAACACGCCGCCGGTCTCCAGCCGCCGCGCGATCGCCCGCGCCCGGTCGGGATCGGCGGTCCAGAGCGAGCTGCTCAGCCCGTACTCGCTGGTGTTGGCGAGGCTGACCGCGTGGTCGGCGTCGCGCGCCACCACCAGGGCGGCGACCGGCCCGAACACCTCCTCGTCGAACGCCGCCATGCCGGGCGTCACGTCGCCGAGCACCGTGGGCGGGTAGAAATTGCCCGGCCCATCCGGCAGCGTGCCGCCCAGCAGCAGCCGCGCCCCCTGGGCGATGCTGCGGGTGACCTGCTCGTGGACGCCGTCGCGCAGGTCGGGCCGCGCGATCGGGCCGATGGTGGTGGCGGGGTCGGTCGGGTCGCCGGCGACGACCGCGCGGGCCGCCTCGAGGAACAGCGTTGTGAAGCGCTCGGCGATCGGCGCCTCCAGGATCAGCCGTTTCGCGGCCAGGCAGACCTGCCCGGCATTGGCGAATCGGCCGGTGACGGCAAAGCGCACCGCCGCCTCGATGTCGGCGTCGGCCAGGACGATGAACGCGTCGGTGCCGCCCAGCTCGAGCAGCGACTTCTTGAGGTGCCGGCCGGCCAGGGCGGCGACCGAGGCGCCGGCGCGGGCGCTGCCGGTCAGCGTCACGCCGGCGATCCGCGGATCGGCGATCACCGCCTCGATCTGCGGCGTGTCGACGTTGAGCACCGAGAACAGGCCGTCGGGCAGGCCGGCCTCGCGCCACATGTCGCGCATCAGGAACGCGCAGCGCATCACGTTCGGCGCGTGCTTGAGCACGAAGCCGTTGCCGGACAGCATGATCGGCACCGCGGCGCGGATCGCCTGCCAGAGCGGGAAGTTCCAGGGCATGATGCCCAGGATGGTGCCGACCGGCAGGAACGAGACGTAGGCGGTGTCGTCGCTGTCGGTGGCGGCCGGCTCGTCCGCGAGCAGGGCCGGGCCGTGCTGCGCGTACCAGGCGACGGTGGCGGCGCATTTCTCGATCTCGGCCCTGGCCTCGCGCAGCGTCTTGCCCATCTCGGCGGTGATCACCGCCGCCACCGCCTCCGACCGGTCGCGCATCACCTGCGCCAGCCGGGCATAGACCGCCGCCCTGTCCGCGACCGGCGTGTCGCGCCAGACGCGATAGGCGCGCTCGGCGTCGGCGAGCAGACGCTCCACCGCCTCGTCGCTCTGGTAGGCGAAGCGCTCGATCTCGGCGCCGGTGGCGGGGTTGCGCGACACCGCGTGCTGCTGGCTCATGCTTGGGTCTCCGGTTGTGGTCGCTGCCGTTCGCGGGCAACAACGCCGGGCGGCCGCCCAAGGTGCCATCAAGGATGCTTGCCTTGTCGGGCGCGTCGGACTAGCGTGCGGGCACTCACGACATCTTCCGCTTTTGGGGGGTGGCCTTAACCGGCCGCCTTTTTTGTTTTGGATACCGATCTTCTCCAACTCTCGGGCCTCGAGGCTCGCATCGCCGCCATGATCGCGCCGACGCTGGGCGATCTCGGCTACGAGCTGGTGCGTGTGGCGGTGCTGGGCCGGGAGACGCCGACCGTCCAGATCATGGCCGACCGCGCCGATGGCTCGCTGATCGGCGTCGCCGATTGCGAGGCGATCAGCCATGCGGTCGGCGCCGTGCTGGACGTGGACGATCCGATCCCGGGGGCCTGGAACCTCGAGGTCAGCTCGGCCGGCATCGACCGCCCGCTGACCCGGGAGAAGGACTGGGTCCGCTTCGCCGGCCATCTGGCGCGCGCCGAGACCAACATGCCGATCGACGGCCGCAAGCGCTTCGCCGGCGTGGTGCTGGGTGCGCAGGACGGGTTCGGCCGGATCCGGGTCGAGGACGGGTCGGACGTGGCACTGCCGCTGGCCGACATCCGCCGCGCCCGCCTGGTGCTGACCGACGCGCTGATCGCGGCCTCGGCGCGGATGGCCGGGGTGACGCCGGGCGAGGGCGAGGGCGGGGGCGAGGCCGACATGCCGGCGACGGCGGATGAGAAGCCGGCGGTGCGCCAGGCCGACGGACGCCAGACCGGCGTCAAGGTCGGCGGCGCCAGGCTCGGCGGCAAGACCGCCCGGAAGACACCCGCCAAGCCGGGCGCCAATTCGGGCAGCAAACCGGGCCGCAAGGCCCACTAACCACGTCACTCATCGAACCGTCGTCAGAGGGTCATCATGGACACAGCCGTTTCCCGCCCCGAACTGCTTCTGGTCGCAGACGCCGTGGCGCGCGAGAAGTCGATCGACCGCGAGGAAGTGCTCGAGGCGATGGAGCAGGCGATCCAGAAGGCCGGCCGCGCCA
>CAZZZA010000223.1:0-3340 GCA_964658455.1 uncultured Lichenihabitans sp.
GGTCTGCCGGATGCGCTTGCGCGCGGATGCGGTGTTCGCCATGGCTCTCTGTTCTAACAAGCAGGTCAAGAAGCCGGCAGCACCCGCCGCGACCCGGGAGGGTCTGGCGGCGGCGAACCGGCGAAGGGTTGGCCTTCTAGGACACGGCCGCTCAGGAAGTCAAGAAAAGCCGGGCGGCGCCGTGCCGGGCCGCCCGCCTCACCGCTGCAGCCTCGGGCAGTAGAAGCTGCTGCGCCCGCCCTGCACGATCCTGGCGACCCCCGGGCAGCCGGGCGGTCCCGGGCAGTCCGGGCACGGCTCGCCTTTTCGGCCATAGACGCGCCAGGCATGCTGGAAGTAGCCCAGTTCGCCGCCCGGCTGGACATAGTCGCGCAGGCTGGAGCCGCCGGCCTCGATCGCCTGCTCGAGCACCGCGCGGATCGCCTTGAACAGCCGCCCGGCCTCGGCGCGCCCGACGGCGTGCGCCGGCCGCTCCGGCGCCACGCGGGCGCGGAACAGCGCCTCGCAGACATAGATGTTGCCGAGCCCGGCGACGATGCGCTGGTCGAGCAGCGCGCTCTTGATGCTGGTGCGGCGGCCCGCCAGCGCCGCCGCGAGCCCGGCGGCGGAGAAGCCCGGCTCGAGCGGCTCCGGCCCGATGCCGGCCAGCAGGCGGTGCTGGTCCTCCCGGGCGGTGGGCACCAGGTCGACGGCGCCGAAGCGCCTGGGATCGACCAGGCCGAACCGGCATCCCTGCTCGGTCTCGATCACCACATGCTCGTGCGGCCCGACCGCGACCGGCCGGACCGCGTCCAGCCGGGTCAGGTTGACCCGACCGGACATGCCGAGATGCAGCAGCATGGAGTCGCCGCCATCCAGGCGCATCAGGATGTATTTCGCCCGGCGGCGGAAGCTCAGCACCCGCGCGCCGCGCAGCCGCGCCGCCAGGCCGGGCGGCATCGCCCAGCGCAGGTCCGGCCGGCGCATCTCGGCATGGACGATGGTGTGGCCTTCGAGATGCGCCCGCATCCCGCGCATCACGGTTTCGACTTCGGGGAGTTCCGGCATTGGCTGGGAAGGCTATAGAAGGGAGCGATGAGCGACAAATCTCCCCAGACCACCGATTTCGGCTTTCGCGACGTGCCGCTGGAGGCCAAGAAACCGATGGTCAGGGCGGTGTTCGACAGCGTCGCCCCGAAATACGACCTGATGAACGATCTGATGTCGCTCGGCGTGCACCGGGTCTGGAAGCGGATGTTCATCCAGGCGCTGGCGCCGCGGCCGCATCTGTCGCTGCTCGATCTGGCCGGCGGCACCGGCGATATCGCGTTCGGCTGGCTGCGCGCCGGCGGCGGTCCGGCGATCCTGTCCGACATCAACGCGGCGATGCTGGGCGTCGGCCACACCCGCGCGGTGGAGAACGCCCTGGTGGCGCGGCTCGGCTTCCTGGTGGCGGACGCCGAGCGGCTGCCGCTGCCCGACCGCAGCGTCGATCGCGTCTCGATGGCGTTCGGCCTGCGCAACTGCACCGACAAGGATGCGGTGCTGCGCGAGGCGCTGCGGGTGCTCAAGCCGGGCGGACGGTTCTTCTGTCTCGAATTCTCGCGGGTGCAGGTCGCGGCGCTGTCGCCGGTCTACGACGCCTGGTCGTTCCAGGTGCTGCCGCGGCTCGGGCAGGCGATCGCCGGGGACGCCGAGAGCTACCGCTACCTCGCAGAGAGCATCCGCACCTTCCCCGACCAGGAGACGCTGGCGGCGATGATGCGCGCCGCCGGGCTGGCCAGGGTGTCGGTGCGCAACCTGTCCGGCGGCATCGCCGCGATCCATTCCGGCTGGCGTCTGTGAACACCACGCCGCGGCCGGCCGCGACCGCCCTGCCCGGCAGCCGCATCCTGCTGATCGTCAGCGGCGGCATCGCCGCCTACAAGGCGCTGGAGCTGATCCGGCTGCTGACCCAGGCCGGGGCGCAGGTGCGCTGCGTGCTGACCGAGGCGGGGGCGCAGTTCGTCACCCCGCTCAGCCTGCAGGCGCTCAGCGGCGCGCCGGTGCATACCACGCTGTGGTCGCTGACCGAGGAGAGCGAAATGGGCCATATCGTGCTCTCGCGCTCCGCCGACCTGGTGGTGGTGTGTCCGGCCTCGGCCAACATCCTGGCGGAGATGGCGGCGGGTCTGGCCGGCGACCTGGCCGGGACCTTGCTGCTGGCGACCGACACCCAGGTGCTGGTGGCGCCGGCGATGAACGTGCGGATGTGGCAGCACCCGGCGACCCGGGCGGCGATGGCGACGCTGCGGTCGCGCGGCGTCGCGGTGGTGGGCCCGGAGGACGGGGTGATGGCCTGCAACGAGTTCGGGCCGGGCCGCCTCGCCGAACCGCCGCAGATCCTGGCGGCGATCGAGGCGCTGCTGGGCACGCCGGTCAGGCTGGCCGGCCTGCGGGCCCTGGTCACCGCCGGGCCGACCCACGAGCCGATCGATCCGGTGCGCTACATCGCCAACCGCAGCTCCGGTCGGCAGGGCTACGCGATCGCCGCCTGCCTGGCGGCGCAGGGCGCGCAGGTGACGCTGGTCAGCGGGCCGACCGCGCTCGACGCGCCCCCCGGGGTGGCCAGGATCGGCGTCGAGACCGCCTCGGAGATGCTCGCCGCCTGCCTCGCCGCCCTGCCGGCGGACGTCGCGGTGATGAGTGCCGCGGTCGGCGACTGGCGCGCCGAGACGGCGGCGGCGTCGAAATTGAAGAAACGCCCCGGCGCGCCGCCGGCCCCGCTCGGCCTGGCGCTGAACGACGACATCCTGGCGCGGATCGCCGCCCCCGGCCCGGACCGGCCGCGACTGGTGGTCGGCTTCGCCGCCGAGACCGAGGACCTGCTCGCCAACGCGGCCGAGAAGCGCACCCGCAAGGGCTGCGACTGGATCGTCGCCAACGACGTGGCGCCCTGCACCGGCATCATGGGCGGCGCCGAGAACGAGGTGCATCTCGTCACCGCATCGGGCGTCGAATCCTGGCCGCGCCAGGACAAGCAGGCGGTCGCGGCGCGGCTCGTCGCCCGCATCGCCGACACGCTCATGACCGGAGCCGGCGCGTGAGCGGCGCGATCCGCAGCGTCCGGGTCCGGCGGCTGCCGCATGGCGAGGGGCTGGCGCTGCCCGGCTACGCCACCGCCGGCGCCGCCGGGATCGACCTGCTGGCGGCGGTCGCGGACCGCGTCGTCCTGGCCCCCGGCGCCAGGATGCTGGTACCAACCGGCCTTGCGATCGCGCTCCCGCCAGGCCACGAGCTGCAGATACGGCCGCGCTCCGGCCTGGCGCTCAAGCACGGTCTGGTGCTGCCGAACGCGCCCGGCACCATCGACGAGGATTAT
>CAZZZA010000224.1:0-3307 GCA_964658455.1 uncultured Lichenihabitans sp.
GCGCGCCCTCCTCGTAGTAATCCTCCGAACGCTGCCAGGAGCGCCAGGGGATCGGCCGCCGCGTGGCGACCATCGGATCGTTGGTTGTGTCCTGCAGGTTGCGCCAGTTGCGGCCGATGCCGTTGCTGTAGGTGGCGGCGGTCAGCGCCAGGCAATCGAGCACATCCTGCTTCGACCACAGGCCGGAGCGCGCGGCGAGGATCTTGCCCCAGTACTGCGTCTGTCCCTCATAGACCCATAGCAGCGAGTCGCGTTCCGGCTCGTTGAAGTTCGGCTGCCACAGATCGGCGGGCCGGCGGAACTTGCCGTTCCAGCTGTGGGTGTATTCGTGCGACAGCAGGTCGCGCTCGCCGCGCTGGTTGTCCCAGTCGGTGAAGTAGCTGCGGCCGACGCCGTTCTCCGACGAGGCATGGTGCTCGAGGCCGATCCCGCCCAGCTCGTCGGACAGCGACAGCAGGAAATCGTAGTGGGCGTAGTGGTGCGAGGCGAACAGCAGGCGCGCCTGGCTGACCAGGTTGCGATGCACCGCCAGTTCGGCGGGCGTGATCGCGATGTCCTGCGGCAGGTCGCCGACGATATCGAGATGGACGGGGACGCCGCCGCCGGCATCGAGCGTCTCGCGCCTCGTGTATCTGCCGGCCAGCACCGGATTGTCGACCAGCAGGTTCAACGGCGTCGGCTTGTAGTGGATGACGGCGCCGTTGCTGGCCGCCACGTCCATCGCAGAGAAGGCCTGCCAGCCCTCGGGATAGGTGGCGGACGCGTCCACCATGATGTCGCGCGAGAAATAGCCTGCCGGATACAGCAGCATGTTGTTCCACTGCAGGCTCAGCATTGCCGGCGTCATCACCACGCGGCCCTGCTTGGCGTCGGTCGGCGACAGATACTGGAAGTCCAGCGCGATGCTTGCCACCCCGTCCGGCACCGGCACATGGAAGGCATAGACGTTCACCGGGTCGCGCACCCACGGCAGGATCTTGTCGCCGGCGCGGATCACCAGGCTCGCGAACTTGTCGAGATCGCCGGTCGGCGAGTGGTCGCCCGGCAGCCATTGCGGGAACAGCAGCACATGGTCGCCGGCCCCTTGCACCGGGATCGTCTCGTGGCCGGTGAAGATGTGACGGTCGGTATCGGTGGCGTCGATCGCGAGCGTGATCGTGCCGGGATGGGGCCTGTCCAGCGGCGGCGCGATCGGCGGCACGCTGGCGGCCGGCATCGGCTGCGCCTCGGTCTGCGCCAGCACCGGGCGGGACAGGGCAAGGCCGGCGGCAAGCGCGAACAGCGAGGCGCGGCACAGCAGGCGGGCACGGCAGGAGTGGGAAGCGGCGGCAAGCGACACGAGGCGATGATCCGGTCAGTGATGCCGCACCACGCCACTTATTCGGCCGCGCCGCAACAGCGGGCCGCCACGCCGCCGGGCGCGGGTGGTGCCGGTTTCGTATGGTTTCGTCACCAGAAAACCGGGATCGCCTGGCCGGCCGCCATTGCACGGCCGCGGTCGCACGTGTCTGCTCGGCCGCCATGGACAGGCTCAGCCCGACGCCGGACGCCGAACCGATGCCTCCCGGCGCCAAGGGCGGCAGCGCCGTCCGCACGACCGTCTACGGCCTGCTCGGCATGGCGCTGCTCGGCGCCGCCTGGGTCAGGTTCGACGACCAGATCGCCAGCGTCGCGCCGTCGCTCGCCGCCTCGGCGGCGATGGTGGCGCGGCAGGCGGCGATGACGGGATCGCTGGCCGGCGCGCGCAGCCTGGTCGAGTTGCCGATGCTGGCGAAAGCGGAGGAGCCGGCAGCGGTCGCGGCGCTGGGCCTGCCGTCCGACGAGGCCGGCCTGCTGGCCAGGGCGCTGCGGCGGGACCGGCTTCGGCTGGCGCGCATGCCGCTGTTCGACGCCGGCGCCGCGTCGCCCGACGGGTCCGATGCCGGGCGGAGCGTGATCGTCAGCACCGCCGGTTTCTCGCGCCTGGTGCATCTCGGCCGGCAGCCGGTCATGGTGGTGCTGCCGGTCGATCGCGCCGGCATCGTCAGCTTCCGGCCCGGCCCCGGGATCGACGGCACCATCGGCATCGGCGCGCTGACCGCGGCCGGCCCGGTCGCGCTGCCCGATCTGGCCCGTGGCCAGACGCTCGACGTCGGGGTGATCGTGCAGTGAAGGGCCTGATCCCCGCCGCCACCCGCCTGATGCCGTTGATGATGCTGGCGTTCCTGACGCTGGCGACGGTACAGATACTGATCCAGCTGCATCTGTCGCCGGCCGCCGTGCTGGAGACCGGGCTGCGCTGGCTGACCGAGGCGGGCTGGCTCTATGTCGGGCTCGGCGCCGTCTGCTGGGCGCTCGCCCTCGGCGGGATCGGCTATGAATGGCGGGCCGGGATCGCCGAGCGCAAGGCGGGCCGGGCGGGGCAGGGGTTTCGCGCACGGCGCAAGCGACGGGGATGGGTGATGGACGTTCTGGCCCGGCTGACCAACCGCGCGGCCCTCGAGGACATGCTGGCGCACCAGGAGAAGGTGACGGTGATCGATGCCGCCGCCTTGTCGGCGACGCTGCGCGCCCAGGTGATCGGCCAGGACCAGGTCTGCGAGGATGTCGCGCAGCAGCTGCGCCGCCGCCTGGCGTTGCAGGTGCGCGGCAAGCCGGTCGGCATCTTCCTGCTGGCAGGGCCGCCCGGGACCGGCAAGACCTATCTCGCCAAGCGGCTGGCCGCCGCGCTCGGCCGGAAACTGCTGCATTTCGACATGACGCAGATGAGCGCGCCGCACGCCTCGACCCAGCTGTTCGGCTCGCCGAAGGGCTATGTCGGCTCCGACAGCTACGGCAAGCTGACCGGCGGGCTCAAGGAGACCCCCGATGCGGTGGTGCTGCTCGACGAGATCGAGAAGGCGCATCCCGACGTGTTCAAGAAGTTCCTCAGCGCCTGGAACGACGGCCACGTCACCGAGGCCTCGGTCGGCACCCAGGTCAGCACCACCCGCGCGATCTTCGTGCTGACCTCCAACATCGCCACCGACGCGCTCGGCGAGATCGCCGACCGCTATGCCGAGGATCCGGATGCGATGCGCTCCGCCTCCGTCGACGCGCTGCGCATGGCCGGCTTCGCCCCGGAGGTGCTGAACCGGCTCGACCGGATCTTCGTGTTCCGGGCCCTGGGCGGGCTGGACGTGGCGCGGGTCGCAGCACTCGAGATCGAGGCGATGATCGCCAGCTACGGGCTCGAGATCGCCGCCGGCGGGATCGATCCGGCGCTGCTGTTCGACGTGATGCGCCGGCAGGACCGTCTGGGCCAGGGCGCCAGCGCCCGCGACCTGGT
>CAZZZA010000225.1:0-3217 GCA_964658455.1 uncultured Lichenihabitans sp.
AGCCCGTCGGTCGGCAGATAGAGCACGGCGAACTCGACCGTCACCGGCGGCAGGATGTATTTCGCGGCGATCTTGCGCGCCTCCAGCCGCACCACCGCCTCCAGCGCCCGGCGCGCGGCGCGCTCCGCCTCCTGGTCCACCCGCTCGACCGCATCGAGCAGCCGCTCGTAGGCCTCGGTGGGGAACTTGGCATCGATCGCCAGCAGCGGCCGCGACGCGCCCCGCACCGGCATGCGCACCGCGAACTCGACCAGCTCGGCGCCGGCCGGATCGAGCTTGACGTTGGCGAGGTAGGCGCCGGCCGGCAGCACGTCGTCCAGGATCGCCCGCAGCTGCGCCTCGCCCCAGCCGCCGCGCGTCTTGACGTTGGAGAACAGGCGCTTGAGGTCGCCGATCTGCGCCGTCATCGACGCCACCTCGCCCATCGCCTTCTGCACCGCCGCGAACTGCTCCAGCACGCGCTGGAAGCTGGTCTGCATCTGCCGCTCGATCGCCGCGTGCAGCTGTTCGTTGACCGCGCCCTGGATCGCTGTGAGCCCGGCGGCACTGCGCTCCGCCATCTGCCGCAGACCCTGCGCCATCGCCACCCTCGCCTCGCCCTGCTCGCGGGCGATCAGCGTCGTCAGCCCGCCGAGCCGCTCCTCGAGCCCGAGGCGGATATCGGCCAGCCGGTCGGCGACGGCGCGGTCGCGCCGGGCCTGGTCGGCCAGCGCGCGTTCCTCGCGGCCGCCGGCCAGCAGCACCAGACGCAGCACCAGCAGCGACACCACCAGCGAGGCGATGGCGCCGGCGGCGGCCAGAAGGGTTACGAGATCGAACGGCATGGCGCCTGCTTAGCAGCCGCGCCCGATTCGCCATGCCCGATTCGCGCCGGCGATACGCCCGGGTTTCCGGCGCGGCGCCGGACCGGATAGGCTGCGGGCCACCGCGACCACCGAAGACGGGCGAGCGCCATCCGATGCACACCTGCCGGCTCGCCACCGCCGACGACAGCGCCGCGATCGAGGCGCTGATGGCGCTGTCGATCGAGCGTCTGCAGGCCGGCTTCCTGACCCCGAAACAGATCGCCGCCAGCCGCGCGGTGATGGGGCTCGATACCGGCCTGATCGCCGATCGCACCTATCTGGCGGTCGAACAGGCGGGAACGCTTATCGGCTGCGGCGGCTGGAGCCGTCGCGCCACCCTGTTCGGCGGCGACCACACCGCCGCCCGCGACGAGCGGCTGCTGGACCCGGCATGCGAGCCGGCACGGGTGCGGGCGATGTATACCCACCCCGATTTCGCCCGGCAGGGGATCGGCCGGCTGATCCTGGCGGCGAGCGAGCGCGCCGCCGCCGAGATGGGCTTCCTCGAGGCCGAACTCGCCGCCACCCTGGCCGGCGTGCCGCTCTACCGCGCCTGCGGCTGGACCGAACGCGAGCGGTTCGCGGTCACGGTCGGCACGGTGCCGGTGCCGCTGGTGCGCATGACCAAGCGGCTGCGCTGACCCCCTTGCCACCCGCCTGACCGGAGACCGGACGATGACCATGTCGTGGATGAGGCTGCCGGCGCTCTGCATGCTCGCCGCCTGGTTCGGGCCGGGCCCTGCCGCGGCGCGGCAGCCGGGCCCGCCGGCCGCAGCGCTCTACGCCGATCCCGCCAACAGCACCGCCGGACTGGCGACGCCGGGGCAGGAATGCGCCGGCAATCGCGGCCCGGACAGCACCCGGCCGGGCGCCTGGGGCATGGGCTGCCTGTTCATGAAACCGGGGCTGGAGGCCGGCACCGCGCGGCCGGTCTATCGCCAGACCTACGGGCTGCAGGTCGGCGTCGAACTGCCGCCGCTGCCCGGCAATCCCGGCCACCTCGCCGATGGCCGCGACCAGGTGGCACTGTATCCGGAGGTACGCGCCGGGGCCTGGAGCAACGGCGCCTGGGCGATCAACCCGCTGGTCTGGGCCGGCCAGGATTCCGGCGGCACCATCGTCGACGAGGCCGATCTCAACAATTTCAGCGGCTGCGACAGCCAGGGCATCGACAGCAGGAGCACCGGCGGCAGCAACCGCTTCGTTGCCAGCCGCAGCGACGGCAGCCCGTGCCCGACCCGGATCGGCCTGCTGGTGACCGGCGTCGGCAACCGTATCTCGTCGACCGCGATCGACATCAGCGGCGTCAGCAACGCTGCCGGCATGATGTGGCAGGACGGGCTCGCCATGGTCGGCGGCTATCTGGTCAACGAATACGAGATCTACACCGACACGCTGGCCAGCACGGCGATCCGGATCAAGGGCGCGCATGCGCGCTACGGGATCGACCTCCGCGATGGCGGCTTTGGGCGCGGCGCGCTCGCCCTGGCCAGCGCGCCGGGCAACGGACGGCTGGTCTGGGTCTGCCCGGCCGCCGGCTGCGGCCGCGGCTTTCCCGGGAGCGTGGAGCTGTCGCCCGCCGCCGACGGCGCACTGCATCTGGCCGGCGCCGACCTGGCGGTGGCCAGGAGCGTGCAGGCCGGCGGAAACATCGTCACCGGACCGCACAGCAACTTCATCAGCCTGGGCCCGGACGGCCGCCCCGGCGCCTTCTTCGGCACCGATCCGGCCAGCGGCTTCGCCACCATCGCCAACGCCACCGACGCCGCCCGCAACGGGCTGGCGACCGGCACCGTGCGCGCGGCATCGATCCAGACCGGCCAGCTCCAGGCCGACGGCGCGATCCGCTTCCAGACCAGATCGAGGCCGTCGCTGCCGCGACGCTGCAGCGACGGCGACACCTACCTGGTGCGCGAGATCAGGATGCTGGCGAACTGCATCGACAACCGCTTCTATGCCGGCGGCCGACCGGTGGAGACGGTCGCGGCGCCGTAGCGGCCGGCCGGTCAGCTCTCCAGCTTGAACAGCATCAGCGCGTTGCCGACCATCTCGCAGCCGCTGCCGATGGTGTAGGCGCGGCCGGACGTCATGCCGGGGCGGTTGGTGTCGAGGATCAGGTGCCAGTGCATGCCGCCGCTGCATGGCGGCAGCACGAAGGTGACCGGATCGTGGTTGCCGTTCAGCGCCATCAGCAGCGTCGCATCGGTGCCGGGGCGGCGAATGCCGCTGGTCTTGGCGCGTCCGTCCATCATCATGCCGAAGCAGCGCTGGTTCTCGTCGTGCCAGTCCTGGTCGCGCATCATCTCGCCGTCGGCATTCACCCACGTCACGTCGCGGACATCGAGATCCTCGTCGTAGTCGCCGGTCATGAA
>CAZZZA010000226.1:0-3168 GCA_964658455.1 uncultured Lichenihabitans sp.
GGGTCGCTGAACCGGGGTCGCGCCCGACCCGACACTGCCTGATCTCAGGAGGACACCATGCTGAAACTCGCCCTGCTGTTCCTGGTCATCTCGATCGTCGCCGGCCTGTTCGGCTTCGGCGGCCTGTCCGCCGCCACCGCCGGCATCGCCAAGATCCTGTTCTTCATCGCCATCGTGATCTTCCTGATCTTCCTGGTGCTCGGCCTGATGGCCGGCAACGCGATCTTCTGATCGGCGATGGCGGTCAGTTCCGGTCGGGACTGATGAAGCCGGGCAGGAACGGGTTGTCGCTCTGCAACGCGTTCCTGCCGATCAGCTTGTCGGTGCTCCAGCCGCCGCCGAGCGCGTTGATGAGCTGCACGCTGTCCAGCACCCGGCTTTCCTGGATGCCGAGCAGCGTTTCCGCATTGGACAAAGCTGTGGCCTGGTTGGTCAGCACCGTGGTGTAGATGGCGGTGCCGGCGCGATACTGGTTCAGCGACACAACCACCGTCTGGTTCGACAGATCCACCGCCTTGGCCTGCGCCTCCGCCTGTTGCGCCAGGATGCGGAGCGACGACAGCTCGTCCTCGAGCTGCTGGAACGCGCTCAGCACCGTGTTGCGGTAGTTCGCCACCGATTCGTCGTAGAGCGCCCGGGCGGCGCGCACCGTGGCCGAGCGCAGCCCGCCCTCGAACAGGGTCTGGGTAGCGCTGGCGGCGATCGACCAGCTGCGGTTGGCGACCTGGATCAGCGAGCCGAGCGGGTTGCCGGCGTAGCTGCCGAGCGCCGACAGCGAGATGGTCGGGAAATAGGCGGCGACCGCCACGCCGATCTGCGCGTTCTCCTCCTGCATCGTCCGCTCCGCCTCGGCGATGTCGGGGCGGCGCTGCAGCAGCAGGGACGGGATCGTCACCGGGATCGCCGGGATGACGTTGGTCAGGGCGCCTCTCGGCAGCGACAGCTCGGCGGGTGGCACACCGGTCAGCACCGCGATCGCATGTTCGTACTGCGCGCGCAGGATTCCGACCGAGACCGCCTGCGCCTTGGTGGTGGCGACCTGGGTCTCGGCCTGCAGCAGGTCGGTCGAGGCCACGGTGCCGGCATTGTACTCGTTGCGGGTGATCTGCGCGCTTTCCTCGTAATAGGCGATGAACTGGTTCAGCAGCGCCTGCAGGCTGTCCTCGTAGCGCAGTTCGAAATAGTCGGTGGCCAGCGTGGTCTGCGCCGAGAGCCGCGCGGCGTCGAGCGTCGCCTGGCTGAGCTGCGCCGCCGCCACCTGTGACTCGACCTGGCGTCGGACGCTGCCCCACACGTCGAGCTGCCAGTCGACCGAGCCGGAAAGCTGGTAGCTGGTATTGAAGGTCTGCACCGTGGCGCCGGGCGCGCCGGCGCTCACCGAGCCGCTGCCGGTGCGGGTCACGCTGGGCGAGAGCGAGGCGGTCGGGAACAGCGACGCCCTGGCCTCGTCCACCAGCGCCCGCGCCTGGCGGAAGGCGGCCTCGTCGGCCTTGATGGTCTGGTTGGAGACGTCGATCCTGGATTCGAGCTGGTTCAGCAGCGGATCGTTGTAGAGCGTCCACCAGGCGCCCTTCGGCAGCTCGGCGTAATGCGGGTCGGCATAGGCCCAGCCCGGCGGCGGCGGCATCTCCTTCAGCTTGGCGGCCATGATCGCCGCCGGCCGGTGATAGTCCGGCCCGACCATGCAGCCGGACAGCGCGCCGAGCGCGGTCAGCAGGGCCAGGGCACGGCTGAGGGGGAGCGAGTGCGTCATCCTGCGGACGGATCCTGTTGCAAGCGCGCGGGCCGGCCGAACCGTCGCTGCATGCGACGATTCCACCAATGCCGCATGCGATCGAGATACAGATAGACCACCGGGGTGGTGTAGAGGGTGAGGGCCTGGCTGACGAGCAGGCCGCCGATCACCGACAGGCCGAGCGGCCGGCGCAACTCGTTGCCGTAGCCGTTGCTCAGCACCAGCGGCAGCGCGCCCAGCGCCGCGGCGAAGCTGGTCATCATGATCGGCCGGAAGCGCATCCTGCAGGCGCGGGTGATGGCGTCGAGCGGCGACAGCCCGTTCTGCCGCTCCTCGACCAGGGCGAAATCCACCAGCAGGATCGCGTTCTTCTTCACGATGCCGATCAGCAGGATCACGCCGATCATTGCGATCAGCGAGAACTCCTCGCCGAACAGCAGCAGCGCCAGGATCGCGCCGACGCCGGCCGAGGGCAGCGTCGAGAGGATCGTCAGCGGATGGATGTAGCTCTCGTAGAGGATGCCCAGCGTGGCGTAGACCGCGAGCAGCGCCGCCAGCACCACCAGCGGATAGGTGCTGGTGGAGTCGTCGAGCTGCTTGGCGTTGCCGGCGAAGCTGCCATGGATGTTGGCCGGCACGTGCAGCGCGATCATGGTCGAGGTGATCGCCGCCTCGGCGGCGCCCAGCGAGCCGCCGGCCGGGGTGTTGAACGAGATCGTCGCGGCGACGAAGCCGCCATCGTGGCTGACCTGCAGCGGCGTGGTGTCCGGCACCAGGCTGGCGACATCGGTCAGCGGCACCATGGTCTCGATCTGCGACGACACCGCCGATCCGGTGGACGCGTTCTTGCCGCCGGCCAGCGCGTTGCTGTTGGCGTTGGCCTGGGATTGCTGCGCCGTCGAGGCCGCCGAACTGCTGGTGGTGCTGCCGGTGGTGCTGCTCGCTGTCGTCGCGGTGGTGGTGCCTGTGGTGTTGGAAGTTGTGCTGCCGGTGGTGGTGGCGGCGCTGGCTGTGGAGCCGGTGGAGGCGGTGGTGCGGGTCGGGGTCGTCACCTTGATCTGGTTGCTGCTGGCGCTGCCGGTCGCATTGCCGCCGGCGGTGCTGATCCGCACCTGGTTCAGGATCGCCGGCGTCTGCTGGTAGCTCTGCGCCACCTCCATCACCACGTGATACTGGTTCAGCGTGTTGTAGATGGTCGAGGCGCTGCGCTGGCCGAAGGCGTCGTAGAGCGTGTTGGTGATGAGCTGCGGCGTGATGCTGTAACGCGCGCCGCTGTCGCGATCGATCTGCACCGTGATCGCCTGGCCGCCCTGCGCCACGTCTGAATCGACATCGGCCAGTTCCGGCCGGTTCTTCAGCGCCGTCTCGACGATCGGCGCCCATTTGTAGAGCAGCTCGGCATCGTCGGATTGCAGCGAATACTGGTAGTTGGC
>CAZZZA010000227.1:0-3168 GCA_964658455.1 uncultured Lichenihabitans sp.
ACCCCGTCCAGCACCGCCTGCACGCGCGGATTGGGCGCGGTCTCGACCAGGAAACGCATCGCCCGGTCCAGATCCTGCCCGGCGCCGAGCATGACCGACAATTCGCGGGTCAGGTTGGTGACTTCCTGGCGGCGCAGGCCGCGCCGTCGCAGGCCGCCCAGTTCGATGCGCAGGCCATCGGCCAGCAGCCCGCCACCGGCCGGCTCGGCGCGCATCGGGATGTTGCCCTGACGCCGGATCCAGGCGATCGCGTCGGCCTCGCTGGCGGCCTCGGTGGTGCCGCGCACCGTCTCGCCGCCGGGGGTGATGGCGGTGAAGCGGAACGCCGGCATCAGTTCTCCGATCGGATCGAGCGGGCGACTTCCTCGATCGTCGTGGTGCCGGCCAGCGCCGCGTCGATGCCGGCATCGAACATGGTCACCATCCCGGACGCGACCGCGGCGCGCTCGATCGCCGAATGGTCGGTGCGGGCGAAGATCAGCCGCTCGATCTCGCCGTCCGGGGCCAGGAACTCGGCGATCGCCTGCCGGCCGCGATAGCCGGTCTGGCGGCAGGCCGGACAGCCGACCGGATGGAACAGGGTGATCGGCCGGCGCGCGGTGCGGCGTTCCAGCGCGAAGCGGGCGACGAGTTCCGGCGCGGCTGGCGCCTCGACCTTGCAGGCGTCGCACAGCCGCCGCACCAGGCGCTGGCCCATCACGCCGCGCAGCACCGCGGTCAGCAGGTAGTCCTCGACCCCCATGTCGCGCAGCCGGGTGATCGCGGCGGCGGCGGAGTTGGTATGCAGGGTGGAGAGCACCAGATGGCCGGTCAGCGCCGCCTGGATGGCGATCTGCGCGGTCTCGAGATCGCGTATCTCACCGATCATGATCACGTCCGGGTCCTGGCGCAGGATCGAGCGCAGCAGGGCGGCGAAGCTCAGCCCGATCTGCGGCTTGATCTGCACCTGGTTGATGCCGCGCAACTGGTACTCGATCGGATCCTCGACGGTGACGACCTTGCGCGTCACCGCATTGAGCGTCAGCAGGCCGGTATAGAGGGTGGTGGTCTTGCCGGAGCCGGTCGGGCCGGTGACCAGCACGATGCCGTTCGGCAGCGCCAGCATCTCGTCGACCCTGGCCACCACCTGCGGCGCCAGGCCGAGTTTCTCGTAGTCGAAGGTGACGGCGTTGCGGTCGAGCACCCGCAGCACCACCGTCTCGCCGTGCAGCGACGGGATGGTGGAGACGCGGAAATCGATCTCCTGGCCGCGCACGGCGAGCTTGATGCGGCCGTCCTGCGGCAGGCGCCGCTCGGCGATGTCCAGCCTGGCCATGATCTTGATGCGCGAGACGATCGCCGGGATCAGCCGCGGCGGCGGGCTTTCCATCTCGTGCAGCACGCCGTCATAGCGATACCGCACCCGCAGCCGGTCCTCGAACGGCTCGATATGGATGTCCGAGGCGCGGGTCTCGACGGCGCGGAACACGATCTGGTTGACCAGCCGGATCACCGGCGCCTCCGAGGCCAGATCCTTCAGCCGCTCGGCATCCTCCTCCAGCGGCGAGTCGTCGTCGGCGGCGCCGGCCGGCATGTCGTCGTCGCGCGGATAGAGCCGGTCGAACGCGGCCTCGAGTTCGATCGGCACCGCGATGCCGACCCGCACCGGCAGGCCGGTGGCGGCCTCGATCGCCTGCGCCGCGAACCCGTCCAGCGGATCGGCGACGGCGACCACCAGATGATCGGCCAGCAGCGCCACCGGCAGCGCCCGCACGTCGCGCAGGAAGCGCGGCTGCAGCCGCTCCGGCAGCACCGGCTCGACCGGATAGGCGTCGTTGCCGACGATCTCCAGCCCGAGCAGGGCTGCGAAACTGTCGGCGAGGCCGCGTTCCGACACCAGGCCGAGCTGCAGCAGCACGCCATCGAACCGGCGCCCGCTCTCGTCCGCCGCGCGGTGCGCGCGTTCCAGGCTGCGCTCGTCGCAGCGCCCGGTCTCGACCAGCATGCGGCCGAGCCGGTCCAGCAGCACCTGCTGGGTGTCGGCCGGCATGTCCTGGGCGGCAGGCGGCGTGAGGTGGTTCATGGCGGCGGCACGATGACGCCTGCACCCGGCCGGACGCAAGGGTTCACCCGCACAGGAACAGCACCCAGAGCGACGCCGCCAGGCCGGGCCCGAACGGGACCGCCGCTTCGGCGCGCAGCCGGCCGGTCGCCGCCGCCGACAGCAGCGCGACGGCCAGGGTGCACAGCGCCGCGGCGAGCACCATCCAGGGCAGCGCCACCGGACCCAGCCAGGCGCCGCCGGCGGCCAGCAGCTTGGCATCGCCGGCGCCCAGCCCCTCGCGCCCGCGCAGCCGGCGATAGCAGAGCGCGATCAGCCGGAAGCCCAGATAGCCGACCGCGCAGGCCAGCGCGTGCGCGCCGAGCTGCTCCGGCGCGCGGAGCCAGGTGCTCGACAGCCCGGCCAGCAGCAGCGGCAGCGTGATCGCATCCGGCAGCCGGGCGCAGCGCCAGTCGATCCAGGCGAGCAGCAGCGCCGACCAGCCGAGCAGGCAGGCGGAGCAGAGCCAGACCGGGTCGCCGGCCGGGCCGGCCGCGATCGCCGCCAGCGCCACCGCCACGGCGGCGAGTTCGATCAGCAGGTGCGAGACCGGGATCGGCGCGCCGCAGCGCCGGCAGCGGCCGCGCAGCACCGCGAAGCTGGCGATCGGCACCAGCTCCAGCGGCGACAGCACCGCCTGACAGCCGTCGCAGCGCGACCGCGCCAGCGCCACCGGCCGCCGCCCCGGCAGCCGCATCGCCAGCACGCCGAGCAGGCTGCCGATGCAGGGCGAGACCAGCAGCGCCGGCAGCCAGGCGGATGCGGTCCAGTCTGGCGCCGCCATGCGCCGGCCTTATTTGTTGCAGATCTGCGAGGCGGTATCGCTTGCGTTGCCGGACGGGCCGTTGGAGCACAGGTCGTAGTCGAGACCCTCGCGGGTCGACGGGATGCGGTAGGTGTAGGGGTGGTTCCAAGGATCGAGCGGCAGCTGGTTGCTCTTCACGTAGGGCCCGTTCCAGTTGTCGGCATCGGCCGGCTTGGTGACCAGCGCCTGCAGCCCGTCGTCGCTGCTCGGATAGCTGCCGACATCGAGCTTGTAGAGGTCGAGGATCTGGCCGATCCGCTCGATCGACTGCCGGGCGATCGAG
>CAZZZA010000228.1:0-3022 GCA_964658455.1 uncultured Lichenihabitans sp.
CAGTCGGGCGGCCACGCGGCATGAACGCGCAGCCCCGCCCCGCCCGGCTCACCAGTCTCGGCGCGATGCCGGCGGTGCGCGGCCGCCTGGAGGTGCAGGCGCCGCTCGGCGCGCAGAGCTGGTTCGGGGTCGGCGGGGCGGCCGAGCTGCTGCTGCGTCCGGCGGATGCGGAGGATCTGTCCGGCTTCCTGGCGGGGCTGCCGCCGGAACTGCCGGTGACCACGATCGGCAAGGCCTCGAACCTGATCATCCGCGACGGCGGCCTGCCTGGGGTGGTGATCCGGCTGGCGCGCGGCTTCTCCGATATCGCGATCGAGGCAGACGGTATCGTCTGCGGCGCCGCCTGCCTGGACATGACGGTGGCGGAGACCGCCGCCGGCGCCGGCCTGCGCGGGCTCGAGTTCCTGGCCGGCATCCCGGGCTCTATCGGCGGCGCGGTGTCGATGAATGCCGGCGCCTACGGTTCCGACATCGCCACGGTGCTGGACTGGGCCGAGATCGTCACCCGCAACGGCCAGTTCCTGCGGCTGGCGGTGGAGTCGCTCGGGCTGGGCTACCGGCGCTCGAGCCTGCCGGAGGGCGCGGTGGTGGTGCGGGCGCGGCTGCGCGGCGCGCCCGGCGATCCGGCGCTGCCAAGGGCCAGGATCGCCGAGATCCGGGCCGCGCGCGAGGCCTCGCAGCCGGTCCGGGCGCGCACCGGCGGCTCGACCTTCCGCAATCCCGGCCCCGAGCAGAGCACGCTGCGCGCCTGGCAGCTGATCGACGAGGCGGGTTGCCGCGGGCTGCGCCTGGGCGGCGCCGAGGTGAGCGCCAAGCACTGCAACTTCCTGCTCAATACCGGCGACGCCAGCGCCGCCGACATCGAGGGGCTGGGCGAGACGGTGCGCCAGCGCGTGCTGGCCCATTCCGGCGTCACGCTGGCCTGGGAAATCAAGCGGATCGGCGTGCCGCTCCGGGGTTCGCCGGCATGACCGGCAAGCCACGCGTCGCGGTGCTGATGGGCGGCTTCTCGAGCGAGCGCGCGGTCAGCCTCAGCTCCGGCGAGGGCGTGCTCGCGGCGCTGCGCGAGGCCGGCTATGCGGCGCGCGGCATCGATCCGGGCGACGACCTGCCTCGGCTGGTCGCCGACCTCGCCGCCGACCGGCCGGACGTGGTGTTCAACGCCCTGCACGGCCGCTTCGGCGAGGATGGCGCGATCCAGGGCGTGCTGGACTGGATGGGCATCCGCTACACCCATTCCGGGATCCGCGCCTCGGCGGTGGCGATGGACAAGGATGCGGCAAGGGCCGCGTTCGCCGCCGCCGGCCTGCCGATCGCCCGCGGCCGGGTGGTCGAGATCGCCGGTTTCGCCGATGCCGATCCGCTGCCGTGCCCCTACGTGATCAAGCCGCTGAACGAGGGCTCGTCGGTCGGCGTCGACATCGTCCTGGAAGGCTCGAACCGGCGGGCCGAGATCGTCTCGGCCTGGCATTACGGCCCGACCGCGCTCGTCGAGGAGTTCGTGCCGGGACGCGAGATCACCGTCGGCGTGCTTGGCGGCCTGCCCGGCGACATCGGCGCGCTGACCGTCACCGACATCACCCCCAACCCGGCGATCGCGCACGGCTTCTACGACTACGAGGCCAAATACGCCGCCGGCGGGTCGCGGCACGTGCTGCCGGCCGACATCCATCCGGAGGCGTTCGACCAGGCGATGCGGCTGGCGCTGGCGGCGCATCGCGCGCTCGGCTGCCGCGGCGCCTCGCGCGCCGATTTCCGCTACGACGACACGGTGCATGGCCGGTCGCGGCCCGGCCGGCTGGTGCTGCTCGAGGTCAACACCCAGCCCGGGCTGACGCCCACCTCGCTGCTGCCGGAGCAGGCGGCGTTCCGGGGCATCGGCTTTACCGACCTCTGCGCCTGGATGGTGGAGAACGCCGCATGTCGCGCCTGAGGCCGACACCGCCCGGCACCGGCGGCCTGATGGACCGCCCGTCCCGTGCCAGCATCTTCGCCAGGCGGCAGCGCCGGCTGGTGCGGCCGGTGCTGCTGCTGGCGCTGGTCGCGGTGGCCGGCGGCGAAGGCCTGCACTGGTTCAGGCTGATGCATGACGAGGCGCGCTTCGCGCCGGTGCGCGCCGAGTTCGGCGCCAAGGTGGCGATGCACATCACCCGCATCGAGGTGACCGGGCGCGACATGACCCCGGAGCCGGCGCTGATGGCGGCCCTCGGCGTGGCGGTGGGCGACGACATTCTCGGCTTCTCGGTCGAGGAGGCGCGCCGGCGCATCGACGCGCTCGCCTTCGTCGAGCACGCCACCGTCGAGCGCCGCCTGCCCGGCACCATCGTCGTGCAGCTGACCGAGCGCCGTCCGTTCGCGGTCTGGCAGAACCAGGGCCGCTTCGTGCTGATCGACCGCGCCGGCCAGGTGGTGGCGGACCAGGGCATGAACGGCAAGGACGCCGAGGCGTTCGCGCAGCTGCCGCTGGTGGTCGGCGCCGGCGCGCCCGCCGCCGCCGACGCGCTGATCACCGCGCTGGAGGCCGAGCCCGAGGTGCGCGCGCACGTGCTGGCCGCGGTGCGGGTCGGACAGCGGCGCTGGAACCTGACCCTGCGCAACGGCTGCGACGTGCTGCTGCCCGAAGGCGCCGAACCGCAGGCGCTGCACCGGCTGGCGCTGCTGCAGCGCGACCACGCGCTGCTGGTCCGGCCGCTCGAGGCGATCGACATGCGGCTGGCCGACCGGCTGGTGATCCGTCCGCGTCCGGTGGCGACGCCCGATCCGGCGGAACCAGGCGGCGACGCCGCGACCGGAACCGCCACGCCCGCCACCCACGCGCACCCCGCCGGCGCCAGCCATGATCCGGACGGCGCCAGCCACGATGACGATCCAGCCAGGAGGCCGGCATGAGCGAGCTGATGCTGACCCCGCCGGCCGTCCCGCCGGGCGGGCCCGATCCGGCCGCCAAGCCGGTCAGGAGCCGGCGCGCCAGGAGCCGGCAGGAGGCCGCGGCGCCGTCGGGCCTGGCGCCGATGCTGGCGGC
>CAZZZA010000229.1:0-3022 GCA_964658455.1 uncultured Lichenihabitans sp.
ATATCGGCAGCGACAGCGCCCAGGTCGCCAAGGTGGCGGCCGACTACGCGATCGCCGAGAGCGGCGGCAAGGCCGGCGTGATCATCTTCACCGACAGCGCCTATGCGATCGCGCTGTCGAAGGCGCAGATGATGCGCGACGAGATCAAGACGTGTCCGGGCTGCACCGTGCTGTCGTTCGAGGACACGCCGCTCGCCGACACCTCGACGCGCATGGCACAGGAAACCGTCGCCCTGCTGCAGCGCTACGGCGTGAAATGGACCTACACGCTGGCGATCAACGACCTGTATTTCGACTTCGTCGGGCCGCCGCTGATCTCCGCCGGGCGCGATCCGAAGGGCCCGCCGGTCAATATCAGCGCCGGCGACGGCAGCAATTCGGCGTTCGAGCGGATACGTAACGGCCAGTTCCAGGCGGCGACGGTCCCGGAACCGCTGCTGCTGCAGGGCTGGCAGGTGATCGACGAACTCAATCGCGGCTTCGCCGGACAGCCGGCATCTGGCTACGTGGCGCCGGTGCATCTGGTCACGGCGCGGAATATCGATCTCGATGGCGGCAAGAAGGACATCTATGATCCGGACAACAACTATCGCGACGCCTATCGGAAGATCTGGGGGCGCTGAGCGATGAGCGATTTCGAGATCTTCGACCGCCGCTTCAAGGGCTACGTGCTGTTCAACGCCGCTCTGGAGCGGATCGGCGAGGGGTTCCGCTGGACCGAGGGGCCGGTCTGGTTCGGCGACGCCAACTGCCTGCTGTTCAGCGACATTCCGAACGACCGCATCCTGCGCTGGATCGAGGGCGAGGGCATCTCGGTGTACCGGCAGCCGAGCCAGTTCGCCAATGGCGGAACGCGCGACCGCGAGGGGCGGCTGATCTCGTGCCTGCACGGCGCCCGCGCGGTGGCGCGCACCGAACATGACGGCCGGATCACCACCCTTGTCGATCGCGTGCAGGGCAAGCGGTTGAACTCGCCCAACGACGTGGTCGTGAAGTCCGACGGCTCGATCTGGTTCACCGATCCGCATTACGGCATCGCGATCGATTACGAGGGCGGCCGCGCCGAGGAGGAGGTGCCGTGCCGGGTGTACCGGCTCGATCCCGGCGGCCGGCTCGACGTGGTCAGCGACGCGTTTGCCTGTCCGAACGGGCTCTGCTTCTCGCCCGACGAGAGCAGGCTCTACATCGCCGAGACCGGACGGCTGGGCGACGACAGCGTCGAGCGCCAGATCATGGTGTTCGACGTGCTGGACGCCGCCACCGGCCGGCTCGGCGAGGGCCGGCCGTTCTACGCGCCGGCGGTGGGGGCGGCCGACGGGTTCCGCTGCGACGAGGACGGCAATGTCTGGACCAGCGCCGGCGACGGCGTGCATTGCGTCAGTCCCGACGGCGAGCTGCTCGGCCGCATCAACATCGGACAGCACGTCTCGAACGTGGTGTTCGGCGGCCGGCATCGCTCGCGGCTGTTCATCTGCGCCGGGCACGAGGTGTATGCGATCTATCTCAACCGCCGCGGCGCCACCTGGCCGTCTTGAACCGGCCCGGCCGCGGACCGACCCTGCGCGACGTCTCGCTCCTGGCCGGGGTCTCGCGCATGACGGTGACGCGGGTGTTCATCCGGCCGGACCAGGTGCTGCCGGAAACCCGCTCCCGGGTGCAGCGGGCGGTGGCCGAGCTGGGCTACGTGCCGGACCGTGCCGCCGGCAGCCTGGCGACGCGGCGCAGCGGCTTCGTGGGCCTGATCCTGCCGACGCTCGCCAACGGCAATTTCGCCGCGCTGGCCGAGGGACTGACGGAATCGCTGCGTCCGGCCGGCTACGAGGTGCTGATCGGCTATACCGGCTACAGCATGAACGAGGAGGAACGCCAGGTCCGCACCCTGCTGTCGCGTCGGCCGGAGGCGGTGGTGCTGGCCGGGTCGGCGCATCGCGAGGCGGTCGGCCGGCAACTGGTGCGTTCCGGGGTCCCGGTGATCGAGGTCGCCGACCTGCCGGCGCAGCCGATCGGCCACATGATCGGCTTCTCCAACCACGCGGTCGGGGCGGCGGCGGCGGCGTTCCTGATCGGGCTCGGCCATACCAAAATTGCCGCACTCGGCCCGTGCCGCAGCGCCGACCATCGCGACCTGCGCGGCGAGGCGAGGCTGGCCGGGTTCGCGCAGGCGCTGCGCGAGGCCGGGCTGTCGGCGGCGCTGGTGCGCGGCGACGGCGCGATCCCGCTCTCGTTCGGCGCCGGCGCGCGCAGCATGGGCCGGCTGCTCGACGAGGCGCCGGATGTGCAGGCGGTGTTCGCGGTGTCCGACCTGGCGGCGGTCGGCGCGCTGATGGAGTGCAGGCGGCGTGCGGTCGCGGTGCCGGACCGGCTCAGCCTGCTCGGGTTCGGCAATTTCGAGATCGGCCAGCAGACGGTCCCGGCGCTGAGCAGCATCGCCGTGGATTTCGACGATCTCGGCCGACAGGCGGGGCGGCTGATCGCCGAGCTGGTGCGTTCGGGCGGCAACGCGGCGCCGCTCTCGGCGGTCGATGTCGGCTTCGCGCTGATCGCCAGGCAGACCACCCGCGCATCCCCGGCCGGCGAGGCCGCAATCGACGACGGACCGCAACCCTTGGCAGGCGCCAGATCATGACCGAACCGAGAACACGCATCGCCCTGGTGACCGGCGCCGGCAGCGGCATCGGCCGGGCCGTCACGCTGGCGCTGCTCGCGGACGGCTGGAGCGTGATGCTGGCCGGCCGCCGCCCGGACGCGCTGGCAGAGACCATCGCGCTGGCCGGCGCGCATGGCGGCCGCGCCACCGCGCAGCCGACCGACGTCACCGATCCCGCCTCGGTCGATGCGTTGTTCGCGGCCATCGGCGCCCGCTTCGGCCGCCTCGACCTGCTGTTCAACAATGCCGGCACCAACGTCTCCGGCGTCACCATCGAGACGTTGCGCGTCGAGGCGTGGAACCAGGTGGTGGCGGTCAACCTGACCGGCATGTTCCTGTGCGCGCAGGGCGCGTTCCGGATGATGCGGGCGCAGT
>CAZZZA010000230.1:0-3005 GCA_964658455.1 uncultured Lichenihabitans sp.
CCTGGATCGACAGGTCGACGCCGTGCGCGAACGGCTGGAACACATGGATGCCCCACGTATTGTCGAGCAGCAGCTTGGCGCCGTGCGCGTGCGCGACGCAGGCCAGCATCGGCACGTCCTGCACCTCGAAACTGTGGCTGCCCGGGCTCTCGGCGAACACCACCTGGGTGGTGGGGCGGATCAGCGCCTCGAGCGCCGGCGCCTCGATCAGCGGGTCGTAGTAGGTGGTCTCGACGCCGAGCCGGCGCAGCATGGTGTCGCAGAACCGCCGCGTCGGGCCATAGACGCTGTCCGTCATCAGGCAATGGCCGCCGGAGCCGACGAACGACAGCAGCGCGGTGGTGCAGGCCGCCAGCCCCGACGAGACCACCTGGGTATGCAGCCCGCCCTCGATGGTGGCGATCGCCTCCTCCAGCAGCGCCTGGGTCGGGCCGCCCATCGCGCCGTAGATCAGCTGGTGCTCGTAGCGCTGCGCCGAGCGCGCCCGCATCGAGTCCATGCTGTCGTAGAGCACGGTGGAGCCACGCGCGACCGGCGGGCTGACGAAGCTCGGCTCGGTGCCGTGGCCGCGCCCGATCTGCACCAGCTTGCCGGTCAGGTCCGACCAGCTCACAGCGCCGGCCCGGTCGCGCGCGGCAACGGCGCGCCGGCCCTGATCGCCTCCGCCCATTCGGTCCAGGAGCCGTCGTAGAGCGCACCCGGCGGCAGCCCCGCGACCGCCAGACCCAGCAGCAGCACGCAGGCGGTCAGGCCGGAACCGCAGCTGGTCACCACGGCATCGCCGGCGCCGACCCCGGCGGCGGCGAACCGCGCGCGCAGCGCCTCCGGCGAGCGGAACCGGGTGCCGTCGAGCAGGTCGCCGAACGGCAGGTTGGCCGCGCCGGGGATGTGGCCGCCGGGCAGGCCGGCACGCGGCTCCGGGGCGGTGGCCTCGAAGCGGCCGCTGCTTCGGGCGTCGAGCAGCCTGGCGGCGCCGGCCGCACCGGCGGCGGCGCGCTGCGACAGCGCCTCCATGTCGCCGAGCCCGACCAGCCGCTCCAGCCGGGGACGCGGCACGAAACGCGCCGGCGGCGGCGCCGCGGCGGCCCCCGCCTCCAGCGGCCGGCCCTCGGCGCGCCAGGCCGGCAGGCCGCCATCGAGCACCCGCACCCGCTCATGGCCGAACAGGCCGGCCAGCCACCAGCCGCGCGCCGCGCCGGCCACCCCGGTCTGGTCGTAGAACACGATCTCGGTGTCGTTGGAGACGCCCAGCAGGCCGATCAGCCTGGCGAAGCGTCCCTGCCCGGGCACCGTGTGCGGCAGGGTCGAATCGGGATCGGAGAAAGCGTCGATGTCGAACCGCCTGGCGCCGGGGATATGGCCGGCGACGAACGCCGCCTCCGGGTCGAACCGTTCGCCGGGCAGGGCGACGGTGGCGTCGAGCAGCACGGGCCTGGCCGCCGGCGCGTCGTGGCCGATCGCTTGCGCGAGCGCCAGGGTGGAGATCAGCGGACCCATGCGACACCTCCTGCGCCGGCGGGACGCCGGACAGAGCGGTGCAGTCTATTTCACTGGGGGCGATGCTCGGCAAGCAGGGCGCGCAGCCGTTGCGCCGCCGCGACCCCCTTCACCGAGTCGCGCCAGATGGTCTCGATGACCTTCTGGTGGGTGGCGACCGCTTCCGGCGCGGCGGTGACCAGCGCCACGCCACCGGAATCGACGCAGCGCGAATCGCCGGGAAACGGGTTGATCGCCAGCGTCGCCCGGTCGCGCTGCCGCAGCACCACGCAGCTCGATACCGGGACCATGCTGGGCAGGATGCTGAACTGCAGCCCCATCGGTTCGGTCTCCAGCACCCGCGTCACCGCCTCGACCTCCGCCGCCGCGACCTCGCGGGCCCGCGCCCTGGTGGCCTGGCTCAACGGCAGGCCGGCGCAGATGCCCTCCTCCAGCAGCCGGCGCAGCGCCGGTTCGGGCAGGATGGCGATGATGCCGGGCCGGCGCTCGCGGTAGGCGCGCTTGCGCGCCGCGAGCAGCCCCAGCACCTGCTCGGTGAGCGCCCGTGCCGCCGGCACCTCCTCGCCCGCCTGGTCGGCGACCTCGAACAGCGCCTGCGACAGCACCGCGTCATAGGCGTCGGTCGTCACGAGATGGCACAGATGCGGGCCGAGCTGGAGGATCTGGTCGGCATTTTCCTCGAGCTGTCGGAGCCGTTCGAAAAATCCGAGCGTGCGGCTGTAGTATTCGACGCCGATCCCGAGCAGCGACAGCGGCGAGATCTTCAGCAGCTCGGCCAGGCGCTGCACGGTGTCGAGCTTGATCACCTCGCCTTTCTCGTAGCGATACAACGCAGCTCTGGAAACACCGAGGCGGGCGGCGATCTCCTCGGCCCGCATGCCCGACTCCATGCGATAGGCGCGCAGTTGTTGGCCGATTTCGTTCAAACGCATGGTGGGATTTCCGGTACCAGGGGGTGTCGTACTGCGCTGTCGTAAGGGTTATCAGCCAAACCTTTTTAACACTTATATAACGTTATAGGGCTGGGGGATTGTTGTCGAGCCTGCATGACATTTTATGGACAGCCCCCATGCCGTGCCCGCCGTTTCGCCTGCCGGCATCGCCGGCGCCAGGTTGCGGTCGGACCGGTTACAGTCTTTTTTGACCGGCCGGGAGAGGTTGGACCATGACCGAACGTATCATGATGGGCCTGTTGCTCGGCGGCGTCGCCACCGGCTGCATCGTCGTGCTGTACCCGTTCTTCTCGCCGCTGCTGCTGGCCGCCATCCTGGTGTTCGCCACCTGGCCGGTGTTCGTCCGGCTGCGGCTGCATGCCGGCCGGTTCGGCGCCGCGCTGCTGATGATGCTGCTGACCGCGGTGCTGGTGGTGCTGCCGATCGCGCTGGTGGCGTCGGAGGGGGTCGAGGACGCGCCGGGGCTGCTGTCCGGCGCGATCAGCCTGGCCGCGATCGGCCTGCCGCAGCCGCCGCACTGGATCGTCCGGGTGCCGATGGTCGGCCACCAGCTCA
>CAZZZA010000231.1:0-3004 GCA_964658455.1 uncultured Lichenihabitans sp.
CAGGCCGGCCCGTAGCCCCAGCCCGACCAGTAGCCGCCATACGGATAGCCGTAGCCGTACCCGTAGCCATAGGCCGGATAGGCGCGATAGACCGGGTAGCCGGGCGGGACCACCTCGCAGCCGGCGAGCGCGACGATGGCGGCGGCCGAGGCCAGCAGGCGCCAGGATCTGGCGGTGGTCGATCTGGACGGGACGATGTTCACGGTGCGGGCCTCGCGCGCGGCCTGAGGGGGGATATCGCGGTAACGCGCGAGTGCTGCGCCCGGATCAGGCGTGGCGCGTGACCAATTGTCACAACGTCGCGCGGTCGGCCGGGAACGTCACCTCGAACACGGTGCCGACGCCGCCGGGGCCATCCAGCACCGCGACCCCGGCCTCGTGCAGGCCGGCGATCGCCGCCACCAGGCTCAGGCCGAGCCCGCTGCCGCCGATGTGCCGGCTCTTGTCCGAGCGGTAGAAGCGCTGCAGCACCAGGGCGCGTTCCGGCGGCGGGATGCCGATGCCGCTATCCTCGACGCGCAGCACCGCCGACGCACCCGACCGCGTCACCGACAGCACCACCGAGCCGCCCGACGGGGTGAACTTGATCGCGTTGTCGACCAGGTTGGCGGCGAGTTCGATCAGCAGGTCGCGATCGCCCTCGATCGTCACCCGCTCGCCCGCGCGCGCGGAGAGGCTGTTGCCGGCCGCCTCGGCCAGCGGCTCGTAGAGTTCGATGATCTCGGCGGCGATCTCGTCGAGCGCGACGCAAGCGAAACCGCCGCGGCGCCGTCCGCTGCTGATTTCGCCGATCCTGAGCAGGGCGGTGACGATTCCGAAGCACTGGTCGAGATCGACGATCGCGCGGTCCATTGCCGCCAGCAGCGCGGCACTCTGTCCGGCGCCGGGCTCCGCCCGCTCCGGCGCCGATCGCGCATGCTGCAGCCGGGCCTGTTCGAGGCCGGCCCTGACCCGCGCCAGCGGGGTGCGCAGGTCGTGGGCGATGTCGTCGCCGACGCCCCTGATCTCGTCGAGCAGCTGCTCGAGCCGGCCCAGCATGCGGTTCACGCTGGCCGCCAGCCTGGCCATCTCGTCGCCGCCGCGCCCCACCGGCAGCCGCTCGTGCAGCCCGCCTTCCATGATGGCGTCGATCGCCTTCTGCATCCGCCCGACCCTGGCCAGGGTCCGCCGGCCGAGCCAGGCGCCGGCGGCGAGCGAGAACGCCAGCGCCGGGATCAGCGCGGTCTCGATCGCGTCGAGCACGATGCCGCGGATCTGCTGCAGCTCGCGCAGGCCGCGGCCGATCACCAGGAAGCGGCCGCCGGCGACCGGCAGCGCCTCGGCGCGGATGGTGCGTACGCCCTGGTCGAGCGGATGCACCACGATCTCGCGGATCGCGCCGTCGACCGGCAGCCGCTCCGGCCAGACGACCAGGTTGCCGGCGAGCGGATGGCGGTCGGCGTCGAACAGCCCGGCGGCGGTGATCAGCAGACGCAGGTCGCTGGTCTGCCAGAGCCGCAACTGCTCGAACAGGTCGCCCGGCGATTGCGCCGCCATCAGCGCCGCCTCGCGATCCAGCAGCCGGTCGGCGCGCTCGACCTCGTGCGCGGTGGTGCGCCAGTAGATCAGCGAGAATTGCAGCAGCGCCACCGAGGCCAGGATCGCGCTGGAACCGAGCGTGAGCCTGAAGCTCGCGGTGCCGAACAGCGCCGCCAGTGCATGCCGCCGGAGCGGTCTGGCGACCGTCACCGGCCGGGACACGCCGGGTGCACGCGGTGCTCCTGACAGATCGGGTCGCAGGGGCCGCCTGCCCTATTCGGTGATCTTGAGCATGAACCCGGCGCCGCGGATGCTGTGGATCAGCGGCACCTCGTTCGGCGGGTCGAGCTTGCGGCGCAGCTTGCCGATATGCACGTCGACCAGGTTGGTCTGCGGGATGAAGCGGTAGTGCCACACATCCTCCAGCAGCATGTCGCGGGTCAGCACCTGGTTCGGCCGCCGCGCCATGTATTCCAGCAGCCGGAACTCGCGCGGCAGCAGCTCCAGGCTGCGTCCGGCGCGGCGCGCGGTGCGGGCGATCAGGTCCATCTCCACCGGACCGGCGCGCACGATCGTGCCCTGGACCTCGGCCGGACGCCGCAGCAGCGCCTCGAGCCGGGCCGCGAGTTCCTCGATCGCGAACGGCTTGGTCAGGTAGTCGTCGCCGCCGGCGCGCAGGCCCGCGACCCGGTCGTCGACCGCCGACAGCGCGCTCAGCACCAGCACCGGGGTGCCGATCCCCTCGGCGCGCAGCCGTCCCAGGATGGCGAGCCCGTCGATGCCGGGCAGCAGCCGGTCGAGCACCAGGGCGTCGAAGGTGCCGCCCATCGCCTGGTCCAGCCCGTCGGCGCCGGTCTCGGCAACGCTGACCGCATAGCCGCGCGCCGCAAGCTCGGCGGCGACCGCGCGGGCGATCGACAGGTCGTCCTCGACCAGCAGCACGCGGGGCTGGCCAGGAACCCGGGGGGTGATCGTGCTTTCGCTCATGCGGCATCAGACATGGGTGGGCGCGGGCGTCACGGCCAGCCAAAACCGCGCGAGCATCACGGCAGCAGCGTGTCGCCCGGCTCGAGCACACCGGGCGGCAACGCCGCGCCGTGCTCCTCCGGCGCGTCGCCGTCCGGGTCGTCGACGCCGCGCAACCGCTTCGCCACCACCCTGGTGCGGCGCCGCGCCTCGTCGATGGTGTTGGACATCGCCGAGGCGTTGCGGCCGAGCCGTTCGAGCACCTGGTCCATCCGGATCATCTCCTGGCGGGTGGCGCCGAGCAGGTGGCTGATCGCCTCGGTCTTCTCCTCCAGCGCCAGCGTCACGTAGCCGAGATGGATGGTGCGCAGCAGCGCCGGGATCAGGCTCGGGCCCATCAGCATCACCCGCGACACCCGGCCCAGCTCGTCGATCAGGCCCGGTATGCGCGCCACCTCGGCATACAGCCCGTCGGTCGGCAGATAGAGCACGGCGAACTCGACCGTCACCGGCGGCAGGA
>CAZZZA010000232.1:0-2992 GCA_964658455.1 uncultured Lichenihabitans sp.
CGGAAGATGCCTTCGCGCTGCATCTTCTTCTTGAGCGCCTTGAGCGCCTGGTCGACATTGTTGTCACGGACAAGAACCTGCACTGCGCGGTCAACTCCTGGAAACTTCCGTCCGAACGCTGCTTGGGGGAGCGCCGACGTGATTTGAGGCTCGGAGACCGCGATCGCGACTCCCGAGAAGGCACGCGCTATAGCATGCCGTCCGGCCGAAGCACAATTCGATTCCCCAGCCTGTCGCGGGCAGCGCGGGGCCGGCCGACAGACCCACAAGGATAGCTTGCCGATGGCCCTGCTCAAGATCGCCCGCATGGGCCACCCGGTGCTGCTGGCCAAGGCGCGGCCGGTCGAGGACCCGACCGCCCCGGAGGTGGCGACGCTGATCGCCGACATGATCGAAACCATGCACGATGCGTCCGGCGCCGGCCTGGCGGCGCCGCAGGTGCATGTGCCGCTGCGGCTGTTCGTCTATAGCGTGCCGCCGCAGCGCAGCGCCGGTGCCGACGACCCGCCGCGCGCGGTGGCAGCGCTGATCAACCCGGTGATCACCCCGCTGGGCGACGCGGTGGCGGTGCAGACCGAGGGCTGCCTGTCGATTCCCGGCCTGCGCGGCGCGGTGCCGCGGGCGGCGCGGGTCAGGTATGAGGGGATCGACGAGCATGGCCAGCCGGTCGCCGGCGAGGCCAGCGGGTTCCTGGCGCTGGTGCTGCAGCACGAGAACGACCATCTCGACGGCATCCTCTACCCGATGCGGATGACCGATCTCGGTCAGCTGGGGTTCGAGACCGAATACATGCGCTACGGCGCGGGCGGCGGCGCATGAACCCGGTGCGGCGGTTGCTGATGGCGGCGTTGCCGGTCGGCAGCATCATCGCCACCCTGGGCGAACTCGGCAGCGGCGGGCTGGCGCCGGCGCTGCATCCCGATCCGGCGCGCGACGACGCGATCCGGGCGATGCTGCCGCTGGTGCCGGCGCAGGGCTGGACCGAGCGGGCGCTGCATGAGGCCGCCGGGCGCGATGCGGACCTGATGTTTCCGGGCGGCCCGGTGGAGATGGTGGAGGCGCACAGCGACCTCGCCGACCGGACGATGCTGGCGGCGGCCGACGACCTCGCCGAGACCAGGCAGAGCCGCCGGGTGCGGGCGCTGATCCTGCTGCGGCTGGAACAGGCCGCGCCCGACCGCGAGGCGGTGCGGCGCGGGCTGTCGCTGCTGAGCCTGCCCGGCAACCGGCTGGTGGCGGCGCGGGCGCTGGCGCGCACCGTCGATTCGATCTGGATCGCGGCCGGCGACGAGTCGGTGGATTTCAGCCGGCACAGCAAGCGCGCCCTGCTGGCCGGGGTCTATTCGGCGACGCTGCTGTTCTGGCTGCGACACGGCGATCTCGACGAGACCGCCGCCTTCCTCGACCGTCGCCTGGCCGGGGTGGCGGCGATCGGCCGGCTCGGCGCCCGGCTGCGGGGGCGCTAGGCGCGGGGCCTCAGGCGAGCGTGTCGCGCACCTGCTCCGGGGTCATCCGCACCAGCGCCTCGTAGTCGGCCAGCAGGGTCTCGGTGATCCTGCCGGGGGTGAAGTTCAGGGTCTCGATCTGCCGGATCGGGGTGACCTCGGCGGCGGTGCCGACCAGGAACGCCTCGGTCGCGTTGCCCATCTCCTCGGGCATGATCACCCGTTCGATCACCGGGATCTGCCGCTTCTCGGCCAGCCGCATCACCGTGCGCCGGGTGATGCCGTCGAGGAAGCAGTCCGGGATCGGCGTGTGGATCGCGCCGTCGATGACGAAGAAGATGTTGGCGCCGGTGGCCTCGGTGACCTGGCCGCGCCAGTCGAGCATCAGCGCGTCGTTGAAGCCCAGCGTCTCGACATGGTGCTTGGACATGGTGCCGATCATGTAGAGGCCGGCGGCCTTGGCGCGGGTCGGCGCGGTCTCCGGATGCGGCCGCTTCCACGGCGCCATGCCGAGGCGGACGCCCTTCATGCGGTCGGCGCCGAACAGGTTCGGCCAGGCCCAGACCGCCACCATCAGATGGATCCTGGTCTGCTGCGCCGACACCGAGAGCTGCTCGGCGCCGCGCCAGGCCAGCGGGCGGATATAGGCCTCGCTGAGGCCGCTCGCCGCCAGCGCCTGGTTGCAAGCGTCGTCGATCGCCTGCGCGTCGTAGGGGATCTCGAAGCCCAGGATGCGGCCGCTCTCGATCAGCCGCTCGGTGTGCTCGCGCAGGCGGAAGATGTGGCCGCCATAGGCGCGTTCGCCCTCGAACACCGCGCTGGCATAGTGCAGCCCGTGCGACAGCACATGCAGCTTGGCGTCGCGCCAGGGCAGCATCTCGCCATCCCACCAGATCGAGCCGTCGCGGTCGTCGAACGGTACGAGGGTCATGCGCGGCGCTCCTTCGGGCTGATGCCCAGGCTCTATAAGCCACCTTCCATTATGTCAATGAAGCTGTCTTAATATCCGGCATGGAGCACAAGCCCGGCCCGCATCTGCCGCAGACCGAGGCGGCGCATACCGTCGGCGCCGGCAGCGGCCTGCTGTTCCTGCGCGAGGAGCAGATGCGGCTCGCCCAGGACCTGTTCTTCTTCGCCTATCGCGACCTCACCGCCGCCGCCGACGCGATCCTGCGCGAACTCGATCTCGGCCGGGCGCACCACCGGGCGCTGCATTTCATCGGCCAGCATTCCGGTATCGCGGTCAGCGCGCTGCTGGCGCTGCTGGGCATCACCAAGCAGAGCCTGGCGCGGGTGCTGGGCGAGCTGATCGCGCGCGGCTACGTGGTGCAGGTGCGCGGCCCGCACGACCGCCGGCAGCGTCTGCTCAGCCTGACCGAATCCGGACGCCAGCTGGAGCGCCGGCTGTTCGAGCGCCAGCGCGAGAAGATGGTCGCCGCCTATCGCGAGGCCGGCGGCGTCGCGGTCGAGGGGTTCCGGCGGGTGATGCGCGGCATCATGGACGAGGAGACGCGCCAGCTGCTCGAGCCGCGCGAGCTGGTCGCGCC
>CAZZZA010000233.1:0-2932 GCA_964658455.1 uncultured Lichenihabitans sp.
TGGTGTCCGCGGCGGGATTCGAACCCACGGCCCCAGGATTCATCCCACTTCGGCTTTCGCCGCCGCCGCCCGGAGGGTGGCGTTCGTGGTCTGGACTGTCCCTTCACCCTAGGCCGGAACCCTTAGGTGCCGCCCGTCCAGTCTCTACACCTTCCAGACCCTGTCCGGGCCCGGCTTGGCTCGGGATCGGCAAGACGCGAGAGCGTCCGAGCTTTCCCCGACTTTGAGCGGATCCATCACGCGGTTTCCCCTCGTGACGCCCAGTTGGTGACAAGGAATCCTGTGCTCTATCCTGCTGAGCTACGCGGACACACAACCAAGCTTTAAGCAGACCGCGGCCGGTGCGGCAACCTGGACCGGCCCCCCGCCTGCGCCATCGCGGCGATCGCGGCGACATGGCGCCGGCACAAGGTGAGGTCCGGCGCCCCGGTCTGCTTGCAGGCGCGCTCCAGCGCCAGCGTCTCGTCGGCGGCGCGCATCAGCGTGTCGGCGGTCCAGAGTGACAGGGCCTGGCCGAACGCGCCGGTGCGCTTGAAGAACACCGGCGGCCGCAAGGCGCGCATCGCCGCCTGCGCGTCCAGGCCGGACTGCTCCATCGCCAGCCGCGCCTGGCGCAGCCGGCCGAGATGCGATAGCAGCGCGCGCGCCACCGCCACCGGGCTGGCGCCCTCGCCGAGCGTGCGCTCGATCGCCAGGTCCGCCGCGGCGCGGTCGCCGGCGGTGGCGGCGAAGGCGGCCTCGTCCAGCGCCGCGCTGGCGGCGTCGCCGGTGCAGGCCATCGCGTCGTCGAGCGCGATCCGGCCGCCGGCACCGGCATAGAGGGCGAGCTTCTCCACCTCGCGGCGGGTCGCCGCCCGGTCGGCGCCCATGCGCTCGCACAGCCAGGACAGCGCGTCCGCGTCGATCTCGACCCGCTCCTCCGCCAGCATCTGCCGCACCTGGCTCTCCAGCGCCCGGCCCGCTTCCGCGTAGCAGGCGATCGCGCACCCGTCGGGCATCGCCTCGATCAGCGCCCGCAGCCTGGAACGGCCGGCCAGTCCCGGACCTTCCAGCACCAGCAGCGTATCGCCGGCGCTGGCGGCCGGACGGTCGAGCGCGCGCCGGACCGCGTCGGTCAGCGTGTCGGACGCCTCGCGCACCCACACCACGCGCCGGCCGCCGGTCAGCGACAGCGCGCCGAGCGATTCGTCGAGCCGGTCATGCAGGTCGCGCGACAGCACCGACAGGCGGAACGGATCGTCGAGCCCGCCCGCGACCGCGCGCACGGCGACCGCCGCCAGTTCGCGGATCAGCCCGGTGTCCTCGCCATGCAGCAGGATCGCCCGCATCGTGCCGGGTTGCGCCAGCACGCGCGCGGCCTGGCGGGCGTCGAGCTTCACCGGTCGGGGCGCTCCCGCCTACTGGCTCGAGGGCAGACGGCCGGTGGCGGAGGCCGGCAGCCCGTCCGGCCCGACCGTGGTCAGCGGCGACTGGTCGGAATTGCCCGGCACGTTGCCCGGCGCCAGGGTCAGTGCCGGCGGCAGCGCGTGCGACACCGCCGGCGCCTGGTGGTTGGTGAACCAGGTGGCGAGCTGCTGGGCGACGCTGTCGGCCAACGCGTTGGCGATCCGCTGCTGGGTGGTGTCGGAGGCGATGCCGGCGGCGAAATACTGCTCGTTGACGATGTTGTAGCCATCGAGGGTGCTGGCGTCGCCGGTGGCGAGCTGCACCGGCAGCGGCGCCACCGAGAACAGCGTCCAGTGCGCGTGGCCCACCAGCCTGGTGCGCTCTGACGTGTTGTCGCCATGGATGCCGATCGCCTCGCCGGCCGCGGAATAGGAGGCGACCAGCGTGTAGCCGGTGGGCTGCGCGTCGCTGGTGCCGGCCAGCCGCTGCTGCAACGCCAGCCGCAGCTCCTGGCCGGACCGCTCCGGGATCGGCGCCACGAAGATGTCGGGCAGCCTGGCGGTGGCGGAATCGGCGCCGCCATAGAGCGGGCGGAACCCGCAGGCGGAGACCAGCAGCGCCAGTGGCAGCGCGCCGAGCCGCCTCCGTCTCATGCCACCACCAGATTGACGATCCGGTTCGGCACATGGATCCGCTTGACCACCCGTTTGCCCTCGATCAGCCGCGCGACGTTCGGCTCCGCTTCCGCGGCGGCGATCACCGTCTCCGCCGCCTCGTCGGGCAGCGCCTCGATGGTGCCGCGCAGCTTGCCCATGATCTGCACCGCGATCGTGACCCGCTGTGCCGCCAGCAGCGACGGGTCGGCCTCCGGCCAGGCCGACAGCGCCGCCAGCATGCCGTCCGGGCGCAGCAGCGCGCCCAGCGTCTCGGCCAGATGCGGCATCATCGGCGCGATCAGCAGGCACAGGCTCTCGGCTGCCTCGCGCCTGGCCCGGTCGAGCCCGGGCGTGCGCGGCTGCTGCCCGGCCTCGGACAGCGCCGAGGCGAGGCTGTGCAGCCGCGCCACCGCGACATTGAAGGCGAACGCCTCGAGTGCCGCGGTGACCGCGTCGATGGTGCGGTGGGTGGCGCGGCGCAACGCGTCGGCGTCGGCATCCGCGTCGGGCGCTGCCGGCGACGCGCCCGGCGGCACCGTCTCGGCCACCGTCGCCACCAGCCGGTAGACCCGCTGCGCGAACCGCGCGGCGCCGATCACTCCGGCCTCGGTCCATTCCATGTCGCGTTCCGGCGGGCTGTCGGACAGCACGAACCAGCGCGCGGTGTCGGCGCCGAAGCGGTCGATGATCGCCTCCGGCGACACCGTGTTGCGCTTGGATTTCGACATCTTCTCGATCCGCCCGACGCTCACCGGCGCGCCGGTGTCGCGGCGCGTGGCGCCGGTGCTGCCGCGCTCGACCTGGTCTGGATAGAGCCAGGTGCCGTCCGCGTCGCGGTAGCTCTCATGGTTGACCATGCCCTGGGTGAACAGCCGCGCGAACGGCTCGTC
>CAZZZA010000234.1:0-2833 GCA_964658455.1 uncultured Lichenihabitans sp.
GCGCCATCAGCATGCCGCCCAGGATCACCATCAGCAGCAGCGCCATCACCGACAGCCCGCCGACCAGTCCCCATTCCTCGGCGATCATGGTGAAGATGAAGTCGGTCTGTTTTTCCGGCAGGAAATTGAGCTGGCCCTGGGTGCCGTGCAGGTAGCCCTGCCCCCACATGCCGCCCGAACCGAGCGCGATCTTGGACTGGATGATGTTGTAGCCGGCCCCGAGCGGGTCGCTCTCGGGATGCAGGAACGTGGTGATGCGTGCCTTCTGGTAGTCGTGCAGGTGGCCGTAGGCGAACTTCGCCAGGAACGGCATCGGCGCCACCAGCAGCGCGATCTGCCACAGACGCATGCCGGCGGCGAGGAAGATCGAGCCGCCGACCGCGGCGATGATCACCGCGGTGCCCAGGTTCGGCTCCTTGAGCACCAGCGCCACCGGCAGCGCCACCATCAGCGCCGGCGGGATCAGGAACAACGGGTTGCCCATCCGCTTGTGCCCGGCGCGGTGGAACCAGGCCGCCAGCGCCAGCGCCAGCGCGATCTTGGCCAGCTCGGAGGGCTGCACCTGCATGCCGCCCAGCATCAGCCAGCGCTCCGCGCCCTTGCCGACATGGCCCATCCTGAGCACCGCGACCAGCAGCAGCATCGACAGGCCGTACAGCGGCCAGGCCAGCCGGACCAGCACCCCCGGCCCCAGCATCGCCAGGCCCAGCATCATCAGCAGCCCGAAGCCGAACCGCAGGCTCTGCGGCCCGGCGAACGGGCGCGCCGAGCCGCCGCCGGCCGAGTATAGCGCGCCATACCCCACCCCAGCCAGCAGGCAGATCAGCAGCACGTACAGCCAGCTCACCCGCCACAGCTTGGCCAGGAACCGGAAGCTCGGCTCGGCACGCAACAGGCGCTTGTCGGTGATCATGACGGCAGGAATGCCGCGACCGGCGCCGCCTGTCTATGCGCCGGAACCGCGCTGCGGCGATTCGCCCGGCCAGCAGCCGGCGATGCTTTCCGCCACCGCACGCGGCTGCAGCGCCACCTGCGGCAGCCCCATCAGCTCGCCATGGGTGCCGCGCGCCAGCGGGCCGGCGACGAACAGGTCGGGCCAGGCCTGTCCCCCGGCGTCGAGCACCCGGCTCTCGAAATCGACATCGATGCCGAGCCGGCAGGGATCGGCGCGCAGGCAGCCGGCCTCGGCCAGGCTGCGCAGCACCGGATGCTGCTCGACCACCGAACGGTGACCGGGGCCGGTGCAGTTGACGATCACCGACACGCTGGCGGTGCGCGGCGCGCCGCCGCCGCGCGGCCGCAGCACGACCCGCAGCCGATCGCCATCGGCTGTGGCAGAGACCGGGGTCGCGGCCGTCACCGTGAGCCAGCCCGACGCCAGCCCGTCGCGGACCACCGCGTCGATCTGCGGCGCGCACTGGAAGCGGTGCACGTCCCAGAACGGCCGCAGGTGACGCAGCAGGCGGAGCCGTTCACCGACCGGCAGCGCCCCCCAGACCGCGGCCCCCTGCAGCCGCAGCGCAGCGATCACGTCCTCCCATGGCCGGCCGAGCGCGGCGGCCTCGGCGATCGCCGCCCGCACCCGGCGCAGCAGCGCCAGCGCGGTCGGCGATGGCGGCGCCGCAAAGTCGCCCCAGGCCTCGACCGGCAGCGTGGTGCGGGCGCGCGGCAGCAGGCCGCGGCGCGAGACCGCCAGGATCGGCCCGCGATGGCCGCGATGGCGCAGGCTGGCGATCACGTCGCAGCCGGTCAGGCCGGTGCCGACCACCAGCACCGGCTGCTCCGGGGCGATCCGCGCCAGCGCGTCCGGCTGCCAGGGATCGGCGATGAGCCGTGGATCGCCGGCGAGCCCGGCCAGCACCCCGGGCAGGTCCGGCGCGGTATGGCCGACCGCCAGCACCAGCAGCGGCGCGGTGACGGTCCCGCCATCCGCCAGCAGCACCCGCCAGCCGCCGCCGGTCCGCTGCACCTGTTCGGCCGCCGCGCGCCGATGCACCACATGCAGTCCGGCGCGGGCGATCTCGGCGCGCAGGCTGTCATCGACATAGGCGCCGAACGCCGCCCGCCGTGGATGCAGCAGCCCGTCGGCGCCGCGCGCCTCGGGGTCGCCGCCCAGCAGGCCGGACCGGTCGAGCCAGTCGGTGAAATGCTCCGGCCGGTCCGGGAACAGCGACATCCTGCCGGCGGCGACATTGACCCGGTGCGCCGGGTCGGTGGTGCCATAGGCGAGCCCGGCGCCGAGCCGCGCCGCCGGCTCGATCACCACTACCCGGCCCCGCAGCCGGGGATGGTCGCGCAGCAGATGCGCCAGGAACGCGGCGCCGGACAGGCCGCCGCCGACCAGCACCAGCTCTGCCTCCAGCCCCTGCCGGCCCTGCTGTCTTGTGTCCGTCGTCACTCCCATGCCGCGCTCACTCCGGCGGCAACGGGGTGCAGGCGACCGAGGCGGCGCGCCCCAGCACCACCATGCGCCGCGCCGCCACCGCGCCGCCCGCCATCTCGCCGGCCAGATGGCTGAGCAGCGGCGTGCTGAGCACCGCGTGCGCGGCGCTGTTGATCGCCACCTCGGTGACCGCGGTGGCGGTGGCGGGGGGCTTCACCTATCGCGCGGTGCAGGGTTACGGCGAGGTGGTGCGGGCGACCAGAGGGGTGGCGACGACCGGGAAGGTGACGTCCAACACGTTCCTCGCCCCTGGCGATGTTGTGCAGGTCTTGGAGCGCTACTTCTAAGCAGCCCAATGCGTTGCTCCGTGGAATAGTCGCGGAGCACGCAAGATGATTACGAGCCGGACCCATGCGGCTGTCGACCTAGGGATTGCTGCGTCGTTGGCCG
>CAZZZA010000235.1:0-2765 GCA_964658455.1 uncultured Lichenihabitans sp.
CGTGGCGTGGTGCTCGACGAGCCGTCGGTGGTGGCGATCGCCGACGTGCGCGGCAAGAAGCAGGTGCTGGCGGTCGGCAACGAGGCCAAGAACATGGTCGGGCGCACACCCGGCAACATCACCGCCATCCGGCCGCTGCGCGACGGCGTGATCGCCGACTTCGAGGTGGCGGAGGAGATGATCAAGCATTTCATCCGCAAGGTGCACAACCGGCGCGGCTTCGCGAGCCCGCTGATCATCGTCTGCGTGCCGTCGGGCTCCACCGCGGTCGAGCGCCGGGCGATCCAGGAGAGCGCCGAGAGCGCCGGGGCCCGCAAGGTGCTGCTGATCGAGGAGCCGATGGCGGCGGCGATCGGCGCCGGCCTGCCGGTCACCGAACCGTCCGGCAGCATGATCGTCGATATCGGCGGCGGCACCACCGAGGTCGCGGTGATCTCGCTCGGCGGCATCGTCTATGCCCGTTCGGTGCGGGTCGGCGGCGACAAGATGGACGAGGCGATCATCTCCTACATCCGCCGCAACTATAACCTGCTGATCGGCGAGAGTTCGGCGGAGAAGATCAAGATCGAGCTGGGCGCGGCCAAGCCGCCGGACGACGAGAGCGACCACGGTCCGCTCAAGGAGGTCAAGGGCCGCGACCTGATGAACGGGGTGCCGCGCGAGGTCGTGGTCGGACAGCGCCAGATCGCCGAGAGCCTGGCCGAGCCGGTCAGCCAGATCGTCGACGCGGTCAAGACCGCGCTCGAGAACACCCCGCCGGAACTGGCGGCCGACATCGTCGACAAGGGCATCGTGCTGACCGGCGGCGGCGCGTTGCTGTACCGGCTCGACGAGGTGCTGCGCGAAGCCACCGGTCTGCCGGTGATGGCGGCGGAAAATCCGCTTTTTTGTGTGGCCTTGGGCACCGGAAGGGCGTTGGAAGAGATGAAGCGGCTTCGGAACGTGCTGACGACGATGTATTAGAGGCACCGGATGGGCGTGGCTCCGGGCGGCTGACGCTTCCCGCGCACGCCACCCGAGGAAACGCGGCAGGTCCGGGAGGGTCGATCCATGTTCAGTCTGTCGATCCAGCTACGCCAGGCGCTCGGCAAGCTGACCCTGCCGCTGCTGCTCGGCCTGGCCTGTCTGGTGATGCTGGTCGGTCAGGCGGATCGCCGGCTGGCCGAGAGCGCGCGTTCCACGGTCGCCGACCTGCTGGCGCCGCTCTACGCCCTGCTGGCGGAGCCGATCGGCGAGGTGCGCGGCATCGGCCGCGAGGCGCGCTCGCTGGTCGGGGTGGCGCAGGAGAACGAGCGGCTGCGCGCCGAGAACATCCGGCTGCGGCGCTGGTACGACGTGGCGATGGCGCTGGCGGCGGAGAACGCCACGCTGAAGGCGAACCTGAACTGGATGCCCGAGCCGGTGCCCTCCTTCGTCACCGCCCGCGCGGTGGCCGATGCGAGCGGGGTCTATGCACGCTCGGTGCTGCTCTCGGTGCCGCTCGGCCGCAGCCTCGCCAAGGGCATGGTCGCGGTCGACGCCGCCGGCCTGGTCGGCCGGGTCACGGAGATCGGCAGCCGTTCCGCCAGGGTGATGCTGCTGACCGATATGAGCAGCCGGGTCCCGGTGACGCTGGAAGCCTCGCACGCAGCCGCTATAGTGGCGGGAACGAACGCGGTGGCGCCTCGACTGATGGATTATTCCGAAGACATCCGCCCGCTGGAGGGCGAGCGCGTCGTCACCAGCAACGCCGCCAACGCCTTTCCCGCCGGACTGCCGGTCGGCACCGTGCATTATGTCGGCCCCGGCCAGCCGGTGGTCGAGCCCTATGCCAGACTGGACCATGTCACGGTGGTGCGGCTGTTCGATTTCGGGCTGTCGGCGATCGAGGCGCCGGAGGCGCCCGGCCACATCCAGCCGAAGGGCCATGCCGGCGGCCATGTCGAGGCCGTTCCCGGGCTGGCCGCGCTGATCGGGCACGGATGAGTGCCCAGACACCTGCCTCCGGAGCGCCGGCCGGGCATCAGGCCGCGGCCGACCATTTGGCGCCGTCTCGACGCCGCCGCGCGCCGCGCCCTGCCCGCCGCCTTCACCATGCTGCTGGTGCTGCTGCTCTGCGCGCCGTTCGACCTGCCGGAACAGCAGGCGCTGCTGCCCGGCGCCACCATGGCCTCGGTGTTCTTCTGGTCGCTGTTCCGCCCGGCCTCGATGCCGGCGCCGGTCGTGTTCGCGCTCGGCCTGCTCTACGACCTGCTGAGCTTCTCGCCGCCGGGGCTGGCGATCGTCACCCTGCTGATCGTGCATGCGATCGGCGTCGGCGCGCGTCACGGCCTGGCCAGGCAGGGGTTCGTGGTGGTGTGGCTGGCGTTCCTGCTGGTCGCCACCGGGGCGATCCTGCTGGACTACGCGCTGATGTGCGGCTTCACCCTGACGCTGCTGCCGCCGCAACCGGCGCTGTTCGAGCTGGCGCTGTCGGCCGGCCTGTATCCGCTGCTCTCGGCGCTGTTCACCTGGGCGCATCGCGGCGCCGCCGATCCGTCCCGGGCCTAGGCGCCGCATGAGCCGGCCGCCGATGAAACGCTCGCCCGGGAAAAGGTCGCCCGGCCGCGTGCCCAAGGAGGCGCCGTCGCGCGGCATCTTCACCCGGCGCGCGCTGCTGCTGATGGGGGTGCAGGTCGCGGCCCTGGGCGCGCTCGGCGAGCGCCTGTATCGGCTGCAGGTCGCCGACGGACGCAAATACGCGACGCTCGCCGAGAACAACCGCGTCAGCAACCGGCTGCTGTCGC
>CAZZZA010000236.1:0-2760 GCA_964658455.1 uncultured Lichenihabitans sp.
CAGGATCGAGAAGATCGCCTCGATCGCGCCGGCGGCGCCGAGCAGATGGCCGGTGGCGGACTTGGTGGACGACATCGCCAGGCCCTTGGCATGGTCGCCGAACAAACGCTCGACCGCATCGAGTTCCAGGTCGTCGGCCATGGTCGAGGTGCCGTGCGCATTCACGTACTGGATGTCGGCGGGGGTCAGTCCGGCGTTGGCGAATGCTTTCTTCATCGCCCGGAACGCGCCGGCATGGCCGTCGGCCGGGGCGGTGATGTGGTGCGCGTCGCCGGACAGGCCGTAGCCGATCACCTCGCCGTAGATCTTCGCGCCGCGCGCCTTGGCGTGCTCGAATTCCTCGAGCACCACCACGCCGGCGCCCTCGCCCATGACGAAGCCGTCGCGATCCTGGTCCCAGGGGCGCGACGCCCTGGCCGGCGTGTCGTTGAAGCTGGTGGAAAGCGCGCGCGAGGCACAGAACCCGGCGATGCCGAGCGCGCAGACCGCGGCCTCGGCGCCGCCGGCGACCATCACCTCGGCGTCGCCGAGCATGATCAGCCGCGCCGCGTCGCCGATCGCGTGCACGCCGGTGGCGCAGGCGGTCACGGCGGAATGGTTCGGGCCCTTGAAGCCGAACTGGATCGAGACGTGACCGGAAATCAGGTTGATCAGCGCCGACGGGATGAAGAACGGCGACAGGCGCCGGCCCTTGCCCTCGTGCACCTGGACCGACGCCTCGTAGATCGATTGCAGGCCGCCGATGCCGGACCCGATCATGACCCCGGTATCCTCGCGGTCCTGCTCGGTGGCCGGCACCCAGCCGCTGTCGCGCACCGCCTCGATCGCCGCGACCAGGCCGAGATGGATGAAGCGGTCCATCTTCTTCTGGTCCTTGTGGGCGATCCAGTCGCCCAGGGTCAGACCGCCCTCGGCGGTGGCCCCGGCCGGAACCTCGCCGGCCACCTGGGCCGGCAGATCGGACGGGTCGTAGGCGGTGATCCGGGCGATGCCGGATTCGGCGGCCAGGAGACGGCGCCAGACAGTATCGATGCCCACGCCCAGCGGGCTGGCTATCCCCATCCCGGTGACGACGACGCGCCGTCGTCCGGAGAGGGTCGGGTCGTGGCTGTCAGACGCCATATCTCTGGTTCCCGGAAGAAAAGGACCGAAGCCGAGCGCGTGCGCGGCTCAGGCGGCCTTCTGCTTCTCGATGTAGTCGATCGCATCCTTCACGGTGCTGATCTTTTCGGCCGCATCCTCGGGGATCTCGACGCCGAACGCTTCCTCGAACGCCATCACCAGCTCGACCGTATCGAGGCTGTCGGCGCCCAGATCGTCGATGAACGAAGCTTCCGGGGTCACCTTGCTTTCCTCGACGCCGAGGTGCTCGACCACGATCTTCTTAACCTTGTCGGCAATTTCGCTCATCTGACTGCTTCCTATCTGCCCCTGGAACGGGCGGTTCGAAACGCGTTCGTCCTGTGACCTGAGACACCCCGCTCCGGACGAAGCTGCGGGCGATTAGCACGGTTCCCGATCGACCGCCAAGGCGGTGCGGCAGGATGCCCCGGACCCGTCCCGGGTCCAAGGTGCAAACCGGATTCGGGGACCGGATTCAGACCATCGCCATGCCGCCATTGACGTGCAGCGTGGCGCCGGTGACCCAGCCCGCCTCCGCCGAACAGAGATAGACCACCGCGGCGGCGATGTCGTCGGGGGTTCCCATGCGTCCGAGCGGAATCGCGCCGACCAGCCGGGCCTTCTGCTCGTCGCTCAGCACATCGGTCATCGGCGTGGCGACGAAGCCGGGCGCCACCACGTTCACGGTGACGCCGCGGCCGCCCGCCTCCTGCGCCAGCGACTTGCTCATGCCGACCAGCCCGGCCTTGGCAGCGGCATAGTTCGCCTGGCCGCCATTGCCGGTGGTGCCGACCACGCTGCCGACCGAGACGATCCGACCGGCGCGCCGGCGCAGCATGCCGCGCAGGACCGCGCGCGCCAGGCGGAACGGGGCGGCGAGATCGACCTCGATCACCCGTGCCCAGTCCTCGTCCTTCATCCGCAGCGCCAGCATGTCGCGGGTCAGCCCGGCATTGTTGACCAGGATCGAGAGCGGCCCGGCCTGCGCCTCTGCGGCCGCCACCAGCGCGTCCGGCGCCGCCGGATCGGCGAGGTCGGCCGGACAGGCAAAGGCGCGTGCGCCGAGTTCGGTGGCCAGCGCCGACAGCGCCTCGTGCCGCGTGCCCGACAGCGCGACGCTGGCGCCCTGCGCATGCAGCGCGCGGGCAATCGCGGCGCCGATGCCGCCGGTGGCGCCGGTCACCAGCGCGGTCTGGCCATCTAGTCTGAACATCGAACGAACTCCCCCGTTGGGTCTGTCGCGCAGCGCCTCGTCGGCCGAGGTCAGAAGGCCCGGAGCAGCGCCTCGATCTCCTCGGGGCTGCCGGCGGAGCGGATCGCGGCGTCCGGGGCGATGCGCCGGATCAGGCCGCACAGCACCTTGCCGGCGCCCAGCTCGACGAAGCTGTCGACGCCGATCGCGGTCATCGCCTGCACGCTCTCCCGCCAGCGGACGGTGCCGGTGACCTGCTCGACCAGCAGGGCGCGGATCCGGTCCGGCTCGCCCACCTTGGCGGCGGTGACGTTGGCGATCAGCGGCACCACCGGCGGCGCGATCGCGGTGCGCTCCAGCGCCTCGGCCATCGCCTCGGCGGCGGGGCGCATCAGCGCGCAATGGAACGGCGCCGACACCGGCAGCGCCATCGCCCGTTTCACGCC
>CAZZZA010000237.1:0-2723 GCA_964658455.1 uncultured Lichenihabitans sp.
CGGTCGCCTGCGCCGCGTTGGCGGTGAAGAAATGCAGGAACAGCAGCCCGAGCCCCAGCGCGCCGGCCAGCACCAGGCCGATCGCCACGTCGCGCCCGGCCACCCGCTCGCCCAGCAGCCCCATGGCGAACCCGGCCAGCAGCGTGACTGCGACCAGGCCCCAGAGCGGCGGCACGCCCAGCAGCACCGCGCCGGTGGCGCCGGTGAAGCCGACATGCGACAGCGCGTGACCGGCGAAGCTCTGCTGGCGCAGCACCAGCAGGTAGCCGACCGGGCCGGCCACCAGCGCCACCGCGGCGGCGGCCAGGAACGCGTTGATCATGAAGCCGTAGGAGAACAGGCCGCTCAGCATCGGGCGGCCGACGCCCCGGCGGTCACGAAGATGCGCCCGTTGGTCCTGATCACCTCGACCGGCGCGGCATAGAGCCTGGACAGGCTCCGGCTGGTGACGATCTCGTCCACGCTGCCCAGCGCCGCCCGCCGGTTGCCGAGATAGAGCACCTGGTCCAGCGCGCCGAGCAGCGGGTTGAGGTCGTGGGCGCTGAACAGCACCGCGATGCCGCGCTCGCGCTGCACCGCGCGCACCAGCGCCACCAGCTCGGTCTGGCGTGGCGGGTCGAGGCTGGCCAGCGGCTCGTCCAGCAGCAGCAGCGCCGGATCGCCCAGCAGCGTCTGCGCCAGCAGCACCCGCTGCCGCTCGCCGCCCGACAGCTCCTCGATCGGCCGCGCCGCCAGGCCGCGCGCGCCGGTGAGGTCCAGGGCCCGGTCGACCGCATGCGCGGCGGCGCGCGACGGCAGCGCGAACCCCCAGCGCTGCCCGTCGAGCGCCGACAGCAGCAGCGTGCGGCCGCTGAGCCGGGCCGGGAACGGGCTGCGGCGCTGCGGCATGTAGCCGACCCGGCGGTTGCCGCGTCCGGCCGGCCGGCCGAACAGGGAGATCCGCCCGGTGACCGGCAGCAGCCCCAGCATCGCCCGCATCAGCGTCGTCTTGCCGGCGCCGTTGCCGCCCAGCACGCCGACGAAGCTGCCCTGTTCGATGCTCAGATCGACCTGCGACAGCACGGTCCGGCCGCCCTGCGCCACGCCGACACCGTCGAACCGGACCGCGACGGTCCTGGCGCCGCCGGCGGCGACATTCATGGCGCCGCCACCGGCCGATCCAGCGCCGCCTGCACCCGGTCCAGCGCCTGCAGCATCCAGGCGACGTAGTCGAGGCCGGCCGGCTCGGTCTCCGAGACGCCGACCAGCGGCACCCCGGCCTGCCTGCCGATCCCGGCCAGGCGCTGCGCGGCGCTGTCGCTGGCCTGGCTGTTGCTGATCAGCAGACGCACCCGGTGGCTGCGCAGATCGGTCTCGATCGCCGCCACGTCCGACGCCGCGGGCTCGGTGTCGTTCATCACCGCGCGCTGGAAGGCCTGGTCGCGCATCACCAGCCCGATCGCGCGCGCCATCTCGCCGAACACCGGCTCGGTCGCCGTCACCGGCAGCCCGGCATACCGCGCGCGCATCGCCGCCACCCGGCGCGCGACCCCCTCGAGCCGCGCCAGGGTGGCGCCCAGCCGCTCGGCATAGAAGGCGGCGTTGGCCGGGTCGCGCCGCACGAAGTCCGCCGACAGCGCCCGGCACAGCACCGCCATCACCGCCGGGTCGTACCACAGATGCGGGTTGTCGCCGTCGTGGCGGCCGGCCAGCGCCGCAACCACCAGCTCGCCACGCCCGCTGCGGGCCGATGCCGCCAGCAGCCCGCGCATCCACGGATCGTAGCCGATGCCGTTGCTGATCACGATGTCCGCGCCGGACAGCGCCCGCGCCACGCTGGGGCTGACCTCGAACAGATGCGGATCCTGGTCGGGGTTGCTCAGGATGCTGGTCACGCGCACATGCGTGCCGCCGAGCTGCCGCGCCAGGTCGCCATAGACGTTCTCCGCCGCGACCACCACGATCGGTGCCGCGGCCGGTGTCGCCCGTGCCGCCGACACCGCCCGGGGGAGAGTGGCAATCAGCATCGCAGCGGCCAACATGGTGGGTGGACGTCCCGGCAGGCGCATGCTGTCCGCTCCTCATCGACGCGGTCTTGTTATACTATAACGTTCGGTCTCGGAAGGTGGCGCGATGCAGTCTGTTCAGCCCGGCAGCGGTTTCGGCGCACGCACCGAGGCGCTGCTCGATCGCGCCGCCGCCGCCTGCGACCGCAACGGCGCGCGGCTGACCGACATCAGGCGCCGGGTGCTCGGGCTGGTGCTCGATGCCGGCCGGCCGGTCGGCGCCTACGACCTGCTCGACCGGCTGCGCGACCTGCAGCGTGGCGCCGCGCCGCCGACGGTATACCGGGCGCTGGATTTCCTGCTCGAGCAGGGGCTGATCCACAAGGTCGAGCGGCTGTCGGCGTTCGTCGGCTGCATGCAGGAAGAGGCCGAGCATCGGCACGCCCATCACGACCACCGCGCCCTGTTCATGATCTGCACCGGCTGCGCGCGGACCATCGAGACCGACGACCTGCCGGTGGCGGAGGCGCTGTCGGCGATGGCGGCCCGCCACGGCTTCGCGCCGCGTCGGGCGACGATCGAACTCGAGGGCCTGTGCGCGGCCTGCGCCGGGACCGCCTAGCGCATGCCGGGCCGACGGCGCGACGCCGCCTCCGACCTGGTGCTGCCGCTCGACCTGCCGGTGGCGTCGGCGACCGCCCGGCCGAAGCGGCCGCCGGCGCGGCCGGCCGCCGACGC
>CAZZZA010000238.1:0-2706 GCA_964658455.1 uncultured Lichenihabitans sp.
CCTGCTGCTCGGCATCGGGCTGGGCGAGGCGGCCGGCTGGACGGCGCTGTCGGCGCACGCGGCGGCGATGCCGCGCGCGACGCTGCTGACCGGCACGGCGCTGCTGGTGCTGCCGGCGATCCTGCTCGCCGCATGGTCGGCGCTGCGCCCTGGGCTGCCTGGTTCCACGCCGGCCGGACGCGACGCGGCGGACCGGGTGCCGGCGTCGCTGCTGCTGGCGCCGCCGGTCTTCGGGCTGGTGCTGCGCGCGGCGTCGCTGCTCGACTCGCCGGCCGGCCCGATCGCGCTGGCGCTGGGGCTGGGCTGGATCGTCCTCTCCGCCGGCCTGCTGCCGGCCTGCAGGACGCTGCGGCCGCGTGTGTCGCTGGCGGCCTCGGTGCTGCTCGGCGCTGCCATGGTGGGCATCGGCGCCGGCGGCAGCGGCGGCGTCGCCGGCGGGCTGATGCTGCTGGCGGTGGTGGCGCTGCTGCTGCCGCTGGCGCTGGCGACGCCGGCCGGCCCGGTGGCGTCGCGGCTGCGTCTCGGCGTGATCGCGGCGCTGGTCGGTCTGCCGCCGTTCGCCTCGTTCGCGGCGCTGCTGCTACTGGCGCTGCGCCTGTTTGCGCTGCAGCCGCTGCTGGCGCTGGTGGTGCTCTGCGCCGTCGGCTTCAGCGCGGCGTCGGTGGTGCAGGCGATGCGGCGCGACGGGCCGGCGGAGGGCGGCTCGCACCAGACCGCCTGGGTGCTGGGCGGCGTGGCGGCGCTGGTGGTGAGCGGCTGGTTCGGGCTGGCGATGCCGGTCGCCTGGTCCGACTGGCTGCTGGCGCTGGGCGGGACCGGACCATGACCGTGCCGGTCTCGCCGCCCGCCGCCGCGCTGATCCGGGCCGGTCGCGCCGTGGCCGACGGCCGCCATCTGCTGACGCAGGCGCAATGGGCCGGGCTCGCCGAACGGCTCGCCACCGATCCGCTGCCGCTCGCCGGGCTCTGGAGCGACGGCGCCGAGATCCATGCGCTGCTGGTCGATCAGGGCGATACGCGGCTGATCGCCTCGGTGGCGGTGGAGCGGCAGCGCTACCAGGCGCTGTCGCCGGTGCGCGAGGCGGCGATCGTGCCGGAGCGCATGGTCCGCGATCTCTGGGGTTTCGAGGCGATGGCGGCGCGCGACCTGCGGCCGTGGCTCGATCACGGGGCCTGGGGGCTGACCGCGCCGCTGCTGCCGCGTCCCGGCCCGGCAAGCTGGCCGCCGGAGCCGATCGAGTTCCTCTGGGATGCAAGGGACGAGGCGGTCGGCGGCTTCCAACTGCCGATCGGTCCAGTGCAGACGCTCACCATCGGCCCGGCGCAGTTCCGGCTGACCCTGGTCGGCGAGCGGATCCGCCGCATCGAGCCGCTGTTCGGCTCCGCGCATCGCGGCGTCGCCCTGGCGTTGCGCGGGCTCGATCCGGACCAGGCGATCCGGCTGGTCGCCAGGATCGACGCCACCAGCAGCGTCGCGCACCAGCTGGCGTTCGCCCGCGCGGTGGAGGCGGCGCGTGGCCGTGCCGTCGATCGCGCCACCGAGGCGTTGCGTCGGGCGATGGCGGCACTGGAACGGATCGCGATGGACCTGCATCACCTGGCGAGGCTCTGGTCGCTCTCCGGGCATCCGGCCGCGGCGGCGCGCGCGGCGTCGCTGCGTGCGCTGCTGTTGCCGGTCTGTGCCGCGGCGTTCGGGGACCGGCTGATGATGACGAGCATCGCGCCCGGCGGCTGGGCATCGATGCCGGATGGCGGCGGGCTCGCGGCGCTGCCGGGCGTGCTCGCCAGGATTGCTGCCGGCCTCGATCCGCTGCCGGACGCGCTGCCGGGGCAGGACCGGCTGGCCTCGATCGAGCGCGACCTGACGATCTGCGGCAACGGCCTGGACCCGGTGCGGGCCGCTTCGCCGCCCGACGCGGCGGCGCCCGGCGCTGGCGCCGGCGAGGCGCTGGGGATGGCGGAATCGGTGCAGGGCCCGGTCTGGCACTGGCTGCGGTTGCAGGACGGGCTGGTCGGTGCCTGGCATGCGGTCGATCCGACGCTGGAGCGGCTGCGGGCGCTGACCAGGCAGGTGGTCGGGCTGGATCTGGAGCAGCTGACCCTGGCCTGCGCGGCGGCGGGTCTCTCGGTGGCGGGAGCGGACCAGTGACCCGGCCGGTGCGCGTCATGCACCTGCAGGCCGGCGGCTGCGGCGGCTGTGCGCTGGAGCTGGCGCTGGTCTCGCTGCCGGCGCTCGGCCTGATCCCGACCCCATACCCGCGCCATGCCGAGCTGCTGCTGGTCAGCGGCGCGCCCGGCCAGGCGATGATGCAGGCGGTCGCCGCGACCTGGGCGGCGATGCCGGAGCCGCGATACCTGGTGGCACTCGGCGATTGCGCGATCGGCGGCGGCGCGTTCGCCGCCCGCTACGCGGTGCGCGGCGGGCTGGCGCCGCGCCTGCCGGTCACGCTGGCGATCCCGGGCAGCCCGCCGGCGCCGGAGGCGATCCGGGCCGCGCTGGCGCCGCTGGTGCGCGCGATCGCCGAGAAGGACGAAAACGGGCCGTCGGCGACGCTCAGCCCGGCGGGTGCGGCGGAGCCGGCGGCGGCACCGGAACCGGCTCCGGCGCCGGTTCTTCCGGCACTTCTTCCAGCAGCGCCTCGGCATCGGCTTTCAGGCGATGGAAGCTCCGGTAGCTGAGCGGGATCATCGCCAGATAGATCAGCCC
>CAZZZA010000239.1:0-2702 GCA_964658455.1 uncultured Lichenihabitans sp.
GGATCGCCACGCCGCTCAGATCCTGCCAGACGAAATGGCCGAGATGGATCGCCGGATAGCCGCGAAACGCATGCACCACCTCGCCGGGCGGCGCGAGCAGCGCCGGCACCAGGTCCGGGGCATGGCCGCTGAGATGGCCGAGCAGCCGGGCGCGGATCACGTCGAGATAGACCCGGGCGATGGCGAAGGCCGGCTCGTCCTGGACCACGGCCAGGTCGGCGGCGGGAAAATACAGCCCGGCGGTGCGGAAATGCTCGCCCATGCCCAGCACGAAGAAGGTGAGCCCGGTGGCGGCGTCGTGCAGCTGGTAGGCGAAGGCGTGGTGGTCGAAATAGAAGCCGCGCGGCGCCGCTTCGAACGGCCGGCCCGACACCGGCGAGACGAACCGCATCACCCCGCGCGCGGCCAGACGGATCAGCTCGTCGCGCAGCGGCTGCAGGCAGGCGGCGCCAGTGCCGGCCGGGTCGAGCGGCGCCAGCGACGGTGCGCCGGCGCTGCCCGGTCCGACGGTCGGCGTGACGTAGCGCAACGCCGGCGGCAGCGTCTCGCCGAGCTTCCAGTACGCCGGCGGCGTGCGGTCGAGACCGGCCTCGGCGACATGGAACGCCACCAGATCGGCGCGGGTGTGGTCGGCCGCCGCCAGGAACCAGGCGAGCGTGGCGCTGGGCGGCACCGCCGGCGCGTCGATCAGCCGGTCGCTGATCTCGGCGAACCACAGCCGGCACCAGTCGCGCAGATGCGCCCGCGCCGCGCCGCCGAGGCCGGCGGCGTTGTTGGTCAGGAAGGCGGGGCTGCGGTCCAGATACCAGACCCCCGTATGGCCGTCCTGGTGCGCCAGTTCCAGGATCAGCACCGGGGCGGTCAGGGTCAGCAGGCGCACCGCCCGCCAGCCGGGCGACAGCGGCTGGATCGCCGGCAGGATCTCCGCCAGCAGCGCCGCCTCGTCGCCTGCGGTCGCACCCGGCGCGGCGAAATCGCCGCTCTCGAAGCGGCGCAGCGCCGCCTCGCCGATGCCGTCGGCGACGCCGGGGATGCCGGCCAGCGCCCGGCGCGTCGCCGGATCGCACTGGCGCAGCGCCGCCAGCAGCGGCGGCGGGTCTGGCAGCGACGGCGTCCGCTGGTCGGCCTGCAGCCAGCGCAGCGCCAGGGTCAGCGGCGCGCGCAGCCGTTCGCTCGCCACCGGGTCGAGATCGGCCAGCACCTCGCCCAGCACCTGCCCGTCCGGGCCGAGCAGCCAGAAGCCGCCCTGCGCCTCGCCCCCGGTCCGGCCGTGCAGTTCGAGCAGCAGCAGCGGCTGGAACGCGGTCAGCAGCAGGCCGGGCGTGCAGCCCCGCGGGAACGCCTCGACCGGCCGGCCGTCACGCGACAGGGCCAGGCGCATGCCGGGCGACAGCGCCAGCGCGCAGCCGCCGGCCTCCTGGCGCGCCGTATCCGGGACGATCGCCGGCAGCGACGCCAGCAGCGCGCGCATCGCCGCCGGCGGCAGCGCCGCCTGGTCCGCGTCGCCGGGCCGGGTCATGGCAGCGCGCCGATGCCGGCGAGCGGCTGGCCGCGCCCGGAGAAGCGGTCGCGCTCGATGCCGCCGCTCACGGTCAGGGTGGTGCCGAACGGCAAGCTGGTGGCGATCCCGGCGGCGATGCTGCTGCCGCTGACCGCCGGGCTGCCGTGCCAGCGCGGTCCCTGGCCGGCGCCCAGCGCCAGAAACGCGCGCGTGCTGCCGCCGATCAGGCCGCTATCGAGTTCGACCGCGCTGCTGCGCATCCCGTTGGAGCCGAAGCTGGTGCTGGCGACGCCGCCCGGCAGCAGCGCGGGCGCGGCGGGCGCGGGCGGGGCCAGGGAGTAGTCCCCCGGCGTCGCGAGCAGGCTCGCCTGCGCGCGGGCGGCGGGCGGGCCGGAGAAGGCGGCCGCCGCCGGCCCGATCAGCAGCGCCGCCAGCGCCAGCCGCCGTCCCGCCACGGTGTCAGCCGGGCACGCGGGCGACGCGCAGCAGGTTGGTCGAGCCGGCCTGGCCGAACGGCACCCCGGCGGCGACCACCAGCAGGTCGCCGGGCTTGGCGATCCCGGCCTGCTGCGCCATCTGGCGGGCGGAATCGACGATATGCTCGACGGTCTCGTCCGGACGGTCCTGCTCGGCGACCATCGCATGCACGCCCCAGGCGACCTGCAGCCGGCGGGCCGCCTCCAGCGTGCCGGCGACGCCGAGGATGGCGCAGTCCGGGCGCTCGCGCGAGATCCTGACCGCGGTGCGGCCGGACAGGGTGTAGGCGACGATCGCGGCGGCGCCGGTGGTGTGGGCGACCTGCTGCGCCGCGCCGGCGATGGCGTCGGACACGGTGCGGTCCGGGGTCTGACGGGTGGATTCCTGGATCGCCTTGTAGTGCTCGTCCTGTTCCACCTGGCTGACGATGCGGTTCATGATCGACACCGCCTCGACCGGATAGCGGCCGACCGCGGTCTCGCCGGACAGCATCACCGCATCGGCGCCGTCGAACACCGCGGTGGCGACGTCGGAAGCCTCGGCGCGGGTGGGCGCCGGGGCGGAGATCATGCTCTCGAGCATCTGCGTCGCCACCACCACCGGCAGGCCGCGCAGCTTGGCGGCGCGCACGATGCGCTTCTGTTCGAGCGGCACCCGCTCCGGCGGCAGCTCGACGCCGAGATCGCCGCGCGCGACCATCACCGCGTCGGACAGCGCCAGGATC
>CAZZZA010000240.1:0-2682 GCA_964658455.1 uncultured Lichenihabitans sp.
TGGCGCTGACCGGCGGCGCGCTGGCGGTGTTCGCCGCCGGCATCCTGGGCGCGCTGCCGATGACCGCGTTCGTCTATATCGCCCCCTGCGGCACGCTGCCGTTCTTCGTGCTCGGCCATGCGCTGCACCGCCGCGACCGGCGTCTGGCGGCCTGGATCGTGCTGCTGGCGCTGGCGCCGCTGGCGCTGTCGGCGCTGCGCGGCACGCTCGGCCGGCAGCCGATCGTCAGCGTCGATGGCGGCGTGCTGGCCGGCCTGCTGGCCGGGCCGCCGCTGGTGTGGGCGGCGGCGCGGGGCGCGCGGCTGCCGGCTGCGCTCGACCGCCGGCTCGGCGACCTCGCCTTTGGCGTCTATCTGTCGCAGGACGCGGTGATCGCGGTGCTGCGCCGGCTCGGGCCGCCGGACTGGGCGGTGTGCGCCGGAACGCCGCCGCTGGTGCTCGCCGGCGGCGCGCTCGGCTGGCTGCTGATCGACCGCCCGATCGCCGGCTGGCGCCGTCGCCGGCGCGCCGCGGCCCCGGACCTGGCGGCGGCGACCGCCGGCCCGGCCGGGGCGTTCGCCCTGGCGCCGCATCGCTACGCGGGTGCCGGGTAGCGGGGAAATCGCAGAACCAGGCGGCATCGCTTGACAGCGCCGGTTCGGCCCGGCTTGATCCGCCGCCGCCGGGCCGGTGGTGCCGGAGACGACCTTGCCGCCAGGAGCGGCGCCCCGGCGCCGTTTCGGACCCGGCGCAGATCGGATGCAGCCGCTACATGATCCTGTTCAAGAAAGCCCGCCGCGACGCCGCATCCACCGCGGCCTCCGGCGTCGGCGAGACCATCCGCACCGTGGTCTATGCGCTGCTGATCGCGGTCGCGGTGCGCGCGTTCGCGATCGAGCCGTTCAACATCCCGTCCGGCTCGATGATCCCGACGCTGCTGGTCGGCGACTATTTGTTCGTCGCCAAGCCGGCCTACGGCTACTCGCACTTCTCGTTCCCGTATTCGCCGCCGCTGTTCTCCGGGCGGATCCCCGACATCCTGCCGCATCGCGGCGACGTGGCGGTGTTCCGCAACACCCAGGATACCAGCATCGACTACATCAAGCGCATCGTCGGCCTGCCGGGCGACCGTATCCAGGAGCGCCAGGGCCAGCTCTACGTCAACGGCGCGCTGGTGCCGCGCACCGACCAGGGCGATTATGTCGCCATCGACGAGCAGGGGCGCCAGCTGGCCGGCCGGCTCTACGAGGAATCGCTGCCGGGCAGCGGCGGCCACGGCCCGGTCCGGCACCAGATCCTGAGCATGACCACCGAGGGCTTCGCCAACAACACCCCGGAATATGTCGTGCCCGCCGGCTATTTCTTCGCCATGGGCGACAACCGCGACGACAGCGCCGACAGCCGCTTCGCCGACGATCTCGGCTACGTGCCGCTGGAGAACCTGGTCGGCAAGGCGGAGTTCATCTTCTTCTCGATCGACGCCACCCATCCGGCCTGGCAGTTCTGGCAGTGGCCGGCGGAGATCCGCTGGGGCCGGCTCGGCCACTGGGTCCATTGACCGCGCCGCCCGCCACCATCGACGAGGCGCTGGCCGGCATCGAACGCACGGTCGGCTGGCGGTTCAACCGCCCGGCGCTGCTGCGCGAGGCGCTGACGCACCGCTCCGCCGCCCATGCGGCGCAGGACCTGACCCACCTGCAGGCCGGCGGCCGCAAGGGACGCCGGCCGACGCACAAGGGGCAGGGCTCGAACGAGCGGCTCGAATTCATCGGCGACCGTGTGCTCGGCCTGCTGATCGCGGAATGGCTGGTCGAGCGCTTCCCCGACGAGCAGGAGGGCAAGCTGGGGCCGCGGCTGGCGCATCTGGTGTCGCGCACCGCGCTGGCCGGGATCGCGGTGACGCTGGGCTTCCGCGAGGCGCTCGACGTGGCGCCGCACGAGGAGCGGGCCGGCATCCGCGACGCCGCCAACGTGCTGGCCGACAGCGTGGAGGCGGTGCTGGGCGCGATCTATCTCGATGGCGGGCTGGACCCGGCCCGCGGCTTCGTGCGCGCGGCGTGGGGGCAGATCATGACCGCGCAGGCGCTGCCGCCCAAGGACGCCAAGACCGCGCTGCAGGAATGGCTGCTCGGCCGCGGCCTGGCGCTGCCGGTCTATGTGGTGCAGGCAGCAGAGGGGCCGTCGCACGCGCCGTCCTTCACCATCCGCGTCGAGGCCGCCGGCCGGACCGCGATCGGCGAGGCCGGCGCCAAGCGGGTCGCCGAGAGCCTGGCCGCGGCGTCACTCCTGAGGCAGTTGCAATGACCGAAACCTCCCCGCAGGAGCGCTGCGGCTTCGTGGCCATCGTCGGCGCGCCCAATGCCGGCAAATCCACGCTGCTGAACCGCCTGACCGGCGCCAAGCTGTCGATCGTCAGCCCCAAGGCGCAGACCACGCGCTTCAGGGTGCTGGGCATCCTGATCCGCCGCGCCGCCGGCACCGCGGCGCAGATCCTGCTGGTGGACACGCCCGGCATCTTCAAGCCGAAGCGCAAGCTCGACCGCGCCATGGTGGCCGCCGCCTGGACCGGCGCCGAGGATGCCGACATCACCCTGCTGCTTATCGATGCGCAGAAGGGCCTCACCGACCAGGTGCAGGCGATCGCCGAGCGGCTCCGCAGCACCGGGCGCCGCACCTGGCTGGTGCTGAACAAGACCGACGCGG
>CAZZZA010000241.1:0-2678 GCA_964658455.1 uncultured Lichenihabitans sp.
GCAGATCGTCGATCGCGTAGCCGGAGATGCCGAGTTCCGGGAACACCGCCAGCACCGCGCCCTCGCCCGCCGCGTGCCGCGCCAGGGCGGCGGTCGCCTCGGCGTTGCGCAGCGGGTCGGCCAGGCTGACCGGCAGGGTGCAGGCGGCGACGCGGGCGAAACCGTGGCGGTAGAGCGAGCGGAAATCCGTCATCGGGCGCTCCTTCTCGGATCAGGCGGGCCCCACGAAGGGCTCGGTGAAGGGCCGGGGCGCGCGCAGTGATGCGGCGCTGGACGGCGCAAAGCAAGCGTTGCCGCAGGCGGACCGTTGCAGCCGCCCCTCCCGCGTCACATATCAGTGCCGCAGCGACACGGGGACCATGGATGACCTGGACGACGCGGATGATCGGATCGTGGCGGGTCCGTCCGGCATGAAGCGTGCTGTCTCGGTCGTCGGCGCCGGTCCCGGCGGCCTCGCCGCCTCGATGCTGCTGGCGCATGCCGGCGCCGACGTCACCGTCTTCGAACGCCACGCCAGGGTCGGCGGCCGCTCCGCGACCCTGGAGGGCGTCTCCGCCCAGGGCCGGTTCCATTTCGATCTCGGACCCACCTTCTTCCTCTATCCCCGGGTGCTGTCGGACATCTTCGCGAGCTGCGGCCGCAGACTCGAGGACGCGGTCGAGCTGATCCGGCTCGACACGCATTACGACGTGCTGTTCGAGGGCCATGGCAGCATCACCGCCAGCAGCGACATTCCGCGTCTGCAGGAATCCGTCGCCCGGCTGTCGCCGCACGACGCCGCCAACATCCCGGCGTTCCTCGCCGACAGCCGCGCCAAGCTCGCCGCGTTCCGGCCGGTGCTGGAGAACCCGTTCAACAGCGCCGCCGACCTGCTGAAGCCGGACGTGCTGCGGGCGTTGCGTCTGCTGCGGCCGATGCGTTCGGTCGACGACGACCTCAAGCGCTGGTTCAAGGATCCGCGGGTGCGGCTGGGGTTCTCGTTCCAGAGCAAGTATCTGGGCATGTCGCCCTATCGCTGCCCCAGCCTGTTCACGATCCTGGCCTTCATGGAATACGAGTTCGGCATCTATCATCCGCGCGGCGGCCATGGCGCGGTGATGCGGGCGATGGCGGATGCGGCACGGCAGATGGGCGTCACCTTCCGGATGGAAGAGCCGGTGCGCGAGGTGCTGTTCGAGGGCCGCAAGGCGGTCGGCGTGCGTACCGACCACGGCGACACCCGGGCCGACGCGGTGGTGATGAACGCGGATTTCCTCAACGCCATGACCACGCTGGTGCCGAAGGCCAAGCGCCGGCGCTGGAACGACCGCAAGATCGCAAAGGCCAAACTCTCCTGTTCCACCTTCATGCTCTATCTCGGCATCAAGGGACGCATCGACGGCCTGGCGCACCACACGATCTACCTGTCGGAGAACTACGCGCAGACCTTGCGGGAGGTCGAGGCCGGGGTGGCGACGCCGGACGATCCCTGCTTCTACATCCAGAACGCCTGCGTCACCGATCCGGCGCTGGCGCCGCCGGACCATTCGACGCTCTACGTGCTGGTTCCGGTCGGCCACGACCAGAACGGCGCCATCGACTGGGCCCGCGAGGCGCCGCGCTATCGCCGGCTGGTGCTCGATCGTCTCGCGCGCGCCGGTGTGCCGGACATCGAGAACCGGATCGTGTTCGAGAAGATCATGACGCCCACGGGCTGGACCGAGGAACTCGACGTGCATCGCGGCGCGGTCTTCAACCTTGCCCATAATATCGGGCAGATGCTGCATTTCCGCCCGCACAATCGCTTCGAGGATGCCGACAATTTCTATCTGGTCGGCGGCGGGACCCATCCCGGCAGCGGCCTGCCGGTGATCTTCGAGGGCGCGCGCATCAGTGCCCGTCTGCTGGCCGAGGATCTCGGCCTCACGCCGCCGGACACCGGCATGCGCTGGGCCGGCACGCCGGACGCGCCGCGTGCCGGACTGGAACACTCGGTACTCGAAGGAGGCGTCGCATGACCGATCCCGTCGGCGTCATCGGTTCGGGGCTGGGCGGACTGGCCGCCGCCTGCACGCTGGCCGCGCGCGGCCACAAGGTGGTGCTGTTCGAGAAGAACGACTGGCTGGGCGGCAAGGCGGCGCGGCACGAGGCCGAGGGATTCAGCTTCGACATGGGGCCGACCATCCTGACGGTGCCGTCGGTGCTGGAACGCATCTTCGCCGAGGCCGGCGAGAAGATGACCGACAGCCTCGATCTGCGCCGGCTCGATCCGCAATGGCGCTGCTTCTTCGAGGACGGCACGGTGCTCGATCTCGACGAGGATGTCGCGGCGATGGCGCTGCGGCTGCGCGGCTTTTCCGGCGCCGCCGAATCCGGCACCGAGCAGGGCTATGTGGATTTCATCCGCATGAGCGAGAACCTGCACCGCATCAGCGAGAAGTTCTTCTTCTGGAAGTCGGTCGAGGACATACGCGACACGATGGACCTGAAGGCCGGGATGAGCGTCGCCACCGCACGCGACATCATCAGCCTGCGCATGGGATCCTCGGTCGCCAGGCAGATACGCAAGCGGGTCGGCGACGAGCGCGTGTCGCAGATGCTCGACCATTTCGTGCAGTATGTGGGCTCCTCGCCCTATCTCGCCCCGGCGGTGCTGTGCAGCATCGCGCACATGCAGACCCAGGAAGGCATCTGGTATC
>CAZZZA010000242.1:0-2601 GCA_964658455.1 uncultured Lichenihabitans sp.
GCCGCGAACGCCTCGAGCTCGCGGTACTGCGCCAGGTCCACGCGCAGGCGGCCGCGCGGCCTGGCCGCCGCGATCGAGCGCGGTCTCGGGTGCCTGCTCCGGCACGGCCTCTACGGGCGCCTGGTCGGCGACGGGCGCGCCGCGCGCCGGGTCGCCGGACTGGCGTCGCGCCGCCTGCTGCCGCGACTGGTGCCGGCCCTGCACGCGCGCCCGTTCGCCGCGCGCGGTGATCAGCGGCGGCGCCGGCGGTCCGAACGCGTCGTCGGGCAGCGGGAACGCCGGCAGCATCCTGATCTCCAGGCCGGGCAGCACCTGCGACAGCAGGTCGCCGCGCACCGACAGCCGCGAGGCGAGATCGGGCGGCAGCGCGGTCGGCCGCCGCCGGGTCAGCCAGCCGAGTTCGCCGGCCACCTTCTCCGCCACGTCGAGCCGGAGCAGCACCGGCCCGCACGTCACCCAGCCGAGCCGCGCCAGCATCGCCGCCGGCACCTGGCCGTCCGGATCGACCGGCGCCGAGATGCGGCCCTCCTGCGGCAGCGCCGGCACCGGCACGCCGCCGCGCACCGACAGCAGGATCGCCCTGATCCTGGTGGGTTTCGGCTTGAGCAGCGCCGGCATGAACAGCGCGAACATGCCGGCCCTGATGCCGAGCGCCTTGAGCTTGGTGCGGACCTGCGGCGTCAGCGGCGCGCGCGCGGCGCCGCCGGCCGATCGCGGCGCCAGGCCGGCCTGCTCGGTCAGCAGGTGCAGCACCCCGCGCAGCTCGCCGTCATCGGCGGATTTCAGCTCGGCGGCGAACAGCGGCGCCAGCGAGTCGGCGACCAGCGAATCGACGAAGAACTGCAGCCGCGCCCGCACCTGCTCGCGCTGGCTGCCATCGAGGAACTCGCTGTCGCGCACCTCGACCAGCGGCTTGAGCAGGGTCGGGCCCGGCCTGAGCCGGCCGACCGGCGCGCCGTCCCAGCCGACGGTGCGGCCGTCCTCGGCGATCGAGAAGCTGGCGTTGGAGGCGGCGGTCAGCGCCTGCACCCGGCGCGGGATCTCCTCGCGCAGCGCCCGCCGGGCGGCGCGCTGCACCAGACGGATCTCCGGCCCCTCGGCCTGCGGATCGGGGATCAGCGCGAAGCCCGACACGTGGCCGACCGAATGGCCTTCCACCACCACCTCGCCGCCGGCGGTCACGGCGGAGAGCATGTCGGCGCCGTCGCCGCGCTCGGCCTCGTCGAGGCTGCGGATCAGCGAGGCGGCGCGCCGGTCGACGAAGCGCGCGGTGAGGCGTTCGTGCAGGGCGTCGGACAGCAGGTCCTCGATGTCGCGGGCGCGCTGCTGCCAGTGCGCGGCGTCGGCCAGCCAGTCCGGGCGCGCGGCGATGTAGGCGCAGACCCGCACCCCGGAGAGGCGCTGCATCAGCGTGTCGATATCGCCGTCGGCGCGGTTCAGGTTGGCGAGCAGCTGCTCCAGCCAGGCATCGGACAGGCGACCGGTCTTCATCACCTCGAAGAACACCCGCGCGCACAGCCGCGTGTGGCTGTCGTCGCCGAGCTTGCGGAAGTCCGGGATCTGGCAGGCATCCCAGAGCAGCCGGGTGGCGGACCGGCTGGTGGCCAGCGCGCGTATCTCCGGATCGGCGGCGAGCGCGGTCAGGGTCTGCAGGTCCGACGCCTCGTTGCCGGTGACCAGGCCGCGCATCGGCGGCGGCCGCAGCAGGCTCTCGAGCAGCGCGTCGGGGCCGGACAGGTCGAGCGCGCTGTTGCGCCAGGAGAGCTGCTCCAGCGGATCGAACCGGTGCGTCTGCACCGCCTCGACGATGTCGTCCGGCATCGGCGGGCAGGTGCCGGTGGTGCCGAAGCTGCCGTCGCGCATGCCGCGGCCGGCGCGGCCGGCGATCTGCGCCACCTCGGCGGCGCTCAGCCGGCGCGGCCGGGCGCCGTCGAACTTCGACAGGCCGGCGAAGCCGACATGGTTGACGTCCATGTTCAGGCCCATGCCGATCGCGTCGGTGGCGACCAGGTAGTCGACCTCCTTGTCCTGGTAGAGCGCCACCTGGGCATTGCGGGTGCGCGGCGAGAGCCGGCCCATCACCACCGCGCAGCCGCCGCGGCGGCGGCGGATCAGCTCGGCGATCGCATAGACCTCCGCGGCGGAGAACGCGACCACAGCGGAGCGCGGCGGCAGCTTGGTCAGCTTGACCGGGCCGACATGCAGCAGCTGCGACAGGCGCGGCCGCGTCTCGATCTCCGCCTGCGGCACCAGCCGCTGCAGCAGCGGCCGGATGGTCTCGGCGCCGAGGAACATGGTCTCGACGGTGCCGCGCGCGTGCAGCAGGCGGTCGGTGAACACATGGCCGCGATCGGGATCGGCGCAGAGCTGGATCTCGTCCACGGCGACGAATTCCGGCTTGGGCATGTCGCCGCCCTCGAGCCGGTTGATCGGGTCGAGCGGCATCGCCTCGACGGTGCAGGAGAACCAGCGCGCGCCCGGCGGGACGATCTTCTCCTCGCCGGTGATCAGCCCGACCCTGGCCTCGCCCTTCTGCGCCACCATCCGGTCGTAGTTCTCGCGCGCCAGCAGGCGCAGCGGAAAGCCGATGATGCCCGAGCC
>CAZZZA010000243.1:0-2586 GCA_964658455.1 uncultured Lichenihabitans sp.
TTTCTGTTCAATGACAATGCCTACTACCGCCGCACCATAGGCCGTGGACCAATGGTGTCGCATGTTCTCGGGAATGACGGCCGGTGGAAGCCCTACCAGGGCGGCGATGACAAAGCCTACGAGCACGGGATGCGCGGCGAGATCGTGGATGATCCGACCGCCGGTGCCGAGGCTCCGGAGCACGATATGCGCGGCTAGAGCCTGCGGCGCAGATCGTCGAGATGCAGCAGGCCGGCGATCGCCAGGCACGCGCCGATCCAGGGCAGCGGCAGGCCAGCGACCGCGCAGCGCAGCGCCAGGGCCAGGAACAGCCCGGCGCCGAGCAGGCCCAGCAGCGCCCGCGGCGCCGGCCCGCGCCCGATGCGCGCGTGCCGCACCAGCAGCCAGAGCGCCTCCAGCGCCAGCACCAGCAGCACCAGATCGACCAGCAGCGCGGTCATGCCGGCGACGCGTCCGCCATCGCATCGATCAGGGCGGCGATCCGCTCCGGCGCCTCCTCGTGCGCCAGATGGCCGAGGCCCGGCAGCAGCACCAGGCTCGAGCCCGGGATCAGCGCCTGCGCGGTCCGGGCGCTGTCGGGCGGGATCATGCGGTCGGCCTCGCCGGCGACCAGGGTCACGGCCGGCCTCAGGGCGCCGAGATCGGGCGCCAGCGAGGCCAGGTCCCAGTATCCCATCATCGCGAACGCGCCGGCGACATGGCCGGGATTCCGGAACAGCCTGGCGTAGAAACGGCGTCCCGCCGGGTCGATCCTGGAACCGGTGCCGGCCAGCAGCTTGTCGATCCTGGCGTCGCCGGCGGTGCGCGCCAGCAGCGACGGCAGCAGCGGCAGGCCCCCCGCCAGACGCGCCGCCAGCGGGAAGAACGCGGTGCCGCGACCGGCCGGCGCCAGCAGCGCGCCGTTCAGCGACATCAGCGCGCGCGGCGCCACCGGCGCGTCCAGGCACAGGCGCATGCCAAGCGCCGCACCCGCCGAATGGCCGACCACATAGGCCGGCGCGACATCCAGCGTGCGCAGCAGAGCGGCGATCTGCCGGCTCATCTCCCGCATCGACAGCAGCGCGGCGCGCGGCGTCTCGGTGAAGCCGTGCCCCGGCAGATCCGGCGCCAGCACCGTGAAGCGTCGCGCCAGCAGCGGCAGCAGGTCGCGCCAGCTATGGGTCGCCGCCCCGGTGCCGTGCAGCAGCAGCAGCGCCGGGCCGCTGCCCATGCGCTGGACGTGCCAGGTCAGGCCGGAGGAGACCACGAACCGGCTGCACGCACGGTTCGGCCAGTCGATGCCGTCGATGGTCCAGTCAGGACCGCCGTTCATCGCGGCAGCGCCGCCCGCACCGCCCCGGTCAGGGCGTGGGCGTCGGCCTGCGGCAGCAGCAGGTAGCGGGCCCCCATGGCGGCGGCGAGCGCGGCGGCAGGCTCGCCGGCGCGCGGCGCGATGTCGACCAGCAGCGACGGCAGGCCGGCGGCGCGGATCCTGGCAGCGTACTCGAGCGCGTCGCGGGTGGCGGCGGCGCGGCCGGCGGTGCCGTCGCGCGCGACATTGGCCCGCGCATCGGTCAGCAGCACCAGCATCGCCGGTTCGCCGGCGCGGCGGAGCTGCTCGACCAGCAGCAGAGCGGTCTCGAGCCCGGCGGCGAGCGGGGTGCCGCCGCCACCGGGCAGCCCGTCGAGCGCGCGTCTGGCCCGCGCCACCGCGCTGGTCGGCGGCAGCACCAGCGCCGCGGTCTGGCCACGGAACGCCACCAGCGCCACCTGGTCGCGGCGGGCGTAGCAATCGGCCAGCAGCAGCTCGACGCAGCCCTTGGCCTCGGCCAGACGCGCCCGCGCCGACGACCCCGAGGCGTCGACCACGAAGATGGTGGTCAGCCGCAGCCGCGGCGCATAGCGGGTGAGGCGGAAATCCTCGCGCCGCACCCGGATCGCCGGGACGCCCGGCCCGCTCGCCCCCGGCGACGCCGTCTGGCGGCCCCTGATCGCCTGCCAGGGGAGCGCGGCGCGCATCGTCGCCAGGATGTTCAGTCGGCCGCGCGACGGGTCGCCCGGCCTGGTGCCGATCGGCCGGCCGCGCGTCGGCGCGGCCCGTCGCGATACCGGCCTCGCCTCGACCCGGCCGGCGGCATTCGCCGATGGCGGCAGCGCCTGCGCCCCGGACGCGAGGCGCAGCCGGGCCAGCAGGTCGGGCGGCAGCGCGGCGCGCACCGCCTGCAGCACGGTGTCGGCGGTGTCGCCCGCGCGCTCCTCGGCGTCGGCCCGATCCGGCCCCGGATCCGGCGGGCCGCTCTCGCCGTCGCCCCGCTCCGGCGGATCGGCGGCGGCCTGCGTCTCGCTGCCCTCCCCCTCCGCCGGTGGCGCCTCCGAGGGCTGCTGCGCCTCCGGCAGCATGGTGGCGCGCGGCGCCAGCACCAGCCGGGCGGCGATCGACGCATCCTGGTCGGTGACCGCGGCATGGCCGTGCAGGGCGGCGACGATCCTGGCGACGCGCACACCGAGCAGCGGCGCGCGCAACGAGTCTATCCCGGCCAGCAGCGCGGTGCGGCCGAGCGCCTCGATCACCGCGTCCGGCACCTCGACCTGCGCCAGCCGCATCCT
>CAZZZA010000244.1:0-2585 GCA_964658455.1 uncultured Lichenihabitans sp.
ATCCCGGCCGCGCCGCCGCCAGCCCCCGTGTTCACCGCGCCGGTGATCAACGTGCCGCTGCATCCGCCGCCGCCGCCGCCGCCGGTTCCGGTGGTCCCGAACGCGGTCGGCGCCGTCACCCCGGTCGGCGACGGGGTCAGGATCGGCTTCGGCCCCGGCGCGGCCGACCTCAACCCGGCCACCATGCAGGCGCTGCACGATTTCGCCGCCCGCCTGAAGGCGGCGCCGGACGCCCGCGCGATCCTGGACGCCGCCGCCGCCGGCAGCGCCGACGACCCGTCCACGCCGCGTCGGCTGGCGCTGGCGCGCGGCCTGGCGGCGCGGGCGGTGCTGATCAATGACGGGATCGCATCCACCCGTATCTATGTCAGGATGAACCCGCGGGCCGATGCCGGCTCCGACCATGTCGATCTGCGCGTGGAGAGCAACGACGCCACCGCGCAGCCCCCCGCCATGGCTTCCACCCCGAGCCCGATTTCGGCCCCATCCCCCGGACCAACCCAGCCATGACCCGTCCGACCACCTACGTCATCCGGATGCTGATCTTCCTGGCCCTGGTCGGCGCCGCGGTGGGGGCGCTGTATCCGACCCTGCTGGCCGCGTTCCGCAACAACCCGGTGCTCGACGGGCTGATCCTCGGCGTGCTGGCGCTGGGCGTGCTGTGGAACCTGGCGATGGTCTGGCGGCTGGCGCCGGAGGTGCGCTGGATCGAGACCCTGCGCCAGCCGCGCGCCGGACTGGCGCCGCCCAACCCGCCCCGCCTGCTGGCGCCGATGGCCTCGATGCTCGCCACCCGCAACCGCGCCGATCGCCTGGTGCTCTCGACCCCGGCGATGCGCTCGCTGCTCGACAGCCTGTCCTCGCGCCTGGACGAGAGCCGCGAGCTGTCGCGCTACATGACCGGCCTGCTGATCTTCCTCGGCCTGCTGGGCACCTTCTGGGGCCTGCTGAAGACGGTCCATTCGATCAGCGGCATCATCGGCAACATGAGCGTCGGCGGCGGGGATGTGACGCAGATGTTCGACCAGCTCAAATCCGGCCTCGCCGCGCCGCTGGCCGGCATGGGCACCGCGTTCTCGGCCTCGATGTTCGGCCTCGCCGGCTCGCTGGTGCTGGGCTTCCTCGACCTGACCGCCGGCCAGGCGCAGAACCGCTTCTTCAACGAACTCGAGGAATGGCTGGCCGGCATCACCCGTTTCTCCTCCGGCTACGCCGCCGCCGAGGGCGAGGCGCCGATCCCGGCCTATGTGCAGGCACTGCTCGAACAGACTGCGGAGAATCTCGACGGGCTGCAGGGCGTGCTGGCCCGCGCCGAGGATGGCCGTCTCGCGCACAACCAGACCATGGCCACGTTGAGCGAGCGGGTCGGCGGCCTGGCAGAGTTGCTGCGCGCCAACCAGCAGCTGATGCTGCGCGTCGCCGACACCCAGTCGGCGCTGGCCCCGGCGCTGGCCCGGCTCGCCGACCAGACCGGCGGCGACGCCAAGGGCGGCCAGGAACTGCGGTCGATCGAACGGCTGCTGCAGCGCCTGCTGACCGAGACCGAGCAGGGCCGCAGCCAGAGCACCGCCGAACTGCGAAACGAGCTGCGGGTGCTGACGCGCACCGTCGCCGCCGCGTCCGGCCCGTCGCCCACGCCCAGCTTCACGCCGCGGAGCTGAGATGCCGGGCAGCAGACGACGCGGTCAGCGCGGCAACGGGTTGGACGCCTGGCCGGGCTATGTGGATGCGCTGTCCACGCTGCTGATGGTGATCATCTTCGTGCTGCTGGTGTTCGTGCTGGCGCAGGCGTTCCTGTCGGCGGCGCTGAGCGGCCGGCAGACCGCGCTGGACCGGCTGACCCACGAAATGGCGCAGCTGACGCAGCTGCTGTCGATGGAGAAGGCAAAGGACCAGGCGCTGCAGCTCTCCGTCGCCACGCTCACCGCGCAGCACGACAAGGATGTCGCCGAAGCCGGCAGGCTGTCCGCGCGGATCGGCAGCGACGAAGCGCAGCTGGCGACCCAGACCAAACTTGGCAGCGACGCAGAGGCGCAGGTGACGCTGCTGAACCAGCAGCTGGCCGAGCTGCAACGCCAGCTCGCCGCCATCACCCAGGCGCTCGACATCGCCAATACCGGCCTGCGCGACCGCGATGCCAAGATCACCGATCTCGGCAACAAGCTGAACCTGGCGCTGGCCGACAAGGTCGAGGAACTCAAGCGCTACCGCAGCGAGTTCTTCGGCCGCCTGTCGGCGCTGCTGGCGAACCGGCCGGGCATCCGGGTGGTGGGCGACCGTTTCGTGTTCCAGAGCGAGGTCCTGTTCCCGCCGGGCAGCGCCGAGCTGTCGCCGGCCGGCCGCGAGCAGATGCGGACCCTGGCGAAGACCCTCAAGCAGATCGCCGTCGAGATCCCGCCCGACCTGCACTGGATCCTGCGGGTGGACGGCCATGCCGACCGCCAGCCGATCGCCAACACCGCGTTCGCGACCAACTGGGAGCTTTCCGCGGCGCGCGCCATCACCGTCGTCAAGCTGCTGGTCGCCGAGGGGGTGAAGCCGCAGAACCTGGCCGCCACCGGCTTCTCGCAGTTCCAGCCGCTCGA
>CAZZZA010000245.1:0-2571 GCA_964658455.1 uncultured Lichenihabitans sp.
GGCGCGTCCGGCAGGTGCTCCATCTGGCGCACCATGTCGTAGCCGAGATAGCCGAACACGCCGCCGATCATCGGCGGCAGCGACGGCGGCAGCGCGAACCGGCTCTCGGTGATCAGCGCCCGCAGGCTGTCGAGCGCCGGCCGCGGGTCGGCGACGTAGCCCTCGCGGTCCGGATCGCGGCAGACCGCGACCGCGCCGGAGCGGCAGCGCCACAGCAGATCGGGCAGCAGGCCGATCACCGAATAGCGGCCGCGCGCGGTGCCGCCCTCGATGCTCTCCAGCAGGAAGCCGTTGCGATCGGCGCCCGGCAGGTGCTGGCGCAGCTTGAGGAAGGCGGCGACCGGGGTGAGCAGGTCGGCGGGCTCGACGGTCCAGGCGAGCGTGCTGTCGGCGGCGCCGCGCATCAGCCGTTGCCGGACGAATCGGCGGCATCGCCAGCCGAGCCGCCCGGCGCGCCGACCACCGCATCCATCGTCTTGGCGTCGATCTTCGGCCGGGCGCGTTCGCGCAGCGCGTCCAGGTAGCCGGTCTCGACATCGTCGGCCATCGACGCATCGAGCGCCGAACGGGTGCGGTCATAGCCGAGCCGGTCCGAGGCGGGGTCGGGGTGGCGGATCGCGGTCACGGTCGCGACGACGAAGCCGTCCGGCGTCTCCAGCATCGTCGAGGTGCCGGGCTTCAGCGAGAAGGCGAGCTGCACCAGGTTCGCCGGCACCGCGCCGCTGGCCTGGCCGCGCCGCACCGCGACGCCGGACACGAATCCCTGCCGTCCGGTGGCGATCGCGGCGAGACCGCCCTTGGCCTGCGCGTCGGCATAGAGCGTGGCCGCCTGCTGCTCGTCGGCGTGCCGCACCTGCTGCTGCTGCCAGAAGGCCCGCACCTTGTCGGCGACCTGCACGAAGGCGAGCGGCGCCGCCGGCGTGATGTCCTCGACCTGCACCGCGTACCAGCTGTTCTCGGGGCCATGCTCCAGGGTCGGCGCCTGCCCCTTGGTCATCGAGAAGGCGTGCGCGATCATCGCCTTGCGCACCGCGTCGGAGCCGGGCAGCGGCGCCGGCTCGCCGCTCCTGGTCATGCCCTGCGCGTCCAGCGTGCCCTCGGCGGCGACCGCGCCGAGATCGGCCGGGATCGCGTCCAGGCCGCCGCCGGCGATCGCGTCCTGCAGCTTCTGCACCCGCGCCGACAGCAGCCCGGTCGCCCGCTGCGCGCCGATCATCTGCCGGAGTTCGTCGCGCACCTGCGCGAAATCGCGGTTCTGCGGCGGCGTGACGGCGCCGACCCGCAACACCACCCAGCCGGCCTCGGTCTTGGTCGGGCCGACCACGCTGCCGGGCTGTGCCGCGAACACCAGCCGGGCGAGGTCGGGCGACGGGATCGCGGCCTGGCTGGTCTGGTCGAGCGAGAGCGGGGTGGCGTCGTGCGCGGCCGCCTGCAGCTGGGTCCAGCCCATGCCGCCGCGCCACAGCCCGGCCAGCTGGCCGGCCCTGGCGGCGTCTGGCACGATCAGCAGCTGCACCGAGCGCTTTTCCGGCACCTGGTAGCGGCTGAGGAGTTCGTCATAGGCCTTGCGCTCGTCGGCCTCGGAGACCTGCTGGTCGCGGGCGATCGTGTCAGGCGACAGCAGCACCAGCTTGATGCGGCGGTATTCCGGGGCCACGAACTGCGCCTTGTTGTTGTCATAGGCGCGGCGCAGCACCGCATCGTCCGGCGCCGGCGGCGCGCTCACGGCGGCGAACGGCAGCGTGACGAGGTCCAGCACCCGCTGCTCGGCGGCATAGGCGAACGCGCGCCGGACCAGCTCGTCGGGCGCCCGCACGCCGACCCGCATCGGCTCGATCAGCCCGTTGGCGGCGGTCTGGCCGCGGATCAGCGCCACGAACTGGTCCTGGGTGAAGCCGGCGGCCTGCAGGCGCTGGTCGAACAGCGCCCGGCTGAACTTCCCGTCCGGGCCCGCGAACGCCTTTTCCGCCACGATCTGCGCCCGCACCACAGTATCGGGCACCACCAGCCCGATCCGCGCGGCGGCGTTGCCGACCACCGCCTGGTAGACCAGCTGCTGCAGCGCCGCGGCGGCGACCTGGCGGCGCTGCGGGTAGGGCAGCGCCAGCGGATCGCTGAGATTCTGGCTCCGCGCGGCGCTGGCCAGACCGTGGCGGTAGGTGCGGTCGAACTCCTGCGCGCTGATCTGGCGCCCGGCGACGTTGGCGACGACGCCGTTGCCGACCCCGCCGCCGATCAGGTTGGAGAAGAACCCGCCCATGCCCCAGGCCGCGAAGCTGAGGAAGATCAGCATGGCGAGGATTCGGCCGAGCCAGGACCCGACGAAGATGCGGCGCATGAAGGCGAGCATGGATTGATCCGGCTTGCAGGAGACGAAAGGAGCGGCAGGCGAGAGCGACGGGGTCGGCGGGCGAGCGTCCGGGGCGGCGCACCATAGGCGCGCGGGTCATGCTTGTCATGCCGGGGGCGGGCATGGTCTACCACCGCCGCATCACCCACCGGGTCACGGGATGTCACGCATGGTCCGCCACCTGATCGCCGGCAACTGGAAGATGAACGGCCTGTCCGCCG
>CAZZZA010000246.1:0-2546 GCA_964658455.1 uncultured Lichenihabitans sp.
GGGCGGGCCTGATCCGGCCGCCAAGCAGGTCAGGAGCCGGCGCGCCAGGAGCCGGCAGGACGCCGCGGCGCCGTCGGGCCTGGCGCCGATGCTGGCGGCGCCGGCGCCGGAGCAGGCGCGCATGCTGGCGCTGGCCGGCGCCGAGACCGGCCAGCGCCGCCGCGCCTACCGTCCCGGCACCTTCGGCGTGCTCGATATCGGCACCACCAAGATCACCTGCCTGATCGGCCGCGGCGAGCCGGACGGCACGCTCAAGGTCACCGGCTGCGGCTGGCAGCGCTCGCGCGGGGTGCGGCTGGGCGGCATCACCGACCTGGCCGAGGCGGAGCGGGCGATCCGCGCCGCGGTCGGGCAGGCGGAGAGCCAGGCCGACCACCATCTGCGCTCGGTCACCGTCAACCTGTCCTGCGGCCAGCCGGAGAGCCGACTGTTCAACGTGCGCTGGCCGGTCGGCGGCCGGATGATCGGCGATGCCGACATCCGGCGCGTGGTCACCGAGGGGCGCAACCGCGCGGTGACCGACGGGCGCGACGTGATCCATGCGCTGCCGCTGGGCTTCTCGGTCGACGAGACCACCGGGGTCGAGGATCCGCGCGGCCATCATTGCGACCAGCTCGCGGCCCGGCTGCACGTGGTCGATGCCGCCTCGATGGCGCTGCGCAACCTCTCCGCGGTGCTGGCGCGCTGCGATCTCGACATCGCCGAGCTGGTCGCCGCCCCGCTCGCATCCGGCCTGTCGGTGCTGGTCGAGGACGAGCGCGAACTCGGCGCCACGGTGGTGGACATGGGCGGCGGCACCACCTCGATCGCGGTGTTCGCCGACGGCCAGATCCTGCACACCGCGCAACTGCCGGTCGGCGGCCTGCATGTCACCAAGGACATCGCCGGCATGATCTCGACCCCGCTGGGCAGCGCCGAGCGGCTGAAGGTGATCTACGGCAACGCCGAGGTCAGCTCCGACGACGATCGCGAGATGATCAACGTGCAGCAGATCGGCGAGGACGAGCACCAGTTCACCCGCATGGCGCGCTCGCGGATCGTCACCGTGATCCGGCCGCGGCTCGAGGAGACGTTCGAGCTGGTGCGCGACCGGCTGGACAATGCCGGGCTCGGACGCGCCGGCGGCAAGGCCGGCGGCCGGGTGATCCTGACCGGCGGCGCCAGCCAGCTCGACGGGATCAGCCCGATGGCGGCGCGCATCCTGGACCGCCAGGTGCGTCTGGGGCGGCCGATCGGCGTGCGCGGCCTGCCAGACAACGCCACCGGGCCCGGTTTCGCCACCGCGGTCGGGCTGCTCGCCTGGGCCGCCGGCGCCGGCCGCACCCTGGCCGACATCGACCTCAGCGAACCTCGTCCGCCCGGCCTGATGCGCCGGCTGGTCGAGTTTCTCAGGGAGCGCGTCTGAGATGATGACGCGACTCGAAACGATCGTTCATACCGGGTGGCCGACGGTGGCCGCCTACCCTGCCTCCAGAAGAACCCGGGGAGACCACCCATGACCCTCAATCTGACGATTCCGACCCAGACCTATGCCGATTTCACGCCGCGGATCACCGTGATCGGCGTCGGCGGCGGCGGCACCAACGCCGTCGACAACATGATCCAGCTGCAGCTGGCCGGCGTCGAGTTCGTGGTCGCCAACACCGACGCGCAGCAGCTCACCCACAGCCGCGCCGACCGTCGCGTGCAGCTCGGGCCGCATCTCACCCAGGGCCTCGGCGCCGGCGCCAAGCCGGAGATCGGCCGCGCCGCCGCCGAGGAGGCCGCCGACGAGCTGGCGCGGCACATGGACGGCGCGCACATGGTGTTCATCACCGCCGGCATGGGCGGCGGCACCGGCACCGGCGCCGCGCCGGTGATCGCCCGCATGGCGCGCGAGCGCGGCATCCTGACCGTCGGCGTCGTCACCAAGCCGTTCACCTTCGAGGGGCAGCGTCGCGCCAGGGCGGCCGATGCCGGCATCACCGAGCTGCAGCAGTATGTCGATACGCTGATCGTGATCCCGAACCAGAACCTGTTCCGACTGGCCAACGAGCGCACCGGCTGGAAGGAAGCGTTCAAGATGGCCGACCACGTCCTCTACATGGGCGTGCGCGGCGTGACCGACCTGATGGTCTCGCCCGGCATGGTCAACCTGGATTTCGCCGACATCCGCACCGTGATGGCCGAGATGGGCAAGGCGATCATGGGCACCGGCGAAGCGGACGGCGAGAACCGGGCGATCCGCGCCGCCGAGGCCGCGATCTCCAACCCGTTGCTCGAGGACACCTCGATGGCCGGCGCGCGCGGCCTGCTGATCAACATCACCGGCGGCGACGACATGACGCTGTTCGAGGTCGACCAGGCGGTGAACCGGGTCCGCGAGGAGGTCGCCGAGGACGCCAACATCATCTTCGGCTCGGCGATCGACGAGAACCTGTCCGGCCGGGTCCGGGTGTCGGTGGTGGCGACCGGTATCGACACGCCGATGGCGCAGGCCGAGCGGCCGCGTCTGGTCGCGGTCGGCGGTGGCGCCAGCACCCATCATCTGGTGGACGCGCAGGTGT
>CAZZZA010000247.1:0-2529 GCA_964658455.1 uncultured Lichenihabitans sp.
CCTGGCGGCATCCGGCCGGGCGGCGGCCGGAGGTGCTGCCGGCCCGGCGCCGACCAGCGACGGCGCGGTCTCCGGGGTGGCGATCGGGTGCGGCGGCGTCTCCGGTCCGACCGGCGGCAGCCGGGCGTCGAGGGCGGCGAGCTGCACGAACTGGGTCGGCGCCATCGCGCCCAGCTGCGGCAGGAAGCGGGTGGAGAGCCCCTGCAGCCGGTCCGGCTGGTTCAGCAGCGCCCATTCGGCGCGCAGCATCGAGGTGCGCTCGCGTATCTGCTGCGTGTCGGCGACGATCCTGGAGATCTGCTGATCGAGCAGAGTGGTGCGGTGCTTCTCCGAATAGAGATACAGCCCGGACGCTCCGGCGAGCAGCGCGCAGACGCAGGTGAAGGAGCGGATCATCTGGCGTCTCCAGGTGACGAATTGTCCGGGCGGATGCGTTCGAGCGTGCGCAGCTTGGCGCTGCGGGCGCGGGGATTGCGGCGGGTCTCGCTCTCGCCGGGCCGCATGGCGCGGTTGGCGGCGAGGCGGAATGCCGCGGCGGCGTCGCGATCGGCGCGGCCCAGCCCGCGCGGATCGTGACGCGACGGCGCCGGCGCGCGGCCGGCCGCGTCGAGCATGAACCGCTTGACGATCCGGTCCTCGAGCGAATGGAACGACACCACCACCAGCCGGCCCGCCGGGCGCAGCAGGCAGCAGGCCTGCGCCAGACCGCGCTCGATCTGGCCCAGCTCGTCATTGACCTTGATCCGCAGCGCCTGAAACGAGCGCGTCGCCGGATCGATGCCGGATTTGTCCTTGGGCACCACGCGACGAATGATCGAGGCCAGCTGCAGCGTGGTTTCGATCGGCGCCTCGGCGCGGGTGGCGACCAGCGCGCGGGCGATGCGGCGCGACAGGCGCTCCTCGCCGAATTGGTAGAGCACGTCGGCCAGTTCGGCTTCCGGCAGCCCGTTGACCAGGTCGGCGGCGCTGGGTCCGTCCCGGCTCATCCGCATGTCGAGCGGGCCGTCGCTGCGGAAGCTGAAGCCGCGCTCGGGCTGGTCGATCTGGAACGAGGACACGCCGAGATCCAGCACCACCCCGTCCAGCGCCGAGACGCCGCGCGCGGCCAGCAGCGACAGCATGTCGCCGAAACCGCCCTCGACCATGTGCAGGCGCTCGCCGCCCCCGGCATCGCGCAGCGCCGCCGCCAGCGCGCGGCCGCGCGCGATCGCGTCCGGATCGCGGTCGATCGCATAGAGCGTGCAGCGCGCCCGGGCCAGGATCGCCCGCGCGTAGCCGCCGCCGCCGAAGGTGCCGTCGAGATAGATGCCGCCATCGACCGGGCGCAGCTGCGCCAGCACCTCGTCGAGCATCACCGGCGCGTGGCCGCCATCGGCGTCGGCCTCGATGACGGGTGCTGCGTCGTTCATGCCGCACCGCCGGCATGTGACGGCAGAGTGACGCCGCGCGCGCGGGTGCGGGCCTCGATGAGGCGGCGGGCCGCGGCGGCGGGCTCCCAGATCTGGAAATGACGGCCAAGGCCCATGAAGGTTACCGAATCGGTGAGCGACGCATGCGCCGACAGCGTCTCCGGTAGCGTGATTCGCCCTTCCTTGTCAGGGTCCAGCGGCCAGGCATCGCCATAGAGCGACAGCGCCATGTCCTCCTGGTCGTCGCTGAACATGGCGAGATTGTCGAGATTGGGCGCGAGCGCGCGGAACACCGGCATCGGCCACGCCTCGATGCAGGCATGTTTCGGCGACTGGCGCAGCACCAGCAGCGTGTCGCCGCCAGTGTCCGCGGCCTCGGCGCCGGCCTGCTGCGCGCGGAGGATGGTGCGGTATCCGGCCGGGATCGAAACCCGGCCCTTCGCGTCCAGACGATTCTGGTGGGTGCCGAGGAACATGCTCACTGGTCCCTCCCGCACCCTGTTCCGGCCGCCGGCCGGCATTGCCGGCGGCTTGCGGCCTTGCCGCGCACGCCCGGTTCCTCGTCATCGTCGTGCCTCGCCGGGGCGAACCCCTGATGCGGATGAGCAGGATCGATACCCGATGAACCTTGGGCTGTTATGGGATACCATGGGATTTCATGGGTGGTCAAACAAAAGAGAGCAACAGAATCAAGCAATAACCGGGATTCGTCGCTTGCGATGGTCGTCGGGCCATGTAAGGCCCTACAGATCGCACACCGATATGTTCATACTCTGTTCTTATTTGACCAAATAATGGTCAAGGCGGGGTCGTTTTGCGACAGAAGCGGCGCCTCGGCGACGCCGCGCGGCCGGAAAAAGAAGGCGCCAGACGGCCTGTAAGCCGGGTTCTGTCCGCCGGCGGTTGCCCGCCCGCGTGACGATCATTCCTCTGGGACGCGCATCGCTGCGCGCCTCACGCGACCAACCCGGACGACGGGGCGGGAGAACCCCTGGATTCGGCCCGAGAGCCGATCCTGCCGTCCCTATTCGGTCTTGCTCCCGGTGGGGTTTGCCCTGCCGCCGCCGTTGCCGGAAGCGCGGTGCGCTCTTGCCGCACCGTTTCGCCCTTGCCCGCAACA
>CAZZZA010000248.1:0-2517 GCA_964658455.1 uncultured Lichenihabitans sp.
AACAGCGCGGTGACGGTCACGCTCTGCAGGATCTGGAACAGGTTCGCCACGTCGAGAAAGCGCGGCTGCAGGAGCGCGAACAGCGCGACCAGCGCGGCCAGCACGAAGAAGATCGCCCAGGTGCCCAGCCGCCGTGCCAGACGCGCGGCGCGGTCGTCGGCCGCACGTCTCACGCCGCCACGTCCTGCGTGCTGTCCGCCAGCGCCAGCAGGGCCGCGCCGTCGGCGATCGACGCCCGGCGGACCTCGTGCAGCCCGTCGCGCCGCATCACCAGGATCCTGTCGGCGGCCTCCAGCGCTTCCTCTGCATCGCTGGTCGCCAGCAGGACCGCCGTGCGCCGTCCGAGCGCCTGCAGCGCCGCGACGATGTCGTGCCGGGCACGCAGATCGACCCCGGCGAACGGCTCGTCGAGCAGCAGCACGCGCGCCGCCATCGCCGTCCAGCGGGCGAGCACCACCTTCTGCTGGTTGCCGCCGGACAGGCGCTCGATCCGGTCCGCCGCACCGCCGCAGACGATCCCGAGACGGCGGATCGCGGCACGCGCCGTGTCGATCTGCCGTCGCACCGGAACCAGACCGGAGCGGCCGGTCCAGCGGCCAAGATGAGGCAGACCGATGGTGCCGGCGATGTCGGCGCCGAGCGTGCCGGGCGCCGAGAACGAGGTCCGCCAACGGTCCTCGGCGGCGAGGAAGATGCCGGCGGCGATCGCCTCGGCGGGACCGCGCGGACGCCAGGCGCGGCCATCCACTGTCATCGTGCCGCCGCAGGGCGGGTTGGCGCCGAACAGCGTCGCCAGCAGACGCGACTTGCCCACGCCCAGCGGGCCGAACAGGACGGTGATCTCGCCGCTGCGCAGGGCCAGATCGATCGCCGGGGCGCCGGGCCGCGTGCAGAGCCCGTGCGCCGCGAGCGTCACCGCGCCTTGCACGGCGGCGCGCCCGGCGCGTGGCGGCAGGGCGCCGACCATCATGGTCAGGGCGGCCTCGAAATCGATCGGCCGCGAGAAGCTGCCGGCCACCCGACCATCGCGCAGCACCACGGCGCGATCCGCGGCGCGTTTCAGGTCGGCGGTGCGGTGCGACACCAGCAGGGTCGCGACGCCGCGTGCGCGGAGCGCGCCGACGATGCCGAACAGCCGGGCCGCCTCGCTTTCCGACAGCGACGCGGTCGGCTCGTCGAGGATCAGCAGCCGCGCCTGCCCGGCCAGCGCGCGGGCGATCGCCACCAGCTGGCGCGACGCCAGCGGCAGCTGCGAAAGCGGGGCGTCGAGCGGCAGATCGAGGTCGAGCGCCGCCGCTACCGGTGCCGCCGCGCGCCGGAGCTGGCGCGGCGTCAGCAGGCCGGGAAGACGCCCGCCGCAGAGCGCGTCCAGCACCAAATTTTCCGCCACCGTCATCTGCGGCACGTTGGCGCTGTCGGTGGCCTGATGCACGGCGACGATTCCCAGCCTGCGCGCCGTGGCCGGGTCGGCGATGGCCTGCTCCCGGCCGCCGATCAGGATCCGGCCCCGATCGGGGATCGCGGCGCCGCACAGGATCCTGACCAGGGTCGATTTGCCGGCCCCGTTGGCGCCGAGCAGCGCCACTACCTCGCCCGGGGCGATCGCCAGATCGACGCCGTCCAGTGCCTGGGTGCTGCCGAAGCGCTTCTCGATGCCGCGAACCTCGAGCATCGCCCGGGTCATGAGCCGCCGCCCGATCCTGCCGCCACGCCTGTCCCCATTACCGCCACCCCGCTACAGCACCACGGCGTCGGGGTTTACGCAACGTGCGACGAGAAAGCGTGGATTTTGCCGCCTATGGTCGACGCCGCGTTGAATTAGCGCGGATGACGGCAGGGCGATGCCGCCCCGACAAAGGGACTGACGAAACGCGCGGCGGATGGTTAGTGTCGGCGACGAACCGACCGAGTGACCCGATGAGCAGACCCTACCCGGTGTCGGGCTATGCGTTCATCCCGCCCGCCGGCTGGACCGACCGCTCGATCCACAGCTTCGTCCTCGACGAGGGCGGCACCACCGCCAGCCTCACCGTCACCCATGCTTCCATCCCGGACGGGGCGGCGCCGCGCGATTTCGTCGACCAGGAACTGCACCGGCTCGCGCATGGCCTGCCGGACTTCAAGCTGGTCGATCGGCGCGACATGGTGCTTGATGCCGGCGCCACCGAGCTGGTGGAATGCCGCTGGCGGACCCAGCACGGCACCGTGGATCAGCTGATGGCGTACCTGCCCGAGCCGGGTGGCCTGGTGGTGTTCACCGGCGCCGCCCCGGCGCCGATGCCGTCATCGGTCAGGGGCCGCATCCTCGCCGCCATGGCCAGCGCCCGCGCGCGGGGCGACGGGCCGGTGGCCGGGGCCAACGATGCCTGAGGCGGCGGCCCGGGTCGGCGATCCGATCTCCCATACCGAGGCCGCCTCCGGGTTCCTGCTCGGCTCGCTCGCCGCCGGCGCGGTGATGGACACCGTCTTCACCGCCGCCAGCACCGCCGCCACCGCCGCCCTGACCACCGAGGTAGG
>CAZZZA010000249.1:0-2500 GCA_964658455.1 uncultured Lichenihabitans sp.
CTGGACTTCCAGAACCGCCGTCCGGACTACGTCACCAACTTCCTCGACAAGCTGGCGAACTACGAGTTCGCCGAGGCGCGCCTAAAGGCCGCCTGATCCGAACCAGCGGTGCCGCATCGATCCGCCGCCCAGGCGGCGGATCACCCGCGCCGGTCAGAACAGCAGGCCCTTGCGCAGCATCCCGTGAATGCCCTTCTCGCCGTTCACCGTCTGCGTCACCCGGAAATCGACCGCCAGCGAACAGGTCTGGTAGGCCTGCTCGCGCGTAAGGCCGGTGCGCGCGCAGATGAAGGCGATCATCTCGCGCAGCGCCTGTTTCATCGCCTGGTCCAGATCCTCGTTCAGCCCCATGCTGATCCAGTACTCCGGCGTCTCGGCGCGCGGCATGCGCAGCAGCGGCGCCTCCGGGCTGCCCTTGTGCAGCAGCAGCGTGAAGCGGCCGTTCAGCGCCATCTCCAGCGCGTTCACGCACACCTCGCCGTCGCCCTGCAGACCGTGCCCGTCACCAGCGGAGAAATTGGCGCCGGGCACGAACACCGGCAGGAACAGGGTGCTGCCGGCCACCAGCTCCTTGTTGTCCAGGTTGCCGCCGAACGCCCGCGGCTCCCGGCTCGACAGCCGGCCGTGACCGGCCGGCGGCGCCACGCCCATGATGCCGAAGAACGGCGCCAGCTTCAGCTCCGGCCCCCATGGCAGGCGACAGACGCCGCGCGCGCGGTCGACCGGGATATGGCTCAGGAACCGGCTGTCGAAATCCTCCGGCAGGGTGCCGGCCAGCGGCCGGAACCCGCAATAGCCCCAGTCGGCGCCGGGCTCGACGGAGTCGATCCTGACCTCCAGCATGTCGCCCGGCATCGCGCCGCGCACCGCCACCGGGCCGGTGATCATGTGGGTGCCGAGCCGGAACGAGGGCGCGGCATGGATCGCGCGCAGCTGGTCGGAGATCGGGAACCGCACCGTGTCCGCCGGCATCACCTCCGGGCCGCCCGACAGGCATTCCATGGCGACGCTGTCGCCCGGCTCGACGGTCAGCACCGGCGGGATGGCGGCGTCGAACACGCCCAGCCGCACCGAGTCCGGGGTCGCCGGCAGGTGATGGGTGCGTGCCGTGGTCTGGCTCATCGGGTTCTCCCGCCGGCGCGGCCGGCTCGTCGGTCGGCGTATCAGGCCGCCACCCGGCGGCCGATCGTCAAGCGCCGTCACCCGCCCTCTCGCGGAGTCCGTAAAAACCCTGCATTTTGAAACACCAAGCCGACCAGCGACCTGGTCCGCGAACCGGAGCGTCGATGCTGATGAGCGAATCTGAGCCCACACCCCGCGACCGCGCGATCGGCCGTCCGACCGCCACGCAGCAGGTGGCGCGCGCAACGCTGGTGCTGGTGCTGGTGCTGCTCGGCATCTACACGCTCTACGACTTCCTGCCGGCGCTGGCCTGGGCGGTGATCTTCGCGATCGCCACCTGGCCCTGGTATCAGCGCGCCAAGCGCCGCTGGCCGCCGGGCAAGCACAACCTGCTGCTGCCGCTGCTGTTCACCGCGATGATCGCGCTGGTGTTCCTGGTGCCGCTGTCGCTGATCGCCTTCGAGGCGGCGCGCGAGGCGCAGGGGGTGGTGGCCTGGATCGCGCATGCGCGCCATACCGGCGTTCCGGTGCCGTCCTGGGTCGGCCGCCTGCCGGTCGGGCATGACGCGGCGGCGGCGTGGTGGCAGCAGCATCTGGCGAGCCCCGACGACGCGTCGGACCTGTTCAACACCATGAAATCGTCCAACAACCTGCAGATGACCCGCCAGCTCGGCTCGCAGCTGGCGCATCGCGCGACGCTGTTCGGGTTCTCGATCATCACCCTGTTCTTCCTGTTCCGCGAGGGCGAGTCGGTGACCCAGGGGCTGCTGGTGGCGAGCCGGCGGTCGTTCGGCGCCCGTGGCGAGCGGGTCGGTCGGCAGATGGTCGCCTCGGTACACGGCACCGTGGACGGGCTGGTGCTGGTCGGGCTCGCGGAGGGCGTGATCATGGGCAGCGCCTACGCGATCGCCGGCGCGCCGCACCCGACCCTGTTCGGGCTGCTGACCGCGGTGGCGGCGATGATCCCGTTCTGCGCGGTGCTGGCGATCGGCCTGGCCTCGGCCCTGGTGCTGGCGCAGGGCTCGACGCTGGCGGCGGCGCTGCTGTTCGCGGGCGGGATGGTGGTGGTGTTCGTAGCCGACCATTTCGTGCGGCCGGTGCTGATCGGCGGCGCCACCAAGCTGCCGTTCCTGTGGGTGCTGCTCGGCATCCTCGGCGGGGTCGAGGTCTGGGGCCTGCTGGGCCTGTTCGTCGGCCCGGCGATCATGGCGGCGCTGATCCTGCTGTGGCGCGAATGGACCAGCCCGAACGACGAGGCGGTGACGCTCTGAGCATGGACGGGGCGTTTTGGTCGGGCAGGCGGGATTCGAACCCACGACCCCCAGTCCCCCAGACTGATGCGCTACCAGGCTGCGCTACTGCCCGAATGCCTTCGGCC
>CAZZZA010000250.1:0-2488 GCA_964658455.1 uncultured Lichenihabitans sp.
CCCGGCTCAGCGTCTGGCCAGCAGCGCGCCGAGCACGAAGCCGATGCCGACCGCGACGCCGACCGCGAGCAGCGGCTGGTCGGCGGTGAGGTCGCGAACGGTGTCGATCGCGTCGGCATAGGCGCTCTGCGCCTGGCCGCCGAATTGCTGCGCCTTGCCGCTCGCCTCGGTGGCGCTGTCGCCCATCACGCTGCCGATGCCTTCCTTGATCTTGCCGCTCACCTGATCGGTGACGCCCTCGATCTTGTTGCTGTCCATCGCTGTTCCCCGGTTGCTGTCGGCCGGCCGCGTGCCGCCCCGTGGGCGAAACAACGCGGGATCGCGGGCTTGGATGCGTCGGCGGCCGTCTTTGTGGCATCCATGGGCGCACGGCGCGGGGAACCCCGGCCGGGCGGCGCCTGTTCGTTACAGGAGCTGCAAGCAGGACCCCCGGACCATGAAACTGTTCAACTGCGAGACCTGCGGCAGCCTGCTCTATTTCGAGAACCCTGCCTGCCTCGCCTGCGGCGCCCGGCTCGGCTACCTGCCGCATGCGGCGACGCTGTCGGTGCTCGTCGAGGATGGCGACGCCTACAGCGTGGCGCGGGCCTCCGGTGCTCCCGCGCGGGTGCGGCTCTGCGTCAATGCCGAGCGTGACGCCTGCAACTGGGTGGTGGATGCCGATGGCGCGGAGCGCTTCTGCGCCTCGTGCCGCCACAACCGCATGATCCCGGAACTGAGCGACGAGCGGGCGCTCACGCTGTGGCGCAGCCTGGAGATCGCCAAGCACCGGCTGTTCTACTCGCTGATCCGGCTCGGCATCGCCCTGCCGAACCGGCTCGACGACCCGGAAGACGGGCTCGCCTTCGACGTGCTCGATCCGATCCCGGGCCAGCCCAAGGTGCTCACCGGCCACCAGAACGGGGTCATCACCATCAACCTGGACGAGGCCGACGACGCGCATCGCGAGGAGACCCGCCACCGCATGCACGAGACCTACCGCACCCTGCTCGGCCATTGCCGTCACGAGGTCGGACACTGGATCTGGAACCGGCTGGTGCGCGACCAGGACCGGCTGGAGGCGTTCCGCGCCCTGTTCGGCGACGAGCGCGCCGACTATCCGCAGGCGCTGGACCGCTACTACGAGGCAGGGGCGGCCCCGGACTGGCAGGACCGCACCATCAGCGCCTATGCCAGCAGCCATCCGTGGGAGGATTTCGCCGAGACCTGGGCGCACTACCTGCACATCATGGACACGCTCGAGACCGCCAGCGCCTTCGGGCTGGACGTGGCGCCGAACACCGGCAGCGCCGAAACGCTGAAGGTGGCGATCACCCTCGACCCCTACCGCTTGGCGCACATGGACGACATCCTGCGGCCCTGGATGCCGCTGGTCTATGCGCTGAACAGTCTCAATCGCAGCATGGGCCTGTCCGACCTGTATCCGTTCATCATCTCCGAGCCGGTGCGCGACAAGCTCGGCTTCATCCATGCGATGCTGCAGCAGCAGGCGCCGGCGACCCCGCAGGCGCCCTGAACGCCGGCGGCGCAGGTGCTGCTCACCAGGACAGGGCGCCCTGCGACGGTGGCGCGGCGGCATCCGGCAGCGCCTCGCGGCGCCGCTGCTCGGTGCGGACGGTAAAGGCGAGGTCGCCATCGCCGCGCTCGCCCTCGGCCAGGCCGGCCAGGTTCTCGTCCGACAGGTCGGCGAACCGTCGGCCGCGCAGCTTGCCGTACGGCACCCGTGCCAGCAGCGCCGGCTCCGCCGACCAGGCCAGCAGCGATTCCAGGCCGGCATGGTGCAGCATGTCGCGCAGATGGTGCGCGGTGACGTAGGCATCCGGCCCGGCCCGGTGCGCCGGCAACCCGAGCCCGCGCTCCAGCCCGGCCGGACGGCGCCAGTAGCGCAGGCCCTGGTTGCTGTGCCCCGGCGCCTCCGGCCAGACGCGCAGGGCCGCCTTGTAGGTGCAGATCCAGGGCAGGCGGATGCCGGGCAGCGCCTTGAGCACCGGCGCGCACCAGCGCTGCTCGAACGCGGCGCGGTGCGCGACCAGCGCCAGCGGCGGCGGCCCGGCCCCGGCGCCCAGGATCGCCGGCGCGGCGTCGAGCCAGGCCGGCGCGCCGGCCACGTCCTCGTCGATCAGATGGTGGATCGCCGAGGTCGCGGGCGAGATCGGCCGGCCGGGATCGATCAGCATCGCCATCGGACCGCCGCGCAGCGCCCAGGTGCCCCCGCTGTCGTCGTCACCGTCGCGCGCGACATCCTGCCAGCCGATCTCGACCACGCCGCCATCGGTGAAGCTGTTGCCGGTGGTCTCGAGGTCGATGACCCTGAGGAAGCCCGTCATGCCCCGGTCGGCGGCATCGGCGCCGTCGCCTGGCCGGCGGCCCCCGGCGCGAACGCCTGGCCGAACGCGGCGGCGAGGTCGCTGGGCACGATCACGGTGGCGCCGCGATCCTTGTTCATCTCGTAGAGCAGGTTCATCTGCCGCAGCCGCAGCGCCACCGG
>CAZZZA010000251.1:0-2486 GCA_964658455.1 uncultured Lichenihabitans sp.
CCGGTGCGGGCGCCGCGCCGGAGCCGGGCGCTGCCTGCGGATACCAGTCGGGCACGGTGGCGCGGCGGTCGTCGCGCACCGCCTCGAACCGCGTCTGCTGCGACTGGCGATACAGCGAGCGCTGGGTGGCATACGGATCGAGCGCCTGCTCGTTCAGCTTCTTCAGGTCGTCGACATGCGGCGCTACCGCATCCACCGCGGACAGGCCGCTGGAGATGGCGTTGAGGTGGTTCACGCCGTTGAACGTCACCCAGGTATAGGGGCTGACCGCCGAATCGAGGCCGCGCCCGACCCCGTCGCGGACCCCGGACGGCCCGAACAGCGGCAGATAGACATACGGCCCGGACGGAATGCCCCAGATCGCCAGCGTCAGCCCGCCATCGGCGGAATGGTCCGGGTAGCCGACATGGCGCGCCACGTCGAACACGCCGCCGATGCCCACGGTGGAGTTGACCAGGAAGCGGACGAAGGTGTCGCCGGCGCGGCGCGGCTTGGTCTCCAGCACGTCGTTGGCGAACTGCACCGGGGCGCCGAGATTGTTCAGCACGTTGTGGATGCCGGTCCGGGCCGGCTGCGGCAGCACCGCATTGTAGCCCCTGGCGATCGGCATCAGCACGTAGGTCAGCAGCCCGTCATTGACGGCATAGACCACCCGGTTGGTGGGCTCGAACGGATCGTTGTTGGCCTTGTAGTCGGCGAGCGCGTCCGGATCGGTCTTGGGCGGCGGGGTCGCGCACCCGGCCAGCAGCAGCGGCGCACCGGCGAGGCAGGCCAGCAGCATCGCCGGTCCGTTGGGAAAGCCCCGTTTCGATCGCCGCATCGTCGTCTCCCGCCGCGCGCCCGCGGCGCCCTCTGTGCGGAGCAGCAATAAGGGCTCGGGCGCTGGCGGGGAAGGGTGGCGTGCGAAAGCGCGGCGCGTGCCGGCGGGCGGTCAGACCCGGAACACGTAGGTCTCGCCGGGTTTGCGCTCGATGTCGGGCGGAAAGGCGGCGCGCTTCTCGTCGAAATAGCGGCGCCGATGGTCGCCGTATTCGGCCGCGTTGTAGGTCAGGTACAGCACGCGGCGCTGCTCCCGGGTCAGGTTCGGCTTGGAGGCATGCGGCACGTAGCTGTCGAAGAAGATCACGTCGCCGGGTTCGGTCGGCACCGGGACAAGGCCCAGCGACTCCTCTTCCAGCGGCGTCCATTCGGCGCCGATCAGCGCGCGGGCGCGCGGCGCGGTGGCGATCTCCAGGCAGCCATTCTCGATGGTGGCGCGGTCGATGGTGACCAGGGCGGTGACGAACAGCGGCGCATAGCTGGTCCAGCCGGCCTGCTGGTCCTGGTGCGCCTTGAAGCCGTCGCCGCCGGGATACTTGAAGTTGATCTTGTCCTTGAACAGCACCGTCTCGCCGCCCATCAGCACCGACAGCCAGCGGCTCAGGGCGCCATGCCGGGCGATCGCGTCCATCGCCGGATCGTGCGCGCAGAAATCCTCGATCCGCTGCACCACGCGGCGCCCCGGCTCGAGCAGGCTGTCCTCGTAATAGACCATCTGGCTGCCCGGCCGCTCCGGCCGCGCCGCGATCTCGCCGGTCAGCGCCACCAGCGCCGCGGTCTCGGCGGCGGAATAGAAGCCGCGCACCAGCAGATAGCCGTCGCGGCGCATCGCCTCGATCTCGGCCGGCTCCGGCGCACGGGCGCCATGGCCAGGGGCCCGGGGCGCGACAGGGTGGGACAGCACGTTCATGCCACGGTCTCCGACAGCAGGGGCAACAAGGCTTCGGCCTTGACCAGGTCCTCGGCGAAATCGATCTCGGTCCAGGGGAGCCCGGTGATGTCCTCGAAACCGAACGCATGCCGCGTATCGGCCTTGATCATCGCCCGGATCGGCTCCTCGTATTCGATGGCCCGGCCGTCGTCGGCGATCGTCGCCGCGGCGCGCCAGGCCAGGGCGGCGGCGATCTCCGGCGTGAAGCGGAAGAACCCCACCGATTCGCCGTGCCAGGCATGGTCGACATCCGGTCGCTTGGCGAAATCGACCATGCGGCCGGTGGTGTCGACGCAGATCTTCACCGGCTCGTCGCCGGGCTCGAGCGCGCGGTCGAGCAGCAGTGCCGCCTCATGCCGGCTGGCGAACAGCCGGGCGATCAGCGCCTGGTCGTAGAGCACGTCGCCATCCATCAGCACCACAGGAGCGCCGGATTCCAGCACCGGCCGGCCGGCGGCGAGCGAGACCACGCTGCCCTCGTGCCAGTCCGGGTTGTGGATCAGCGCCACCTGACGGGCGCGGCCGATCCGCGCCAGTTCCGCCTCGATCAGCGCCGCCTGGAAGCCGACCACCAGCGTCACCGGCCCGGCGCCGGCGCGTTCCAGCCGCTCGAGATGACGCTCCAGCAGGCTGCGTCCGCCGAAGCGCAGCAGGATCTTCGGCGCCGCCTCGCCGGTCTCGGAGGCGAGGCTGCCCAGCCGTCTGCCGCGACCGGCGGCCAGGATCAGGACGGAAG
>CAZZZA010000252.1:0-2413 GCA_964658455.1 uncultured Lichenihabitans sp.
TGATGCTGATGTCGGCCTCGCTGCTCGACGAGCGCGACGTGGCGATCGCCTTCTCCCATTCCGGCCGCACCAGCGCGGTGATCGAGGCGCTGCGGCTGGCCGGCGAGAACGGGGCGATCACCGTGGCGATCACCAACTTCTCCGGCTCGCCGCTGGCCGAGATCGCCCGGCTGGTGCTGTGCTCGACCGCGCGCGGCTCGCCGCTGCTCGGCGAGAACGCCGCCGCCAGGGTGGCGCAGCTCAACATCATGGATGCGGTGTTCGCCGCGGTGGCGCAGCGCGACTACGAGAGCGCCGAAGCCAGCCTGCAGCGCACCAGCGCCGCCGTCCTGCCCAGACGCGAGAAATAGACCATGTCCCGCATCGTCGTCGTCGGAAGCCTGCATTACGACATGATCGTCAGCGGCCCGCGCCTGCCGCGGCTCGGCGAGACGCTGCCCGGCAGCGGCTGGGAATCGAAATGCGGCGGCAAGGGCCGCAACCAGGCCGCCGAGGCGGCGCGTCACGGCGGCGCGGTGGCGATGGTCGGCTGCGTCGGCGACGACGACATGGGCCGGCAGCTGGTCGGCTCGCTGCGGCAAGCCGGGGTCGATGCCGCCCTGGTGCGCGCCGGCGGCGCGGCGACCGGGCTGAGCGTGGTCATCGCCGAGGCCGCGGGCGACTACGCCGCGGTGATCGTCTCCGGCGCCAACCAGGATCTCGACGAGCGCGACGTCGCCGCCGCCGCGAACGACGGGGCCGCGGTGCTGGTGCTGCAGAACGAGATCCCGGACGCGATCAACCTGGCGGCGGCGCGCCGCTTCCGTGCCGCCGGAAGCCTGGTGCTGCTCAACGCGGCGCCGGCCCGCGCGCCGCTGGACGCGCTGTACCGGCTGGTCGACGTGCTGGTCGTCAACGCCATCGAGGCGGAGATGCTCGGCGCCGAACCGGTGGCCGACCTAGCGTCGGCGGAACGCGCCGCCTGCGCCCTGGCCGCCCTGGCGCCGGTGGTGATCGTGACCGCGGGCGGCGACGGCGTGGCGGTGCGCGACGCGAACGAGAGCTGGGTGCTGGCGCCGCACCGGGTGGCGCTCGTCAGCACGCACGGGGCCGGGGACGCCTTCGTCGGCGCGCTGGCCGCCCAGCTGGCGACGGGCCAGCCGCTGCGCGACGCGGTCGTCTATGCCAACGCCGCCGCCGCGGTGATCGTCTCAACCCCGGAGCCGCGCCGCGCCGCGCTCGACCGGTCGGACACGGCTCGGCTGCTCGGCGCCGGCGGCTGACGCTCAGGCCTGCTGCACGAAGCGGCTGACCAGCTCGAGGAACCGCGCCGGATTCTCGACATGCAGCCAGTGCCCGGCGCGTTCGATGATCTCCAGCGTGTAGCGGGGGAACAGCCGCCGCATCGTCGGGAAGTCCGACGGCTTGATGTAGGGCGAATGCTCGCCGGCCAGGAACAGGGTCGGCCCGTCATAGCGATGGCCCTCCGGGATGTAGGGCCAGCCCTCGATGTTGGTCATCGAGGCGACGATCTCGGCCAGGCCGATCGACCATCCCGGATTCTCGCCGAAGCGCAGGTTCTGCAGCATCAGGTTGCGCACGTCGGCATCGGCGACGATCCCGGCGAGCAGCGCGTCGGCGCCGGCCCGGGTCAGGACCGGCGGAAAGGCGACGTGCAGCATCTTCTCGCCGAGCGCGAAGCTGCCATGGCCGGTGGTCGCCGGCGGAATGTCGGCGATCAAAAGGCCGGACACCGCCTCCGGACGGGTCAGCGCCAGCGTCATCGCCGCCTTGCCGCCCATCGAATGCCCGACCAGGGTCGCCGGCAGCGCGTCATGCTCGGCCAGCGTCTCCAGCAGGTCGAACGCCATGCTGGTATAGTCCATCTGGCCGTGCGGACTGTCGCCGTGGTTGCGCAGATCGACCGCCAGCACCCGGCGATCGGCGGCGAGACGGCGCTGGAAATAGCCCAGGTTGCGCGCCCGCCCGAACAGGCCGTGGATCAGCACCACCGGCGGGGCGCGGCGGTTGGCGGGTGTGACGGCGTCCGGTCCGCGCGCGACAACGTTCAGCTTCACGCCTGCGGCACTCTCGCCATCGATCAACCCTCCGCCATCGTGAGCACGATTTTCCCGGCGTGGCTGCCGCTTTCCATCAGCCTATGGGCCTCGATGGCCTGCGTGAAGGGCAGAATCCGATACATCAGCGGTTTGATCGTCCCGGCATCGATCAGCGGCCAGACGGTCTCGCGCAGCGCGGCGGCGATCTCCGCCTTGAAGGCGGCGTCGCGCGGCCGCAGGGTGGCGCCGGTGAGCGTCAGGCGGCGGGTCATGATCCGGGCGAGATCGATCCGGTCGGCGACCGCGCCGCCCTGCAGCGACACCAGCACCAGCCGGCCGAGATCGGCCAGGCACGCCAGGTTCCGCTCCAGATA
>CAZZZA010000253.1:0-2349 GCA_964658455.1 uncultured Lichenihabitans sp.
CGGTCAGGTCCGGCTCCTGCGGCAAATAGCGCACCGTGGTGCCGGGCTGCAGGAAGCGGGTGCCGGAATCGGCCTGCAGCTCGCCGGCGGCGATCCGCAGCATGGTCGATTTGCCGGAACCGTTGCGCCCGACCAGGCACAGCCGCTCGCCCGGCGAGACGCCGAAACCGGCGCCGTCCAGCAGCGGCTTGCCGCCCAGCGTGAGGGTGATGTCGGTCAGGAGCAGCAGGGGAGGCGCCATCGCCCGGTTCTGGCCGATGGCGCCCGCCGGCGCAATGCGCCGACCTTACTGACCTTGGCGCAATGCGCCGCTATTTGTGCGTCTTGGACCGGTCCTGGGTCTGCGCCTGCGCCTGCTGGCGGAAGATCGTGTCCGCGGTCTGCTTTTGCGGGTCGCTCAGCGTGCTGTAGAGCGCCTGGAACGCGTCGGAAAGCTTCTGTGTGTCGTCGGCGTAGGCGCGCGCCACGGCGGCATAGGATTTCATGTTGTCCGACGCGTTCATGGTCGCCGCCTTGGCGCCGCGATCGCGGAACAGGGCGTCGGTGGCGCTGGCATTGTCACGCATCGCCTGCACGAACACCGACCATTCCGGCGTCTGCGCCGCGGTGATCTTCAGCGCGTCCTGCAGCGCCTGGATGCGCTGGTCGATCGCCTGCTGCTCGGTCGGTTGCGCCGCGGTGGTGGCCGCCGACGCCGCGCATGGCGACGCCGCGCCCGCCAACGTCACCGCCAGCACCAGGAAAGCCGCGTTTCTCATCGATCCCTATCTCCAGCCACCGGGGCGTGGGCCACCCCATCCTTCACCACCATGCCAGCCGCCATGCCATCCCTCATGCCAGCCGCCGCCGTGCCAGCCGCCGGCCCAGCCGCCAGCCCAGGGGTGCGGCCGCCATTCCGGTCCGCCGCCATAGCCATAGACGCGATACGGGCCGCGCCAGCCCCAGCCGGGCTGGATGACGACCGGCGGCTGGTAATAGACCTCGCGGTCGTAGCCGCCCCAGGCCGGTGCCCAACCCTCGCGCCGGACCCTGGGCGCCGGGTGGTGCCAGACGCGGCCGACATCGGCCAGCCCGACCTCCGCCAGGTAGCCGGTGGTCAGGGCCAGCACCGGCGGCGCGATCGCCAGCGGATAGATGCGCGGCGCAAACAGCACCGGCGGCGGTTCGGCGGCGAGCAGCACGTCCGGCGGCGGCAGCGTCATGATCGGCGGCGGCAGCGCGGCGTAGAAGCACTGCGCCGGCGTCGCCACCGGCGGCTGGGCGGCCACCGTCACCGGCGGCGGCGGTGGCGCGATCGGGATGTCGAAGGCGGCCGGGGTGCCGAGGATGATCGGCGGCGGCGCCACGTAGAGCGGCGGCGGGGCATAGACCACCGGCGGCACCACGAAATAGGCCGTCGGGCCGCCATAGACCGGCCCATCGGACCAGGCCCAGCGATCGTCGGCCCAGCCCCAGTCCGGCTGCCGCCAGCCAGCCTCGTGCCAGCCGCCTTCATGCTCGACGGCATAGCCGAGACCGGCGCCGACCAGCGCGCCGGCGACCAGCGCCGGGCCGATGCCGCCGCCATGCCAGCCGCCACGGGCGAAGCCGCGCGGACCGTCCCATCCCCGGTCGTGCGGGCCGGCGAAGCCTGGGCGGAAGCCCGGACGAAAGCCAGGACCGGGGCGGAAGCCCGGGTGGAAGCCCGGATTGAACGCCTGCCGGATCCCGCCGCTGTGGAAGCCGCCGCCGCCAAAGCCGCGACCGATGCCGCCGGGGTGGAAGCCGCCGCCACGGAAACCGCCCGGCGGTCCGCCATGGAACCCGCCGCCGAAGCCGCCCATCGGCCCGCCACGGAACCCGCCACCGCCATGGAAGCCACCGGGCGGTCCGCCATGGAATCCGCCACCGCCATGGAATCCACCTGGACCGCCGCCATGGTGCTGCGCCATCGCGGCACCCGAGGCGACCGTCAGCGCCAGGACCGACACGCCGAGCCGGCGCAGACCGCGCGCCAGGCCGGCTGCCACGGAAACGCCCAGTCGATCTGTACGCATCGGTCGCAACTCCTCCGGTCAATCAGACCGAAAACGACCACCCTCTCGTGGCGGCGTTAAGGCGGAACTGCGTCCGCTTCGTTACAAAAGGCAATCGCGTGTCAGTTGACCGAGCGCGGTCCCGGCTGGGTGGAGACGATCCTGATGTCGTTGCCGGTGCCGGTCCGGCGCTCGATCGCCGTCTCGGGGATGGTGCGCGCGGTCCGCGCCGGACGCGGAACCTCGCCGCCGGCACGCGACAGGGCCGACACGAACGACCGGCCCCAATCGAGCGCCGAGGCGTCCTTGATCGCCTCCCAGCAGGCCTGCCAGC
>CAZZZA010000254.1:0-2329 GCA_964658455.1 uncultured Lichenihabitans sp.
GACGGCGTGCTCGGCAGGATCCTGGTCGCGGACGGTACCGAGGGCGTCGCGATCAACACGCCGATCGGCATCCTGCTCGGCGAGGGCGAGACGCAGGCCGACGCGGCGCCGGCGGCGCCCGCGCCATCGCCTCAGGCCGCCACCGAAGCTGCGCCGCCCCCGGCGGCGACGGCGCCGTCCGAACCGGGCCCTGCCGCGCCGGCCGCTGCCGCCGCTGGTCGCGTCGTCGCATCGCCGCTGGCGCGCCGGCTCGCGAAGGAGACCGGCATCGACCTCGCCACGGTGCGCGGCTCCGGCCCGAACGGCCGCATCGTGCGGGCCGATCTCGCCGGCGCCAAGCCGGCGGCGGCGAAGGTCGCGGCATCGGCATCGGCATCGGCACCTGCTCCTGCACCGGCGCCTGCCGCGCCGTCGCCGGCGGCGCCGATCACCGCGCCGCACCGGGTGGTGCCGAACAGCAGCATCCGCCGGGTGATCGCCCGCCGCCTGTCGGAAGCGAAACAGTTCGTTCCGCATTTCTACGTCACCATCGACGTCGAGATGGATGCGCTGCTGGCGCTGCGCGCCCAGCTCAACGCCGCGTCGCCGGAAGGCGAGGGCGCGTTCAAGCTGTCGGTTAACGACATGCTGATCAAGGGCTGCGCGGTGACGCTGCAACGCGTGCCGAAGGTGAACGCCACCTATACCGACGCGGCGATCCTCGAATACGAGGATGTCGATATCGCCGTCGCGGTGTCGGCGCCGTCCGGTCTCATCACCCCGATCATCCGCAGCGCCGAGAAGAAGAGCCTCGCCCAGATCAGCCACGAATCCAAACGGCTGATCAAGCGCGCCCGTGACGGCAAGCTGAAGCCCGACGAGTTCCAGGGCGGCGGCTTCTCGATCTCCAACATGGGCATGTTCGGCGTCAAGCAGTTCTCGGCGATCATCAACCCGCCGCAGGCCGGGATCCTGGCGGTCAGCGCCAGCGAGAAGCGCGCGGTGGTCAGGAGCGACGAGTCCGGCGACCGCCTGGACATCGCCACCGTGATGACGGCGACGCTGTCGGTCGACCATCGCGCGGTCGATGGCGCGCTGGCTGCGGAGTGGGTGTCGGTATTCAAGACCGTGATCGAAAACCCCTTGATTCTGGTGATCTGAACATGGCCCAGGAAACAGCGAGCCAGGCGTTCGATCTCGTCGTCATCGGCGGCGGCCCTGGCGGCTATGTCGCGGCGATCCGTGCCGCGCAGCTGAAGATGAAGGTGGCGCTGGTCGAGAGCACGCATCTCGGCGGCATCTGCCTGAACTGGGGCTGCATCCCGACCAAGGCGCTGCTGCGTTCGGCGGAGGTGAACCACCTGCTGCACAATCTCGGCGAGTTCGGGTTCTCCGCCGATAATATCAGCTTCGATCTCGATCGCGTGGTGCAGCGGTCGCGCAAGATCTCCCGGCAGCTCGCATCGGGCGTCGGCCATCTGCTGAAGAAGAACAAGGTGGCGGTGTTCGACGGCCATGGCGCGCTCGGCGGCCGGTCCGGCGAGACGCGCCAGGTCGCGGTGACCAAGGACGGCAAGCCGGTCGCGACGCTCGACGCCAGGCACGTCATCCTCGCCACCGGCGCCCGCGCCCGCGTGCTCCCCGGACTGGAGCCGGACGGCGATCTGGTCTGGTCCTATCGCGAGGCGATGGTGCCGAAGCGGATGCCGAAGCGGCTGCTGGTGATCGGGTCCGGCGCGATCGGCATCGAATTCGCCAGCTTCTATTGCAACATGGGCGCCGACGTCACCGTCGCGGAAGTGGTCGATCGCATCCTGCCCGTCGAGGACGAGGAGATCGCCGCCTTCGCCCGCAAGCAGTTCGAGAAACAGGGCATGCGCATCCTCACCGGCGCCAAGATCGGCAAGGTGGAGAAGCGCGACGGTGGCGTCTCGGTCGCGATCGAGGCCGGCGGCACGCCGGAGACCATCGCCGTCGATACGGTGATCTCCGCGGTCGGCATCGTCGGCAATGTCGAGGGGATCGGCATCGAGGGCACCGGGGTGGTGGTCGAGAAAACGCATGTGGTGATCGACGGGTTCTGCCGGACCGCGGAGCCCGGCATCTATGCGATCGGCGATCTCGCCGGGGCGCCCTGGCTTGCGCACAAGGCCAGCCACGAGGGCGTGCTGTGTGTCGAGAGCATCGCCGGCCAGTCGGTGCATCCGATCGATTGGAGCAACATCCCTGGCTGCACCTATTGCCGGCCGCAGGTCGCCAGCGTCGGCTGGACCGAGGCCAGGGCCAAGGCAGAGGGCAGGGCGGTCAAGGTCGGCCGCTTCCCGTTCATCGGCAACGGCAAGGCGATCGC
>CAZZZA010000255.1:0-2311 GCA_964658455.1 uncultured Lichenihabitans sp.
CTGGGCATCGGCTCGAGCCAGGGCATGGGCAGCTTCATGAGCGGCCGCGGCACCGCGAACCTGCTGACCCGCACCACCGGCATCCTGGCCGCGGTGTTCATGGCGCTCTCGCTGACGCTGGCGGTGCTCAACCGCGGCAATTCCGGCCATAGCCACGACATCCTGGCGCTGCCGGCCGACACCGCGCCCAGCGGCGCGGTCCCCGGCCCGGTTCCTGGTGCGGTCCCTGGCCCTGCTCCCGCCGCCATACCCGGCGCCACCCTGCCGGCGCGGCCGCCGGCCCCCGCTCCCGCCCCCGTCCCGGGTCACTGAGGCCGCACAAGCCCGGACTGGCGGCTTGAGCGACCCGGACGTCGTCATCGTCGGCGCCGGGGCCGCGGGTCTGTCCGCCGCGCGCACGCTGCGCGCCGCCGGCCGCACGGTGCTGGTGCTCGAGGCCGGCCGGCAGAGCGGCGGCCGGGCGCGGACCATGATTCCGGACGGGCTGCGCGGCGCCTGGTTCGACGAGGGCGCCGCCTGGCTGCACCAGGCCGATCGCAATCCGCTGGTGGCGCTGGCCCGCGCCGCCGGCGAGACGCTGCATCCGGCGCACCAGGGCGGCCGGACCCTGTTCGTCGCCGACGCCGACGCCACCGCCGCCGAGACCGGCCCCTACGACGCGGCGGCGGAATCCTGGCACCGGACCGCCAGCGCGTTGGCGGACGGCCCCGACCTGCCGCTGGCCGCGGCGGGCGACCGCTGGAGGCCGGCGGATCCGGCGCAGCAGGCGTGGCTCGCCAACATCGAGTTCTGGGAAGGCGCGATCATCGCCGCCGCCGACGCGCGCAACCTGTCGCTGCACGACTGGCGGCGCAACCAGCTCGACGCGGGCGATCTGCTGCCGGCCGACGGGATCGGCACGCTGCTGCGGCGCCGTGTCGGCAGCGAGGCCGGTCCGGTGCGCTGCGGGGTCGCGGTGCGCGGCATCGACTGGCGCGTGCCGGGACGGATCACGGTCACGACCGGGTCCGGCAGCGTGCGGGCCGCCGCCTGCATCGTCACCGTCTCCACAGGGGTGCTGCGCGACGGCCGGATCGCCTTCACCCCGGCGCTGCCGGACCCGATCCTGGCGGCGCTCGACGGGCTGCCGATGGGGTTGCTGAGCAAGGCGGCGTTCAGGATCGGCGACCGGGCGATCCCGGGCGTGCCGTCAGGCACGATACTGGAGCAGCGGCTGCGCGAGCGCGGCGCGGCCGGGATGCTGCTGTCGATTCGCCCCGATAGCGCGCCGCTGGCCACCGGTTTCCTCGGCGGTGCCGCCGCCTGGGCACTGGCGGGCCGCGAATCGGCGGCGCTGGACTGGATGCGCGAGCGGCTGGCCGGGCTGCTCGGCGCCGAAACGCTGCGCGATCTCGAGGGCGACGGCCATGTCACGCGCTGGGGCAGCGATCCGCTGTTCCTGGGCAGCTACGCCTATGCGCGGCCGGGGCACGGCGGCGCCAGGGCGGCGCTGGGCGCGCCGTTCGCGGACGGGCGGCTGCTGCTGGCCGGCGAGGCGAGCTGCACCGACGGGCTGGCCGGCACGGTCGGCGGCGCGATCGGCGCGGGCGCCAGGGCGGCGGCACGGATCATAGCGGTACTGGGAAAACGGTAATCCGGCGCGAATGGGTTACGCCGCCCCCGGTTTCGGGTGTAGGACGAACGCCCATGACACGGTTCGTATTCATCACCGGTGGTGTGGTCTCCTCGCTCGGCAAAGGCATCGCCTCGGCGGCTCTCGCCGCCCTGCTGCAGGCGCGCGGCTATCGGGTCCGGCTGCGCAAGCTCGACCCCTATCTGAACGTCGATCCGGGCACGATGAGCCCGTATCAGCATGGCGAGGTGTTCGTCACCGATGACGGGGCGGAGACCGACCTCGATCTCGGCCATTACGAGCGCTTCACCGGGGTGCACGCCACCCGCGCCGACAACGCCACCACCGGGCGCATCTATTCGGAGGTGATCGCCCGCGAGCGGCGCGGCGACTATCTCGGCGCCACGGTGCAGGTGATCCCGCACATCACCGACGCGATCAAGAACGCGGTAGTGCACGGCACCGAGGACCTGGATTTCGCGCTGATCGAGATCGGCGGCACGGTCGGCGACATCGAGAGCCTGCCGTTCCTGGAGGCGATCCGCCAGCTGCGTAACGATCTCGGCGCCGAGCGCACGATGTTCGTGCACCTGACGCTGGTGCCGTGGATCCCGGCGGCGGGCGAGCTGAAGACCAAGCCGACCCAGCATTCGGTCAAGGAGCTGCAGAATGTCGGCATCCAGCCGCAGATGCTGCTGT
>CAZZZA010000256.1:0-2277 GCA_964658455.1 uncultured Lichenihabitans sp.
GCGGCGGCCTGTTCTCCGAGCCGCCGCGTCAGGCCGCCGAGCCGCCGCCGGCGCCGGCCCGCAGCCTGTTCGGCATCGTCACCGGGGCGCTGCGCGGCCGTTCGGCGCCCGCCACCCAGCCGGAGGCGCAGCCGATCCGCACCGAGCCGACGGTGGTCGAGCAGGAGCAGACCGCCACGGTGCGGCCGGTGGCGACCGACGAGGTCGGGCTCGACATCCCGGCCTTCCTGCGCCGCCAGTCCTCCTGATCGCGCCGGCGCGCCGTCTCACCGGCTGCGACGAAGCTGGCCCGACCCGGACAAGGTTCCGGGCGGGCGCCGCGAAAGGCTGAAAAAACACCCAACGACCTCAATGACTTAGGCCGAAATATCCGGCAATAAACATTGACTGGCCGTGGACGCGCGCTGTGGCTAACCAGACGATGGAGAAGCAGTCCAGGCGCCTGCGGACCGACGGCAATGCAAGGGGTGTTTGGATGGACGGCATGTCCGCTGGCTCGATCGACGGTCTGGTCGCCACCACGCGCCCCGAGACCGCGCGCCCCGGCCGCGATCACCGTCTCGAGGCCCGTGCCAGCGTCGACGTCGCCAGGCAGCATACGCTGCGCCAGCCGATCTCGTGCAGCGGCGTCGGCCTGCATGGCGGCCAGCCCGTCACCCTCACTTTGCACCCCGGCCTGCCCGATACCGGCCTGGTGTTCGTGCGCAGCGATCTCGGCGTCAGCATGCCGGCCCGGTTCGACCACGTGATCGACACCCGGCTCTGCACTGTGCTGGCCGCCGAAGGCCGCCCAGAGGCGCGGATCGCCACCGTCGAACACGTCATGGCGGCGCTGGCCGCGAGCGGCATCGACAACGCCCGGATCGAGATCGACGGGCCGGAGGCGCCTGTGCTGGACGGCAGCAGCGCGCCGTTCCTGTTCCTGATCGACTGCGCCGGCCGCGTCGCCCAGGATGCGCCGCGCGCGGTGATCGAGGTGCTGCGGACGGTGCGCGTCGAGGAGAACGGCGCGTTCGCCGAGCTGCGTCCCAGCCGCGCGCCGGGCCTGAGCCTGGCGATGTCGATCGCCTTCGACGCCGCGGCGATCGGCCGTCAGGCCTACACCATGCGTCTGACCGAGCACGGCTTCCGCGCCGAACTCGCCGACTGCCGCACCTTCACGCTGCGCCAGGAGATCGAGGCGATGCGCGCCGCCGGTCTGGCGCGCGGCGGCTCGCTCGACAACGCCGTGGTGGTGGACGGCGATTCGGTGCTCAATCCCGCCGGCCTGCGCCGGCCGGACGAGTTCGTCCGCCACAAGATGCTCGATGCGATCGGCGACCTGGCGCTGGCCGGGCACCCGCTTCAGGGCGCGTTCATCGGCCACCGTTCCGGGCACGGACTCAACAACCGCCTGCTGCGCGCGCTGATGGCCGAGCGCGCGAACTGGCGCCTGAACGGCCTGCCGCTGACGGCGCGGGCGGCCTGATCGCGGTCCGACCGGCCGGCGCCGCCGCCACACCTTGACAGCGCCCTCACGGCAGCGGCTTTTCCCCGTATCGTCGCGTGATATAAGACGGTCCCCACAGCGAGAGCCGGCAGGTCGATGTCGTTCACCCATTCGCGCCTTTTCCGACTGGCTCCGGCTCCGCTGGCGCTGCTGATGCTCGCCGCGCCGCTCGGCGGCTGCGCCACGCTCGACAGTCTCAACCCGTTCTCGGACTCCAAGGCGCCGGTCGCCGAGCCGGCCGGCCCGCAGACCGCCGAGAGCCTCTACAACAACGGCATCGATGCGCTGCACGGCAAGCGCTACAAGCTCGCGGTCAGCCAGTTTGAGACCATCCAGCAGAACTTCCCATATTCCGGCTACACCGCCAACGCGCAGCTGATGGAAGGCTATGCCTACTACCTGCAGGACAGCTATCCGGACGCGGTCTCGCAGATCGACCGGTTCCTGCAGCTGCACCCGACCAGCGACGAGGCCGCCTACGCGTACTACCTGCGCGCGCTCTGCTACTACGAGCAGATCGCCGACATCGAGCGCGACCAGCAGGGCACCGTGCAGGCGATGAACGCGCTGCAGGACGTCGTCACCCGCTTCCCCGACACCGCCTATGCCCGCGACGCCCGGCTGAAGATCGATTTGTGCCGTGACCATCTCGCCGGCAAGGAGATGCTGGTCGGCCGCTTCTACGAGAAGCAGCATCTCTACGAGGCGGCGATCAACCGCTACCAGCGCGTGGTGCAGGATTTCCAGACCACCAACCACGCCGCCGAGGCGCTGCACCGGCTGGTCGA
>CAZZZA010000257.1:0-2275 GCA_964658455.1 uncultured Lichenihabitans sp.
AGCGGCAGAGGGGCCTGTTGGATGGACGAGAATTTCCGGCGTGCGGCGCTCGAGTATCATCGCCATCCGCAGCCGGGCAAGCTGGCGGTGGTCCCTACCAAGCGGATGGCGACGCAGCGCGACCTGGCGCTGGCCTATTCGCCTGGGGTGGCGGCGCCGTGCGAGGCGATCGAGGCGGATGCGGACAAGGCGCGCGACTACACGGCGCGCGGCAATCTGGTGGGGGTGATCACCAACGGCACCGCGGTGCTGGGGCTTGGCAATATCGGCCCGCTGGCCTCCAAGCCGGTGATGGAGGGCAAGGCGGTCCTGTTCAAGAAGTTCGCCGACATCGACTGCTTCGACATCGAGATCGACGCCCAGGACCCGGACCGCTTCATCGACATCGTCGCGGCGCTGGAGCCGACCTTCGGCGCCATCAACCTCGAGGACATCAAGGCGCCGGAATGTTTCAAGATCGAGCGCGCGCTGCGCGACCGCATGCGGATCCCGGTGTTCCATGACGACCAGCACGGCACCGCGATCGTCTGCGCGGCGGCGATCACCAACGGGCTGACGCTGCAGGGCAAGCGGCTCGCCGACGTGCGGCTGGTGACGTCGGGCGCCGGCGCCGCGGCGCTGGCCTGCGTCGACCTGCTGGTGACGATGGGCCTGCGCCCGGAGCAGGTGACGCTGACCGACATCAAGGGCGTGGTCCATGCCGGGCGCGATGCCGACATGGGCGAGAACATGGCCCGCTACGCGCACCCGACCGACGCCCGCACCCTGGCTGAGGTGCTGCCCGGCGCCGACGTGTTCCTGGGCCTGTCGGCGCCGCGCGTGCTGCGGGCGGAGTGGCTGGAGACGATGGCCGACAAGCCGTTCATCCTGGCGCTGGCCAACCCGGAGCCGGAGATCCTGCCGGAGCTGGCGCGCGCGGTGCGGCCGGATGCGATCATCGCCACCGGGCGCTCGGACTTTCCGAACCAGGTCAACAACGTGCTGTGCTTTCCGTTCATCTTCCGCGGCGCGCTCGATTGCGGCGCGCGCGAGATCAACGAGGCGATGAAGGTCGCCGCGGTGGAGGCGATCGCCGGCCTGGCCAGGATCGAGGCCAGCGAGGCGGTGGCGGCGGCCTATGGCGGCGACGCGCCGATGTTCGGCCCGGACTACATCATCCCCAAGCCGTTCGATCCGCGGCTGATCCTGGTGGTGGCGCCGGCCGTCGCCAGGGCGGCGATGCAGACCGGGGTCGCCGACCGACCGATCGCCGATTTCGACGCCTACCGCCAGGACCTGGACGACGTGGTGTATCGCTCCGGCCAGGTGATGCGGCCGGTGTTCGAGGCGGCGCGCAAGACCCCCAAGCGCATCGCCTATGCCGAGGGCGAGGACGACCGCACGCTGCGCGCCGCCCAGGCGGTGGTCGACGACCGGATCGCCCGGCCGGTGCTGCTGGGCCGGCGCGACGTGATCCAGGCCAAGCTGCGCAGCCTCGGGCTCCGGCTCGACCTGGAGCAGGATGCCGACGTGATAGACCCCGACAGCTCCGAGTTGTTCGCGCCGATGGTGCACGACTACCAGCTGCTGGTCGGCCGGCGCGGGCTGCCGATGGCGGCGGCCGAACGCGCGCTGCGCCGCCGCCCGACGATCGCCGCCTCGATGCTGCTGCGCGCCGGCCACGTCGACGCGGCGATCGTCGGCGGGCTCAACAGCTGGTCGCAGCAGGTGAAATACGTGCTGCCGGTGATCCCGGCGCGCAAGGCGGCGCACCGCGTCTATGCGCTGACCGCGCTGATCCAGGGCAACGGCGTGCTGTTCTTCTGCGACACCCACATGGTGCTCGATCCGACCGCCGAGCAGGTGTGCGAGATGACCCTGCTGGCCGCCGAGGCGGTGCGCGAGTTCGGGCTGGTGCCGCGCGCCGCGCTGCTGTCGCACTCCAATTTCGGCTCCAGCGACAGCGCCTCGGCGCGCAAGATGCGCCACGCGCTGTCGCTGATCCGCGCCGCCGCCCCCGACCTCGAGGTCGATGGCGAGATGCAGACCGACACCGCGCTCAGCGAGGCGCTGCGGCTGCGCACCGTGCCGGACAGCCGGCTCACCGGCTCGGCCAACCTGCTCATCATGCCGAGCCTGGATGCCGCCAATATCGGCTTCTCGCTGCTCAAGGCCGCGGCGGAGGGCCTCCAGGTCGGCCCGATCCTGCTCGGCGTCTCGCGCCCGGTCCACGTCCTCACCCAGAGCGTCACCGCGCGCGGCATCGCCAACCTCAGCGCCTTCATCAGCGCTCAGC
>CAZZZA010000258.1:0-2181 GCA_964658455.1 uncultured Lichenihabitans sp.
ACGTCGCCGGCGCAGACCAGCGCCTCCTTGTTGGCGAGCGCGATGGTGCGGCCGCCGCGCACCGCCGCCAGCGTCGGCTCCAGGCCGGCGGCGCCGGTGATCGCCGCCATGGTCCAGTCGGCCGGCTCGGCGGCGGCGTCGCACACCGCCTGCCGGCCGGCGGCGCAGCGTATGCCGGTGCCGGCCAGGTGCGCCCGCAGCGTCTCCAGCAGGCTCTCGTCGGCGATCACCGCCAGTTCCGCCCGCAGGTCCCTGGCCTGGCTGGCCAGCAGCGCCACGTTGCGGCCGCCCACCAGCGCCACGGTTCGATAGCGCGCCTGGTCCTGCAGCAGCAGGTCGACGGTGTTGACGCCGATGCTGCCGGTGCTGCCGAGAATGGTGACGCTCTTCATCTCAGTTCGTCCTGGAGGTGACGGCGGCTTCCGCCGCGACCGTGGTGAGGCCCGCGTACCAGAAACCGGTGCCGACGGGCGAGGCAAGCGACAGCAGGGCCGCGACCGGAGCGGCCGCCAGCAGACCGTCGAACCGGTCCAGCAGCCCGCCATGGCCGGGGATCAGCCGGCCGGAATCCTTGACGCCGCAGCGCCGCTTGAACGCGCTCTCCGCCAGGTCCCCGGCCTGGGCGACGAAACCGAGCAGCAGCCCGGTGGCGATGCCGCGCAGCAGCACCGGGGCAGCGGCGAGGCCGTCCGGCGCCGGCAGCAGCCAGGCCAGCAGGCCGCCGGTCAGCGCAGCGCCGAGCAGGCCGCCGGCGGAGCCGGACCGGGTCTTGCCGGGCGAGATCGACGGCGCCAGCTTCGGCCCGCCGATCGCCCGCCCGACCAGGTAGGCGGCGCTGTCGCTGGCGATCACCACCAGCAGCACGAACAGCAGCGCGTCCCAGCCGCCCTGCTGGCCGATGCCGGCCTGCAGCCGCAGCCAGAACAGCGACAGGCCGGCCAGCCCGATCGCCAGCGTGCCGGCGGCGACGGCCGGCCCGAGCAGGATCGGCGCCGCCAGCATCAGCGCCGCCAGACGCCACTGGCCGGTATGGAGGGCGGCGACGCAGGCGACCGGCGGCCAGGCCGCCAGCACCACGCCGCGCAGCGAGCGCATCGGCAGCCGCAGCAGGCCGGCCCATTCGAGGCCGGCGCCGAGCAGCAGCGCCAGGATCAGCACCGTGAACGGCACCCCGCCGAACCAGACGCAGGCCAGCCCGAGCGGCATCAGCAGCGCCGCCGAGGCCAGGCGGACCCGCAGATCGCGCCAGGCGCGCGGCGGCGCCGGCCGGGCGAGCGCGTCGCCGTCCGGGCGCATGGGCGCCATCTCAGCCAGGGCGGGCGCCGAAGCGGCGCTGGCGCCTGGTGAACACCGACAGCGCGTCGGCGAAATGCGCGGCGTCGAAATCCGGCCACAGCACGTCCTGGAACACCAGCTCGGCATAAGCGGCCTGCCAGAGCAGGAAGTTCGACAGGCGGCACTCGCCGCTGGTGCGGATCATCAGGTCCGGGTCGGGGATGCCGTCGGTGGAGAGGAAGCGCGCGAACCCGGCCTCGTCGAGCGCTTCCGGCAGCAGCGTGCCGTCGCGCGCCGCCTCGGCGATGCGCCGCGCCGCCACCAGGATCTCGGCGCGCGCGCCGTAGGACAGCGCGATAACGAGGGTCAGGCGTCGATTGCCGACGGTGAGCCGCTCGGCCGCCTCCAGCTCGTGCCGGATCTCCGGGCCGAACCGGCTGTGCTCGCCGATCACCCGCACCCGGACGCCCTCGCGGTGCAGCTCGGCGATCTCGCTGCGCAGGTAGTGCCGCAGCAGCGCGGTCAGATCGGTCACCTCGTCGGCAGGCCGGCGCCAGTTCTCGCTGGAGAACGCATACAGCGTCAGCCAGCGCACCTGATGCTCGATCGCCGCCTTGATGCAGCGCCGCACCGCCTGCGCCCCGGCCCGATGGCCGGCGACGCGCGGCAGCCGGCGCTGCGCCGCCCAGCGCCCGTTGCCGTCCATGATGATGGCGACATGGTCGGGACGGCGCAGGCCGGCCTCACCCACCGCGCCGAGGGTGGCGCCGGCCGCTTCCTGCGGGCACGGCAGGACGGGTTCCGTTTCGGACAATCTGCCTAGACCTGTCTGATCTCGCGGTCCTTGTCCGCGAGGCTCTCGTCGATCCGCTTGACGTAGCTGTCGGTCAGCTTCTGCACCACGTC
>CAZZZA010000259.1:0-2167 GCA_964658455.1 uncultured Lichenihabitans sp.
CTCGAGCAGCGCCGCCGCGGCGGCCAAGATCCTGTCGCGCGCCGCGCCTGATACGCTCTCGTCGTCGGCGGGCGCAGGTGCAGCGCTTGGCATGGCGCATCCTACCGGCCGGCCGCTAGCGGCGCTACCGCGACGTTGTTATCGCCTATTATCGCTGCTATCGTCGTTCTGTAAGCAGCGGAAACAAGTGCGTCGCATGATCGTCGTCACAGGGGCTACCGGCCAGTTGGGTGCCGGCATCGTCGCCAGCCTGCTCGCCCGCCGGCCGGCGGACCGGATCGTCGCCAGCGTGCGCGACCCGGCGAAGGCTGCGGCGCTGGCCGGTCGCGGCGTGGCGGTCCGCGCCGGGGACTTCGCCAGTCCGGCGGATCTCGCCACCGCGTTCGAGGGCGCCTCGCAGGCGATGGTGGTCTCGGTCGACCGGCTCGGCGACGAGGCGCGGCGGCTGCACCGCGCGGCGATCGCGGCGGCGCGGGCGGCCGGCGTGCGCCGGGTGCTGTATTCGAGCCATGTCGGCGCTCGCACCGACTCGCCGTTCGCACCGGCTGCGGACCATGCGGACGCCGAGCGCTGTCTCGAGGCGGGCGGCAGCTTCACCGCATTGCGCCACGGCTTCTATATCGAGAGCGCGCTGCATCTGGTCGGCGGCGACCTGCGGGACGGCGAGATACGCGCGCCGGAGGATGGCCCGGTTGCCTGGACCGCCCGCGCCGACCTCGCCGAGGCGGACGCGATCCTGCTCGCCGGGCCGGAGGCGCTGGACGGCATCTCCCCGCCCTTGACCGGCGGCGAGGCGCTCACCCTGGAGCAGGTGGCGGCGGTCGCGTCGGCGGCGACCGGCCGGACGATCCGGCGCGTGACCCTGTCCGACCAGGCCTGGCTGGAGGCGAAGCGCGCGCGGGGCGTGCCGGAGGCGACCGCCTCGATGCTGCTCGGCTTCTACCGCGCCGCCCGACGCGGCGATTTCGCCATGGTCGATCCCACGCTGCAACGCCTGCTCGGACGGAGGCCGCTCGCGATCGGCGCCAGCCTCGCCAGCTTCCTGCGCCCGGCCCCGGCGGCTTAAGCCTTGCCGGTCAGCCTGGCCTTCGCCGCCGCGAGCTCCGCCTCCTGCAGCGCCGGCGGCGGCGCGCTCAGCGACAGCTTCTCCAGCGCGCGGATCATCGCCTGCACCACGACCAGCCGGGCGAACCATTTGCGGTCCCCCGGCACCACGTACCAGGGCGCGCGCGGCCGGGCGGTCCCGGCGATCATGTCCTGGTAGGCCTGCTGGTACTGGTCCCAGAAGCCGCGCTCGGCGAGATCGGCCTCGGAGAACTTCCAGTTCTTGTCGGGCTCTTCCAGCCGCGCCAGGAAGCGGCGGCGCTGCTCCTCGGGCGAGATGTTGAGGAAGAACTTCACCACCACGATGCCCTGACGGTCCAGGTAGCGCTCGAAATGGCGGATATCCTTCATCCTGTCGTGCCAGAACCCGTCGCCGCGCCGCTCGTCGGGCAACGCCTGCCGGTCGAGCAGCTCGGGATGCACCCGGGTGATCAGCAGCTCCTCGTAATGGCTGCGGTTATGCACGCCGATCTGGCCGCGCGGCGGCACCGCGTTATGGATGCGCCACAGGAAATCGTGCCCGAGTTCGACCGGGCCGGGCTGCTTGAACGCCGTCACCCTGACGCCCTGCGGGTTCACTCCGGAGAAGACGTGGCGGATGGTGCCGTCCTTGCCGCCGGCATCCATCGCCTGGAACAGAGCCAGGACCGCCCATCTGCCGTCGGCATAGAGCGTGTCCTGCAGCTTCGCGAGCCGGGCGACCCCGTCGGCGAGCATTGCCTCGCCGCGTTCCTGGTCGAGGTCGGGGCCGGGATCGGCGTCAGGCGCATGGTCGGCGAGCGAGAACCCGTCGCCATCGGCGACGCGGAAACGCTTCAGCAGCGCGCGATCCACCGCGCTCACGCCTGGCGGCGCTTGACGGTCAGCGCCGACGGGCCCTGGGTGGTCGGCATCATCTCCACCGTGTTGATGTTCACCCGCGCCGGCAGGCCGATCACCCAGGAGACCGCCTCGGCGATGTCCTCGGGCAGCAGCGGATCGGCGCCGCGATACACCGCCTGCGCCTTTTCGTCGTCGCCGAAGCGGACGTTGCTGAACTCGCTGCCGCCGACCAGGCCGGGCT
>CAZZZA010000260.1:0-2148 GCA_964658455.1 uncultured Lichenihabitans sp.
GCCAGATGTCGCCGCCATGCGCCTGGATGATGTCGCGGGCGATGGTCAGGCCGAGGCCGGTGCCGCCGCCCTGGCCGCTCTCGAAGGCACGGAACACCTGCTCGCGCTTGTGGTCGGGAATGCCCGGCCCGTCATCGTCGATCAGCAGCACCACCCAGCGCGCCTCCGCGGCGGCGGTGATGCTGATCCGCCCGCCATGGCGGCGCGCATTCTCCAGCAGGTTGGCCAGCACCCGGCGGATCGCGCCCTGGCGCAGCACGATGTCGGGCATCGGGCCGGTCTGCACCGACAGCACCACCGCGCCGGCGCGGCCGGCCGCCGTCGCGACCTCGTCGAGCAGCTGCGGCAGGCAGACCGGCTCCGCCTGCTCCACCCCCTCGCCGCGCGCGAACGAGAGGTAGCCCTCGATCATGCGGTCCATCTCGGCGATGTCGGCCACCATCTCGCCGATATCCGGCGCCAGCGCCTCGGCGCGCACCACGCCGTGCTGCGGCAGCATCGCCAGGGTCAGTCGCAGCCGGGTCAGCGGCGTGCGCAGGTCGTGGCTGACCCCTGCCAGCATCGCCGTGCGCTGGGCGACGAAGCGCAGGATCCGCTCCTGCATGCGGTTGAAGGCGCTGGCCGCCTTGCGCACCTCCTGCGCGCCCTCCGGCCGGATCGGCCCGGGGTCGCGCCCCATGCCGAACGCCTCCGCCGCCCTGGCCAGGCGGCGGATCGCCCGCACCTGGTTGCGCATGAACAGCGCGGCGACGATGAACAGCAGCAGCGCGCTGCCGGCCACCCAGGCGACGAAGATCCAGATCGGGCCGACATCGAGCCGCTTGCGCGGCGCGGCGATGTCGAGCACCCCGTCCGGGAGCTGGATGTGGATCTCCACCGTATGCGGGTCGCTGATCCAGTCCGCGGTGAAGGGCAGCCCGATCTGCGCCAGCGCCGCCGCGAGATCCTCGTCCATCGGACCCAGCACGTTGGTCGACCGGCCGCGTTCGAGCCGCGCATGCGGGCGCATGCTCATGCCGAGCTGGAACTGGGTGGCGGCACTCTGCAGCAGCCAGCGCCGGTCCGACTCATGACGGGTGCGCTCGAGCAGCAGCAGCGTCTGGGTGATCTCGCCCGCCACCGCGCCGGACAGGCGGCGCGACACCACGTTCAGGTGGCTGCCATAGAACAGTTCGAGCGAGATGCCCTGCGTCACCACCAGCGGGATCAGCAGGATCAGCAGCGAGCGGCCGAGCAGCGAGCGCGGCAGCAGCCGGCGCACCGGCCGGTCCAGCTTCACCCGTCCGAGCCAGCCGCGCCCGGCCTTCGGCGCCGCCGGCTCCGGCTCCGGCTCCGGCGGCAGCAGGCGCTCCGACAGCCTGGCTTCGACCTCGGCCATGCGGCCGCCTAGCTGCCCGGCCGCAGCACGTAGCCCCGCCCGCGCACCGTCTGCAGGAAGCGCGGCTCGCGCGGATCGGTCTCGATCCTGCGCCGCAGCCGCGTCACCTGCACGTCGATCGCCCGCTCGCCGGCCTCGTCCATGTCCAGCACCCTGGCGATCGCCTCGCGCGACAGCACCTCGTTAGGGCGGCGCGCCAGCACGGTCAGCAGCGCCGCCTCGCCGCCGGTCAGGTGCACCGTGCCGCGGCCGCCCTCCAGCAGGCCGCGCACCGGATCGAACGCCATCTCGCCCAGCTGGATCGGCCGGTCGTTGTCGGTCGGCGCCGGCGGGCCGATCCGGCGCAGCAGCGCGCGCAGCCGCAGCAGCAGCTCGCGCGGCTCGAACGGCTTGCCGAGATAGTCGTCCGAGCCGGCTTCCAGCCCGGCGATCCGGTCCTCCGGTTCGCCGCGCGCGGTCAGCAGCAGGATCGGCATGCCGTGGCCGTCCTGGCGCAGCGCCCGGGTCAGCGCCAGACCGGTCTCGCCCGGCATGGTGACGTCGAGCACCATCAGGTCCGGCTGCATCGCCCCGAGCAGGCGCCTGGCGTCGGCGGCGTTGCCGGCGGTGGAGACGCGGAACCCCTGCTCCATCAGGTAGCGCTGCAGCAGCGCGCGAAGCCGCGGATCGTCATCGACCACCAGCACGTGCGCCGCCTCGCCCGGCTGCAGGTGGTCGCCCATCAGGGCGCGGTCCGGCGCAGCGGCGCGACCAGCTCGCGCGGCTCGAGC
>CAZZZA010000261.1:0-2129 GCA_964658455.1 uncultured Lichenihabitans sp.
CCGGCGAGAGCGACATCGGCGTGCCGGGATGGCCGGAATTCGCCTTCTGCACCGCGTCCATCGCCAGCGTACGCATGGTGTTGACGCACAGGTCGTCGATCGAGCCGGTCCGGCCCGAACCGCCGCCGGCCGCGCCGTCGGGAGACCGCATCATCTCGCTATGGGTTGGACGCATCGCGCACCGCCTTTCGTATGTCTGAGTAATGGACTGACCCTACGGCGCACAGTGCCGCCGCGGTCCTGCCGCTGCAAGCCGTGGCGGCAACGCAGCGCGCGACGACCGGGCTTCTGGCCCCTTCCGGTCGCTTCGACCGGCAACTCTGGTTTCCAGCGCGAACCGGCACTTAGAGTTCCTGGGTGTGGTCGTGGTCCGCATGCCGGTGTTCGGGCGGCCGCTGCGGCGTGGTGCGCTCCTGGATCCCGAACCTGGCATGCAGCCATTCGCGCATGGTCTCGAAGGTCACGTATAGCATTGGAATGATGAAGATTCCGATACCGCTGGCGGCCAGCATGCCGGCGAAGACCGGCGTGCCGACATCGCGCCGGCTGATCGCCGCAGCGCCGCTGGCGGTGACCAGCGGCAGCAGCCCCAGGATGAAGGCGAACGAGGTCATCATCACCGCCCGGAACCGCATGTGCGCGCCCTGCCGCGCCGCCTCGCGGATGCTCTCGCCGGCCTCGCGCCGCTCCTTGGCAAACTCGACGATCAGGATGCCGTTCTTGGCCGCCAGCGCGATCAGCACCACCAGGCCGATCTGCGCGTAGAGGTCGAGCGACAGGCCGGCGAGCCTGATGCCGATGAAGGCGCCCAGCACGCCGACCGCCACCGACATCAGCACCGGGATCGGGATGATCCAGCTCTCGTAGAGCGCGACCAGGAACAGGAACGCGAACAGCAGCGCCATCGCCAGGATGATGCCGGTCTTGCCGCTGGCCTGGACCTGCTGGTAGGCGGTGCTGGTCCACTCGTAGTCGTAGCCGGTCTGCAGCGTCTTGCCGGACACGTCCGCCATCGCCGCCAGGGCCGTGCCGGACGAGACCCCGGGCGCCGGGGTGCCGTTGATGGTGATGGCGCGCAGATTGTTGTAGCGGGTGATGGCCTGCGGCCCGGTGACGATCCGCAGCGTGGCCAGCGCGCGCAGCGGCACCGTGCCGCCGCTGCTGTTGCGGATGTAGATGCGCCACAGATCGTCGATCTTGGAGCGGTCCCGCGCCTCGCCCTCGACATTGACCTGCCAGACCCGGCCGAACAGGTTGAAGTCGTTGACGTAGCTGCCGCCGAGCGTGGTCTGCAGCGCCGAGAAGATGTCGTTCACGTTCACGCCCAGCGCCTCCGCCTTGGCGCGGTCGATGTCGAGGAACAGCGACGGGGTGCTGGCGGTGAAGGTGGTGAACACCCGCGCCAGCTTGCCGGTCTGGTTGGCCGCCGCCAGCAGCCCGCCCATCTGCGACGCGAGCTGGGTCGGCGACTGTCCCTCGAGCGCCTCCAGCTCGTATTCGAAGCCGCCGCCCGGCGACAAGCCGATGATCGGCGGCAGGTTGAACGGGAACACCGTCGCCTGCCGCAGCCCCTGGGTCTGGCCGAACAGCCGGCCGATCAGCACCATCGCGTTCTCTGAGGCCTGGGTGCGGTCGGCGAACGGCTTGAGCCGAACGAACACGAAACCGGCGTTCGGCTCCTGCACCGTGTCCAGGAACGAATAGCCGATCACGCCGAAGGTATGCGCCTCTCCCGGCAGGCCCTGCGCCAGCTTCTCGACCTGCGCCACCACGCCGCTGGTACGCGATACCGAGGCGCCGTCCGGCAGCTGCACGTTGATGAAGAAGCCGCCCTGGTCCTCCTCCGGCAGGAAGCCGATCGGCATCGAGCGCTGCAGCAGCCCGATCAGCAGGCCGCACGCCACCACCACGATCACGCCGCCGATGGCGAAGCCGAGCAGGCGGCTGACGATCCGCGCATAGCCGTTTCTGATGCGGTCGATCAGGCCCAGGATGCGCTTGAGGAAGCGCCCGACCAGGCCGCGCTGCGCACCGGGATGGCGCAGGAACACGCCGCACAGCGCCGGCGACAGGGTCAGCGCGTTCAGCGCCGAGATCAGCATCGCGATGCAGATCGTCACCGCGAACTG
>CAZZZA010000262.1:0-2062 GCA_964658455.1 uncultured Lichenihabitans sp.
GGTTGCTGGTGGACTTTTTGCCGGTATCGGGATCGGAGGGGTTCGCCATGTCTGGTCTCCTGGGCGGCCTGCTTGCGCCGTCCTAGAAGTCGAGCCGCTCGGCGGCGCGCGCCAGGGTCGCGGCGGCGCCGTGCGCGAAGAGTTGTTCCAGCCACCCCGCGGTCGCCGCCACCAGCGCCGGGTCGGTGCCGAGCGTTCCGAACAGGGCGGTGATGCCCAGCACCGGCCGCGGGTCGGCGCCGCCCTCGCGCGCCTTGGCCTGCAGCAGTTCGGCCAGCGGGTGGCGGATGGCGATCGGCCGGCCCTGGTCGTCGCTGCCGCCCATCCGCTTGATCCAGGCCGCCAGCGCCAGCGCCAGCAGGTCGATGCGCTCGCCCGAGGCCAGCCGGTCGCGGATCGGATCGACCAGCACGTTCAGCGGCGCGTCGGTGTTGACGCGCTCGACGGTGTCGCGGATCCCGGGATTGGCGAAGCGCGCGACCAGCTTCTTCTTGTAGGCGGCGACGTCGATGCCGGGCACCGGCGACAGGGTCGGCCCGGTCTCGCGGTCCATCAGCGCCATCATGTAGCGCTGCATCAGCGGATCGGCCATCGCCTGATCGACGGTGGTGCTGTCCTCGCCGGCGAGCCGGGCCAGGCCGGCGATCGCCAGATGGCTGCCGTTGAGCAGCCGCAGCTTCATGAACTCGTAGGGCGTCACATCGGCGACGAACTGGGCGCCGACCGCCTCCCAGGCCGGGCGCCCCTGCACGAAGCGGTCCTCCACCACCCATTGCAGGAAATCCTCCGCCACCACCGGCCAGCGATCGACCACGCCGTAGCGGTCGCGCAGATGGTCGATATCGGCCTGATGCGTCACCGGGGTGATGCGGTCGACCATGGTGTTGGGGAACGCCGCCTGCGCCTCGATCCAGGCCGCCAGCGACGCATCGCGCATGCCGGCCAGCATCAGCACGCAGTCGCGCAGCACGTTGCCGTTATGCTGGATGTTGTCGCAGCTCAGCGCGGTGAACGCGGGCTGCCCCTGCGCGCGACGGCGGCGGTAGGCTTCGACGATGATGCCGGGCGCGCTGTGCGGACGCATCGGATCGGCCAGGTCGGCGGCGATCTGCGGGTGCGCCGGATCCAGCCGCTTGGTGGCGCGGTCCAGGCAATAGCCATGCTCGGTGACGGTGAGGCTGACGATCCTGACCGCCGGATCGTCGATCGCCGCCAGCAGCGTCTCGCTCTCCTCGGCGCTGAACAGCACCCTGACGATCGCGCCGACCACCGACACCGTCTCCGCCTCGGCGCTGCGCTCGAGCAGGGTATAGAGCCCGTCCTGCGGCACCAGCGCCTCGGCCATCCGCCGGTCGCCCGGCAGCAGCCCGGCGCCGGCGATCGCCCAGCCGGCATGGTCGGGCCGCTGGGCGAGCAGCAGATCGGTGTAGCGGGCCATGTGCGCGCGGTGGAACCCGCCCAGCCCGAGGTGGACGATGCCCACGCCGAGCGCGGCCGGATCGTAGCCGGGCACGCCGATCCGGGAAGACAGGGCGCCCAGGGTGCTCCGCTTGAGGTCGATCGCTTCCATGGCGCGCTTTCCTTTCCCGATTTCTCGAATGCCGTTTTCGCGGTGCAGCTAACGCCAGAATGGCCGTCGCGTCTCCCCCTGGCCCAGGACAAGCCGCCCCTGGTCATGCTGAACTGGGCATATGCATGCGCGAGTTGAGATGAAAACAGCGGGTAGCCGCCGCGACCGAAGGCGGCAGATCAGGGCCGGACAACAAGGAACCCGCACGCGTATCGCGCAGTGCCTGCGTCTGGCCACGGCCATCCTGGCGCTGTCGACCCCGCCGGCCGCGCTGGCTGCCGGAGCGCCGGCGGTCACCATTCTCGCCGGACACCGCTACCGCTTCGATCCATCGGTGTTCGAAGGCGGTGTGGTCGAGACCGGGCGCGTCGGCTCGGTGCTGCTCGAACTGGCCTGGCCGGAGATGCGCGGCCTGACCCAAGCCGAGGCAACCGCCTGGCCGCGGCGCGACACCATCCGCATCCTGGCGAACAGCGGGGCGGCGGTGGCCGG
>CAZZZA010000263.1:0-1982 GCA_964658455.1 uncultured Lichenihabitans sp.
CGCTGCCGCGCCGCCGGCCGCCTTGGCCGCCCTCTGCTCCGCGCTCTGCTCCGCCGGCCGGTGCGCGGTCAGCACCACGCTGGCCTCGGCCACGCCCGGCACCGCCAGCACCGCGCGTTGCGCCGCCAGCCGCACCGGCTCCATCGCCGCCGCCGCGTCGCGGGTGGCGCGCAGCGCCACCAGCACGGTGGCGTCGCGGACCGACAGGCTCTCGATCAGCCCGCTCTCCAGCAGCCCGCCGGGGGCGGCGTCGTCGCGCGGGTCGGGCACCGCCCGCAGCGCCGCCTTGACGCCCGAAAGCAGCGTGTCGCGGTCGGTCTCGGCCATGCTGACGTCTCCCTGGCGCTGTGGCCCAGGGCATAGGCCAGCCGCGCGCACCCGGCAAACCGGGTGACTATCGGTAACCCCCTCTGGCAACCCGGTCGTTCACTCCATACTGTCAGGGGCGGAAACCGGGCGCGGAGGGCGGCATGGACATGATCGACGCGCCGTCCAGGCCGGCTGCGCCGCCGGGCGAGGGCCGGACCAGCGACGGCGCCGCCCGCCCGGCTTCCGGCCGCGACCACCGTATCGACGCGCTGCGCGGCGTGGCGCTGACGATGATGTTCGCCGACCACATCCCGCAGAACCTGCTCAACCGGCTGACGATCCGCAATCTCGGCTTTGCCGACGCCGCGGAGATCTTCGTGCTGCTCGCCGGCTTCGCCTCGATGCTGGCCTATGGCGGCGCGTTCGCCCGCGCCGGCTGGCGCGTCGGGCTGGAGCGGCTCGGACGGCGGGTGGTGAAGCTCTACCTGTTCCAGATGCTGATGCTGTTCACCACCATCGTGCTGATCAAGGAGTGGCGGCATTTCCACACCGTCCCGGTCGATTTCCTGGAGCCGGAACTGGCGCACGGCCTGAACAGCCTGTGGCGGGTGGTGCTGATGCAGGCCCAGCCCGGCAACCTGAACATCCTGCCGCTCTACATGGTGCTGCTGCTGGCGTTCCCGCTGATCTACCTGGCGCTGAAGGCCAATGTCTGGGTCTCGCTGGCGCTGAGCTGCGCGCTGTGGGGCCTGATCAACCTCGACCCGGCGATCAACCTGCCGAACTGGCTCGACCCGGACGGCTGGTATTTCGACCCGTTCGCCTGGCAGTTCCTGTTCACCATCGGCGCCTGGAGCGCGATGGCGACGCGCGAGACCGGCGGCGACATGGCGCGGAAATCCTGGGCGGTGGCGGCGTGCTGGCTCTATCTCGGCTTCAGCGCGGTGCAGTCCTTCCCGTGGGCGCAATGGGGGCTGCCGGACCTCTCGCCGTTGCCGATCGAGCCGCCGCAGAAGACGCCGCTCTCGCCGCTGCGGCTGATCGACGTGCTGGCGATCTTCTACCTGGTGCAGAGCAGCCGGCTGGCGCGTGTGCTCGCCAACGGCAGGATCGGCCAGGTGCTGGCGGTATACGGGCGGCACTCGCTCGAGGTGTTCGCGCTCGGCACCGTGCTCGATCTGGTCGGGCGGCTGGTCATGACCACCTACGGCACCGGCTGGCCGCTGCAGATCGCGGTCAACGTGATCGGGCTCGGCACGCTCTATCTGGTGGCGCTGACCCTGGACCGGCGCAAGCAGCGGGCGAAGGCCCGGCAGGCGACGCGACCCGCCGGCCCATGAGCATCCTGCCCGTCACCCGCGCCATCCGCGCCGATCGCCGCCTGCTGCGCGTCACCACGTTCGGCTCCTCGACCACCGAGGGGTCAGGCGCCAGCGGCGCCGACGCCACCTATCCGGCGGTGATGCGCCGCGCGCTGCTGGGCGATTTCCCCGGCGGCATCGCGCTCACCAATCTGGGGATCGGCGGCGAATGCGCGATCGAGATGGATGCGCGGCTGGACCAGGTCGTCGACTCGAAGCCGGATCTGATCGTTTGGCAGACCGGCTCCAACGACCTGGTCCGCCCGGTGCCGCTGGAGCGGTTCGCCAGCCTGACCCGACGCGGCGTGGCGA
>CAZZZA010000264.1:0-1954 GCA_964658455.1 uncultured Lichenihabitans sp.
GGTCTATGTCGACCGCATCGACATCAACGGCAACACCATCACCCAGGACCGGGTGATCCGGCGCCAGTTCGGCTTCGCCGAGGGCGACCCGTTCACGCCGGCCGAGCAGCGCCGCGCCAAGCAGAGCCTGCAGGACCTCGGCTTCTTCAATACCGTCAGCGTGGACACGGCACCCGGCTCGGCGCCCGACCGCGTCAACGTGAACGCCAACATCACCGAGAAGCCGACCGGCCAGATCACGCTCGGCGGTGGCTACTCGACCGATGCCGGCGTGCTCGGCAATGCCGGCATCCGCCAGTCCAACCTGGTCGGCAGCGGCATCGACGCCAGCCTGACCGGCACCATCGCCCAGTACGAGAACCAGGTGGACCTGTCGGTCACCGACCCGTATTTCCTCGGCCGCAACATGGTCGCCGGCATCGACCTGTTCAACATCCAGAGCACCGGCAACAGCCAGAGCATCCAGAACTACTACGAGACCCGGCTCGGCGGCACCGCGCGGATCGGCTACGCCTTCAACCGCTATCTCTCGCAGTCCTGGAACTACACGCTGACCCACCGCAAGGTGTCCGACGTCTACAGCGCCGCCAGCCTCTATGTGCAGTCCGAGGCCGGGTCGTCGCTGCTGTCGCAGATCGGCACCACGCTCGCCTTCGACCATCGCGACAGCCGGCTGGCGCCGCATACCGGTTTCGTCATCACCATCGGCGGCGACCTGGCCGGGCTCGGCGGCAACGAGAAATACGTGCGCGGCAAGATCGACGGCGCCTACTACATCCCGCTCGACTACCTGACCGGCAACCACGACTGGACGATCTCGATCAAGGCCGGCACCGGCTACCTGGTCGACTACGATAACGGCCGCCGCGACATCGTCGACAATTTCTATCTCGGCGGCGACAACCTGCGCGGCTTCTACGATGGCGGCGTCGGTCCGTATTCCAAGGCCACCAACGCCTATCCGGCGCAGGACGCGCTCGGCGGCCGCTTCATCTACACCCAGAGCACGCAGCTCAACTTCCCGCTCCCGGTCGGTCCCGATCTCGGCCTGTCCGGGCGCTATTTCGTCGATGTCGGCGGCCTCTCGGGCGCGCGCGTGCTCACCACCGCGTTCCCGGCCGGCGCCGACCAGTCGATCCAGGGCAACAACCTGCGTCCGCGCGTCGGCACCGGCGTCGGCGTTTCCTGGAAAAGTCCGTTCGGCCTGATCAACGTCGATCTCGGCATCCCTGTCGTGAAGCAGAACAGCGACAAGCAGCAGGTGTTCCGCTTCGGCTTCGGCTCGCAATTCTGAGGTGATGATGTCTCGTTCTACCGGCGCCCTCCTGTTCGCGGGCGTCCTGTTCGCTCAGCTTCCGATCGCCCTGGCCCAGTCCGCCCACGCGCAGCAGGGCGGCTGGTTCGTGCCCAAGAGCAGCCAGCCGGCCGCGGACGCGGCGCCGGCTGCGCGTCGCCGCATCGCGGCCCCGCCGCAGGCGGCGCCGCAGCAGGTTCCCGACGCGATGCAGGGCGCGGGCGATGGTGCTGATCAGGGTCCGCAGACACCGCAGGCCGCCCCGGTGCTGCCGCTGCCGCCGATCCCGGTGCTGGCCGAGCTGCCCAAGGGCACCGCGCCGCCGGCGGCCGTGCTCGGCGTGATCAGCGTGCCCGACGTGATGCGCGATTCCTCCGCCGGCCAGCAGGTCGAGAGCGTGCTCGGCGCGCGCCGCGACAAGCTGCAGCAGGACGCGCAGAAGGAGCAGGCCGGCTGGCGCGCCACCGAGAAGCAGATCCAGGACGAGGTGAAGGGCGGGCTGGCGCAGGCGCAGGCGCAGGCCAAGGTGCGGGCGCTGCAGGCGCGGGTGCAGACCGCGCAGAAGGATTTCCGCGACCGCAACCGCATCATCCAGGAAGCCGCCCAGGTGGCGATCGGCCAGATCGAGCGCGAGCTGGTGCAGGTGATCAAGCAGGTCTC
>CAZZZA010000265.1:0-1946 GCA_964658455.1 uncultured Lichenihabitans sp.
CATCGCGGCCCACCCGGCGGTGGCGAGCATCGCGGACCGGGGGATGGCCACCCGAACTGAGGCCGGCATCGCAGCGGGCGGCCTGAGGCGCTAGGGCCGCCCCGCCCGATGGTAGGGGTGCCCGGTCGCGATCGCCCGCGCCCGGTAGAGCTGCTCGGCAAGCAGCCCGCGCACCAGCATATGCGGCCAGGTCAGGCATCCGAGCGACAGGCCGGCATCGGCCCGCGCCAGCACGCTGCCATCCAGTCCCTCCGCGCCGCCGATCATGAAGCAGAGCGGCCGGCCGCAGCCGAGCCAGGCCTCCAGCCGCGTCGCCAGCCTGGCGCTGCTCGGCTGCTCGCCGCCCTCGTCGAGCGCCACCAGGAACGCGTTCGGCGGCAGCGCCGCCAGCAGCGACGCCGCCTCGCGCCGCTTGATCTCGGCCGCCGAGCCGCGCGCCTCCGCGACCTCGACCAGTTCGAGCTTCGGGTTGAGACGCTCGCGGTAGCGGTCCAGAAGCGCACGTTCCGGCCCGGGCCTGATCCGGCCGACCGCGATCAGCCGCATCCTGGGCTCAGAATTCCTCGACCGGCGCCGCCGACGCCGCCGGCTCGTCGAGATCGGTGCCCCACATGCGCTCGAGCGCATACATCGCGCGGGCTTCGGGCTTGAACAGGTGCACGACGATGTCGCCGGCATCCATCAGCACCCAGTCGGAGCCGCCGGCGCCCTCGATCCGGATCCGCTTGACCCCTTCCGCTTCCAGCTTGGTCTCCAGATGCGCCGCCATGGCGCTGATCTGGCGGTCGGCGAGCCCGGTGGCAATGATCATGCGGTCCGCGAACGAGGTGCGGCCGGTCAGGTCCAGCACCGTCACGTTCTCGGCCTTGTCGTCTTCCAGGCTGGAGGTGATGATCGTCACGTAGCGCTCCAGCATCGACGGCTCGAGTGGCGCGCGGGCGGTCTTGCGCGCGGCGCGCGGTCCGGCGGCGGCGGCCTTCTTGCCAGGCGTGGCCGGGTCTCTCGGCTGCTTCGGCACGGCCGGACGCGCCGGCTTCGGCGCCTTGGTGTGCGCGGCGTCGGTCTCGGCCGTGCTTGCGGCGGGCTTCCTGGCGATGGTCCGTCTCCCGTCCGGCGCGGCGCGGCGACCACCCTGGTCCACCGCTTGCCGCCGGATAAGCCGCTTTATCGGCCGGTCGGGCTCTGCGGCCAAGTGCCGTGTGCGGCCAGCCGCAATGCGGTGGCGGAAATGTCGGTCTGGATCGTCGGCAGGAAGCACCAGGCCGGCGCCGGCCGCAGCGCCAGCGCGCTGGCCTCGCGGGCGGGACGACGCGACGCGGCCAGGGTGTGCGCCGCCCTCCCGCCGAGCGCGCGGTGGTTGTAGGGCGGCCGGGGCAGCACCAGGATCGGCACCAGACGGGCGATGTCGCGCCAGCCGCGCCAGCCGGCAAGCCCGTCGAGCCCGTCGGCGCCCATCAGCCAGACGAAGCGCACGTTCGGGAACAACCGCTTCAGGCGGCGCAGCGTGTCGATCGTGTAGCGGGTGCCCAGCGCCTGCTCGATGTCGGTGGCGATGACGCGCCGGCCGTCGGCGATCGCGCGCGCGCTCGCCAGCCGGGCGGCGAGCGGCGCCATGCCGGCGCGCGGCTTGAGCGGGTTGCCCGGCGAGACCAGCAGCCAGACCTGGTCCAGCCCCAGCCGGGTGCGCGCCAGCTCCGCCACCTGGCGATGCCCGGCATGGGCCGGGTTGAACGAGCCGCCCAGCAGCCCGACCCTGACCCGGCGCCGGTCGCCCCTGACCGGAATGGGCGTCATGTCGGCGCTCAAGGACGGGTCTGGCCGGTCCCGATCACCTCGTAGCGAAAGCTCGTGAGCTGCTCGAGCCCGACCGGGCCGCGCGCATGCACGCGGCCGGTGGCGATGCCGATCTCGGCGCCGAAGCCGAACTCGCCGCCGTCGCAGAACTG
>CAZZZA010000266.1:0-1946 GCA_964658455.1 uncultured Lichenihabitans sp.
TGCACGATGCGCTGGCGCGGCTCGGCGCCAGGATCCGCGCCCGCGCCGCCGGGTGAGCGGCTCGCGGCGGCGGCGCACGGCCGGGGAGCCCTGGCCTGGCGCGCTTGACGCAAACCGTCTTTGCCGTGCTCTTTTCCACCCCGTGATCCCCACCGGAGCTTGGCCCCGACCATGCGTGTGACCAGACGTAGCCTGCTGATCGCCGGCGCCCCGACCCTGCTGTTCGCCGGACGCGCCCGCGCCGCGGACGCGCCGCCGGCCGCTGGCGTCGATCCCCGCCTGATGTCTGAGCGGGCACTCGGCAGCCCCACCGCGAAGCTGGTGGTGCAGGAATGGTTCTCGCTCACCTGCACCCATTGCGCGCGCTTCTCGCAGACGGTGTTCCCGGCGGTGAAGGAGAAGCTGATCGATACCGGCAGGATCCGCTACGTGTTCCAGGATTTCCCGCTCGACCAGGTGGCGCTGACCGCGGCGATGGTGGCGCGCGCGCTGCCCGACGAGCGCTACGCGCCGTTCGTCGAGAGCCTGCTCGCCAGCCAGGACCATTGGGCGTTCGCGCAGGGCGTCGATTCGATGGCCGAGCTGGCGAAGATGGCGGCGCTGGCCGGGCTGTCGGCCGACGCGTTCCACCGCGCCACCGACGACCAGGCGCTGCGCCAGGCCCTGATCGCCAAGCAGGACGCGGCGCAGAAGCGCTACGGCATCGACAGCACGCCCTCGTTCATTTTCGGCAGCACGCTGTTCTCCGGCGAGATGGATTACGACAGCTTCGCCAGGAAGGTCGCCGACGCCGGCGGCTAGCGGCCCTCGCCGGCCGGCGCAGACTGCATCGGACCCATGCCCGCCACCTTTTCCAGGCTCCGGATCGCCGGCTTCAAGAGCTTCGCCGAACCGGTCTCGGTGGAGATCCTGCCCGGCCTGACCGGCATCGTCGGGCCGAACGGCTGCGGCAAGTCCAATGTGATCGAGGCGCTGCGCTGGACCATGGGCGAGGTCTCGGCGCGCGCGCTGCGCGGTGCCGAAATGGACGATCTGATCTTCGCCGGCACCGCCGGCCGTCCGGCGCGCTCCCTGGCCGAGGTGGTCGTCACCCTGGAGGATGCGGCGGGGCTGGCGCTGCCGCCGCTGCACGACCAGGCCGACCTGCAGATCACCCGGCGGATCGAGCGCGGCGCCGGCAGTTCCTACCGCATCAACGGACGCGAGGCGCGCGCCCGCGACGTGCAGACGCTGTTCGCCGATCTCGCCACCGGCGCGCGCGCCTCGGCGATGGTCAGCCAGGGACGGGTGGCGGCGATCGTCGATGCGCGGCCGGAGGAACGCCGTTCGGTGCTGGAGGAGGCGGCCGGCATCACCGGCCTGCACGCACGGCGTCACGAGGCCGAGCTGAAGCTGCGCGCCACCGAGGCCAACCTGGCCCGCGCCGAGGATCTGCGGATGCAGCTCGACGAGCGGGCGCGGGCGCTGACCGGCCAGGCCGCGCAGGCCGGGCGCTATCGCAGCGTCGCCGCGCAGCTGCGCCAGTCCGAGACCGAGCTGCTGGCGCTGCTGCATGCGCGCGCCAGACAGGCGGTGGAGGCGGCCGGCCTCGGGGTGCGGGCGGCGATCGCGCAACGCGAGGGCGCGGCGCGGGCGCTGGCGGCACGGCGGGAGACGGAGCGGTCCGCGCTGGCGGCGGTGCCGGGCCCGCGCGACGCCGAGGCGCTCGCCCGCACCCTGCTGGAGCGTCGCCGGATCGAGGCGGAGAACGCGGCGCAGGATAGCGCGCGCGCCGCCCGGGCGGTCGAACAGGCGGAACAGCGGCTCGCCCAGGCCGAAGCCGACCTCGAGGCCGCGACCGCCCGCAGGCAGGATGGCGAGGCCGAGATGGCGCGGCTGGCCGCCGAGCAGGCCGCCCTCGATGCCGCCGCCAACAGCCTGCCGGAGCGCCTGCGCGCTGCCGAGGC
>CAZZZA010000267.1:0-1933 GCA_964658455.1 uncultured Lichenihabitans sp.
CTGCACGGCGTGGTGGAGCTGAGGGGAATCGAACCCCTGACCTCCTCATTGCGAACGAGGCGCTCTACCAACTGAGCTACAGCCCCGCCGTGCAGGGGGCGGAAAATAGACGAGGCGACCCCCAAGTCAAGGGGCGGTCCGGGGGCCATACCGGGGCCGGTCAAGGGGCCGGCATGTTGCGCCACCGGGGCCGCGTCGCTAGCGTGCGCGCCGAATCGTTACAAGGACAAAGCCGTGATCACGGCCCTATTCTCCCTGCTGTTCCTGGTCATCCAGCTCTATGTCTACGTGCTGCTGGCGTCCTGCGTGTTCAGCCTGCTCTACGCCTTCAACGTGGTCGACAGCCGCAACCGCTTCGTCCGCGGCGTCGGCGAGTTCCTCTACCGCGCCACCGAACCGGTGCTGGCGCCGGTGCGCCGCATCCTGCCGCATTTCGGCAATGTCGATCTGAGCCCGCTGGTGGTGCTGCTGGTGATCCAGTACCTGCTGACGCCGTTCCTGCACGCGGTCTATGTCGGCCTGATCACCCATACCGCGCCGCAGTTCTTCTCTTGAGCGTCGCGGTCCTGATCCCGTGCTTCAACGAGGCGGTGGCGATCGGGCGGGTGGTGCGTGATTTCCGCGAGGCGCTGCCCGACGCCACCATCTACGTCTATGACAACAACTCGACCGACGACACCCGCGCGGTGGCGCGTGCCGCCGGCGCGGTGGTGCGGCTCGAGACGCTCCAGGGCAAGGGCCATGTGCTGCGGCGCATGTTCGCCGACATCGACGCCGATCTCTACGTGCTGGTCGATGGCGACGGCACCTACGAGGCAGAGGCGGCGCCCAGGCTGATCGCGCGGCTGCGCGAGGACGGCCTCGACATGGTCAACGCGTCGCGCGTTACCGACCGCACCGCCGCCTACCGTCGCGGCCACGTGCTGGGCAACCGCGTGCTCACCGGCCTGGTGGCGACCATCTTCGGCAAGCGCCTCTCCGACATGCTGTCGGGATACCGGGTGTTCTCGCGCCGCTTCGTCAAATCCTTCCCGGCGCTGTCGGCCGGGTTCGAGACCGAGACCGAACTGACGGTGCATGCGCTCGAGCTGCGGATGCCGGTCGCCGAGGTGCCGACGCGCTATATCGAGCGCGCCGAGGGCTCGGCCTCCAAGCTGCGGACCTATCGCGACGGGTTCCGCATCCTGCGCACCATCGTCGTGCTGCTCAAGCAGGAGCGGCCGCTGGCGTTCTTCTCCTCGATCGGGCTGGCGATGCTGGTGGCCGGGCTGGCGCTGGGCGTCCCGGTGGTGGTCGAGTTCCTGCGCACCGCGCAGGTGCCGCGCCTGCCGACCGCGGTGCTGGCGCTGGGCTTCGTGCTGATCGCCTGCCTCAGCCTGATGTGCGGCCTGATCCTGGACAGCGTCACCCGCGGCCGCGCCGAGTTCAAGCGCCTGGTCTATCTGGGCCTGCCGGCGCCGGACTGCGATCCGAATCACGCGCCGTAGCGACCCGCCCGCTCGTCCGGCACCCAGAACAGCAGCCGGCGCAACAGCCGGTCGACCAGGGTCCAGAGCAGCACCGTCATCGTCGCCAGCACCGCCAGCGCCGCGAACATCAGGTCGGTCTGGATGCGCGCATTGGCGTTGAGCATCACGTAGCCGAGGCCCGACGCGGCGCCGACCCATTCGCCGATCACCGCGCCGATCGGTGCCACCGCGGTCGCCACCCTGAGCCCGGAGGCGAAAGCCGGCAGGGCCGCCGGCAACCGGACATGCAGCAGCAGGCTGGCCTTGCTGGCGCCCATGGTGCGCGCCAGCTCCAGCCACCCGGTCTCGGTGCGTGCCAGCCCGTCGGCGAGCGAGGCGGCGACCGGAAAGAAGATCACCAGCACCGCCATCACCACCTTGGACGCGATGCCGAAGCCGAACCACAGCACCAGCAGCGGCGCCAG
>CAZZZA010000268.1:0-1915 GCA_964658455.1 uncultured Lichenihabitans sp.
CCGCGACATACTCCTTGGCGACCAGGTTCATGCCGTCGCGCAGCGGCGTGACCAGGCCGACCGTGGCGCGGCGATGCACGCCGGCCAGCACCTTGCGCGGCATCGGCCGGGTGATGTAGCGCAACGGGATCCAGTCGATCTCCGCCCAGTCGCCATTGATGCGTCCGGCCAGCTCGTCGAGCTGCCGACGCAGGCTGCGATACTCTGCCACGTCGCCGCGCGACACCGGCGCCACCTGCAGGAAGCTCACCTTGTTGCGGTGCGCCGGAAACCGCGCCAGCAGCCGTTCGAAGCCGCGGAAGCGCTCCGGGATGCCCTTGGAGTAGTCGAGCCGGTCCACGCCCAGGATCAGCGCCCTGCCGTTCAGCGCCTGGGTCAGCCGGCCCATCTCCTTCGATGTCTCGCCGCGCACCGCCTGCCTGGCGAACGTCCCCGGATCGATGCCGATCGGATAGGCGCCGACCCTGGCGGTGACGCCGGTCTTGTCGAGCGCGCCGCGCAGGTTCTCGGCATCCTGCTCGGTCTGCACCCCCACCAGGTCGTAATCGGCCAGATCGGTCAGCAACAGATCGGCGCCGGGCAAGGCGCGGAACAGCTGCTCCGGCGGGAACGGGATGTGCAGGAAGAAGCCGATCCTGGCATCGACGCCGGCGCGGCGCAGCGCGGCACCCAGCGGAAACAGGTGGTAGTCCTGCACCCAGACCGTGTCGCCCGGTTCCAGCAAGGGCGCCAGCAGCCGCGCGAACAGCACGTTCACCTCGAGATAGATCTCGAGTTCGTCGCGGCTGTACTGCATCAGCCCGACCCGGTAATGGCAGACCGGCCACAGGATCGCGTTCGAGAAACCCTGGTAGAAGCCTTTGTGCTGGCGCGCGGTCAGGTCGATGGTCGCGAACGTCACCGTGCCCTGGCGGGTGATGCCCGGCGTCGGATCCTCGCCCTCCTTGCCCTGGGTGACCCCGGACCAGCCGAACCACAGCGTCGGCTGGCCCTTGATCGCATCGGCGAGGCCGACCGTCAGCCCGCCCGCCGCCTGCGTCACCTCACGCGGCGACGGCACCCGGTTGGAGACGACGACTAGCCGGCCCACGCATCGGCTCCGGGCGCGGTCGCTGCCAGGCCGGACAACCAGGCGCGGAACGCGTCGGGATCGGGGAAATCGTCCGGGATCCTGAAGCCCACGCCACCCAGCGCCCGCGCGCCGCGTATGCCGTCCTCGTCGGTGGCGTCGTCGCCGACGAACACCGGCAGCCGGCCGGCGAACGGCGCGGTCCGCATCAGCGCCCGCACCGCGCTCTCCTTGTCCACGCCGTCCGGCTTGATTTCCCAGGCCATCTTGGCCGGCTGGATGTGGAACCGGCCCGGCGCACCGCCGGCCAGCAATGCCTCCGCCTCGGCCCTGACCGCGTCGCCCGCCTCCGGAACGGCGCGGAAATGCAGCACGAACCCGGCCTTCTTGCGCTCCACCCGCACGCCGGGATGGGCGGCGGCGATCCGCTCGGCGCGTTCCAGCCAGTCCGGCGGCAGCGCCGGCAGGGTCGCGCGCTCCACCGGCGCGTCCGGGCGGTGCCTGATGGCGATGCCGTGCTCGCCGGCGATCGCGAACGGCACGCCGGGCAGGAAATGGTCGATCTGCTCGATCGGCCGGCCGCTGACCACGCCGAACGCCTCGCCGCACAGGCGGCGCAGCGCCAGCAGCGTGGCGGGCAGGCCGGGAGCGACCACCACCGCTTCCGGGGTCGGCGCGATATCGACCAGCGTGCCGTCGAAATCGAGCAAGAAAGCGGCCCTGGAGGGCGGCGGCAGGGCGGACGGGGGAACGAGCACTGTCATGGGATCAGAACCGATCGCCCCGGTCGCGGTTCCGGTCCATCTCTGCCGGCCGGCCGTTCATGGCGGCGGCTGCGGCGGCGGC
>CAZZZA010000269.1:0-1879 GCA_964658455.1 uncultured Lichenihabitans sp.
GCCCCGGGCCGCGACCCCGGCGGCGCCGGCACCGGCCCAGGACCGCCAGTTCGCCGACGCGGCGCCGGACGCCCAGGATGGCGGCGGCGCGCAGCGGCCCGGCCAGGACGTGGTGCCGCAGGCGGCGCTGCACCGTGCGCTGGCGCGCGCGGCGACCCGCAACGCCCCGGTCACAGCCCCGGTGCGGCTGGCCAGCGCCGGCCTCGCGCGTCCCGCCACCGCACCGGCGGTGTCGCGCCTCGCCGCCGCCTACCGTTCCGCGCCGATCATCCCGGTCGCCGCCTGGCGCCCGGCCCATGCCAGCGTGGCGGCGGCCTGGTCGCAGCCGCGCGCGATCGGCTACGGCGTGCCCGCCGCCGGCGGCGCGATCGGTTCCTCGCTCGGCTCGGGTCGCACGGCGTCGCTCCCGGCGCCCGTGCCCGTCGCCGGCGGCGACTGAGCCGATGCGGGACGACCGCATCGACGCCGACCGTCTGATGACCGGCGAGACCGTGGTCAGCGTGACCGGGCGCGACCTGGCGCAGCGCGCGGCGCTGGAGAAGATGCGGGTCCGCCTGCTCGCCTCCGCGGCGGGCTTCGCGGTGCTGTTCGGCGCGGTGTCGCTGAAGCTGGCGATGGCCACGGTGCTGCTGCCGATGGCGCCGGCGAAACGGCAGATCGCGCCGCTGGTGCCGAAGATCCCGAGCATCAAGACCGATCCGAACGGCCTGTTCGCCGACGATGTCGGCCTGCCGGTGCATCGCGCCAGCATCACCGACCGCAACGGCCAGATCCTGGCGATCTCGCTGCCGATGGCGGCGGTGTTCGCCAACCCGATGGAGCTGATCGATCCGGCCGACGCGGCGGCGAAGCTGAAGAAGATCCTGCCGAACCTCGATGTCGCCGACATCACGCAGCGGCTCTCCTCGAAGAAGCAGTTCGTCTATCTCGCCCGCGACATTCCGCCGGACAAGGAGCTGGCGATCAACGATCTCGGCATCCCCGGGATCTATTTCGAGCCGGGCGAGAAGCGGCACTATCCGCTCGGCCGCACCGCCGCGCAGATCATGGGCGCGGTCGATGTCGACGATCACGGCGTCGGCGGCGTCGAGCGGTTCTTCGACAAGCGCCTGAGCAGCGACCGGACGCCGCTGCGGCTGTCGCTCGACGTGCGGGTGCAGGGCGTGGTGCGCGAGGAGCTGGAGGCGGCGCGCCAGCATTTCCAGGCGATCGGCGCGTGCGCGATCGTGATGGACGTGCGCAGCGGCGAGATCATCTCGATGGTCAGCCTGCCCGACTACGACAGCAATCTCTACAACAAGGCCAGCGACGACGAGCGGTTCAACCGCGCCGTCACCGGCATGTACGAACCCGGCTCCACCTTCAAGCTGCAGACCGCGGCGATGGTGCTCGAGGACGGCATCGCCCATGTCTGGGACCGGTTCTCCACCACGCCGATCCATGTCGGGCGCTTCACCATCTCCGACATGAAGACCGACCATTTCGCGCCCTGGCTGGCGATGCCGGAGGCGCTGGCGCTGTCGTCCAACCCGGCCGCCGCGCACATGGCGCTCGATGCCGGCGCCAAGCGCCAGCAGGACTGGCTGCGCAAGATGGGCTTCTTCGACCGGGTGCCGGTCGAGCTGCCGGAAGCGGCGCGGCCGCTGCTGCCGCGCATGAGCAACTGGGGCCTGTCGGCGGTGATGACGGTGGCGTTCGGGCACGGCGTCGCGGTGCCGCCGCTGTCGATCGTGCGCGGCACCGCGGCCACCGCCAATGGCGGCATCCTGATCACCCCGACCCTGCTGGCCGGCGCCGAGCAGGCAGAGGCCGCCGACCAGACGGTGGCCCAGATCGGCGGCCAGACCCCGCAGGTGCTCGCGGGCCGCCCGGGTGTGAT
>CAZZZA010000270.1:0-1870 GCA_964658455.1 uncultured Lichenihabitans sp.
CGACGCCGCGAACGGCGATTCGCCGGGCAGCACGTGATCGAAATCCTCCTCGTCCTCGGCCATACCTGTGGCGCGCGCCCGGCCGCCGGATCCCCGCGCCGCGCGCCTGCCGCGGCGCGAGCGGGCCAGCGGGTAGCAAGCGGTCCGGCGCGCGCCCTGCCAGACCGCGCGCCATTCGCGCGCCGACAGACCCAGGCAGAGCGGGATCAGCAGCAGCGCCAGCGTCAGCGCCAGCAGCCAGACCGCGATGCCGCCGACCGCGCCCATCGCCGCCTGTCCGGCAGAGATCGCCGCCTGCGCCAGCATCAGCCCCACCGAGCCGCCTGGCATCATGGCCGGCGACCAAGCCGGCAGCCCCGACAGCCGGCCGCCGAGATCGGGATGGATCAGCAGCGGAATGCCGGCCAGCACCGAGGCCAGCACCGGCAGCGCGCAGACCAGCGCCACCAGCCGCAGCGTCTTGTTGCCCAGACCGCCGCCCGACGCGATCCGCCAGGCCCAGGCCAGCATCACCAGCACCGGCAGCCAGCCGGCCACGCCGAGATACTGCAGCGCCAGGTCGGCGAAGGTGGCGCCGACCGGGCCGGCCAGGTTGCGCGCCGGATCGCCGGTCGAGGTGTCCGGCGAGGAATCGTGCGGATTGTAGCTGACGAGCGCCACCAGCATCGCGATCGCGATCAGGGCGAGCGCGATCCCGCCCAGCTCGGCGATGCGGCGGCGGATCAGCGCCTGAAGGTGGGGCGAGGCGAACCGCTCCGAGAGGGCGAGGTGCATGGGCGCGGCTCCAGCCTTTCTTCGCGAACCGCTCGAAACATAGCCCGGAACCCATTGGAAGCAGAAGCGCCGAGACGCGACTCGGCGGAAATGCCGGTTTCAGAGCACCGGCACCCCCACCAGCTTGGCCTTGGGATCCGGCTCGACATGGATGCTGATCACGCATTCGCCCAGCCGGTCGCGCAGCGCCTGCTCGATCCGGTCGCAGATCTCGTGCGACGCCTGCACCGTCATCTGCCCCGGCACCACCAGATGGAACTCGACGAACGAGACGCTGCCGGCGGTGCGGGTACGCACGTCGTGCGCCTCGATCGCGCCCTGGGCGTTCTCCGAGATGAGCCGTCGCAACGTGTCGAGCAGGGTCGGGTCGGCGACCTCGTCCATCAGCCCGCCGACCGATTCGCGCAGCATGCGGTAGCCCGCCGCCAGGATGTTGACCGCGACCAGGCCGGCGATCAGCGGATCGAGCCGCAGCCAGCCGGTGAGCGGCACCAGCGCAAAACCGCCCAGCACCGCGCCGGTGGTCCAGACATCGACCATGATGTGCCGGCCGCCGGCGATCAGCGCCGGCGACTTCCAGTGCCGCCCCGATCGCAGAAGCACCAGCGCCCAGCAAAGGTTGATGGCGCCGGCGGCGGCGTTGAGGCCGATGCCGACGAAGGGGGTGTCGGGCCGGTGCGGCGTCTGCCAGCCGCGCCAGGCCTCGTGCAGGATCGCCGCCGAGGTGGCCAGCACCAGCGCGCCCTCGACCACGGCGCTGAGATACTCCGCCTTGTGGTGGCCATACGGATGGTTGGCGTCGGGCGGCAGTTCGCTGAACCACAGCGCGGTGACCGCGCCGATCGCGGCGACGACGTTGATGACGGTCTCGAGCGCGTCGGAATAGAGCGCGACGCTGCCGGTCGCCAGGTAGGCGCCGGCCTTCATCGCCAGCACCAGCAGGCTGACCGCGAGACTGCACCATCCGAGTTTGAGCGCGGCGCTCATGCGCGTGCGTGGCGCCGACAAGGCCAAGACCCCACCCTCCCGGCATTGGCGACGCTGCACGGCGTGGTGGAGCTGAGGGGAATCGAACCCCTGACCTCCTCATTGCGAA
>CAZZZA010000271.1:0-1768 GCA_964658455.1 uncultured Lichenihabitans sp.
CGACGTTCTCGTAATTGTAGAGCGGCTCGCCCATGCCCATCAGCACGATGGTCGAGAGCAGCCGCGGCGTGTCGCCGTGCGGGCTCGGCCATTCGCCGTAGCTGTCGCGCGCCGCCATGAACTGCCCGACGATTTCCGCCGCCCCCAGGTTGCGCGCCAGCTTCTGGGTGCCGGTATGGCAGAACCGGCAGGACAGGGTGCAGCCGACCTGGCTGGAGATGCAGACCGCGCCGCGATCCTCGTGGCGGTCGGGGATGTAGACCGTCTCCGCCTCCTGCCCGTCGCGGAAGCGGAACAGGAACTTGCGGGTCTCGTCGGCGGCGGTCTGCACCACCGCCGCCTCCGGCCGGCCGATCACGAAGCGCTCGGCGAGCTTCTCCTGCAACGGCCTGGCGATCGTGCTCATCGACGCGAAATCGGTCACGCCCTGGTGGTAGACCCAGTGCCAGATCTGCTTGGTGCGGAACGGCCGCTCGCCGATCGCCACCAGCGCCTCGGTCAGCGCCTCGCGCGACAGCCCGACGATCTCGCGCCTGCCGTCCGGCAGCACCGCCGCCGGCGGCGCGAACAACGCCGCCTTGGCCAGGATCCGCGCGCGTTCGGCGTCGGAGAGATCGTGCGCGTCGTGGGAGGGCGATGACATGGGTCAGGTCCGGATGGAAACGGCGGAGCGAACTCCGCAATTCGTGTTGCGTTAGGCGTTTTGTAACCCGTGGTGTGTCACAGATGTGCCACAATGCGGGCCGCATCATCCGCCGTCGCGTAAGGGAGATCAGCATGGACGACCTGGAGTATAACGCGAAGCTGGATGAACTCGACCATCTTCTGAACGACGAGGACGTGACGCTGGAGCCGGCCCGGGTCTGGGAGCTGCTGGCCGAGGTTTCGCACCACGATCTGCAGCAGGTCGGGCACGTCTGAGCGGGCCGGTTCAGGGCGCGTAGCGGGCGCCGATCAGGAATTCCACGTTGCCCTCCGGGCCGGTGATCGGGCTCGGCTCGATCCCGTCCACCTGCCAGCCCGGCAGCCCGGACCACCAGTCGCGGATCGTGTCGCAGACCTGCTGGTGCACAGACGGGTCGCGCACCACCCCTTTGGCGCCGACCGCGTCGCGACCGGCCTCGAATTGCGGCTTGATCAGCGCGATCGCCCAGGCGCCGGGACGGCATAGCCCGATCGCAGCCGGCAGCACGGTGCGCAGACCGATGAAGCTGGCGTCGCAGACCAGCGCGTCGATCGGGTCCGGCACCTGCTGCACCCCGAGCGTGCGGGCGTTGACCTTCTCGTGCACCACCACCCTGGCGTCGCTGCGCAGCTTCCAGGCGAGCTGGCCATGGCCGACATCGACCGCATGCACGCGCGCGGCCCCGGCATCGAGCAGCACGTCGGTGAAGCCGCCGGTCGAGGCGCCGATATCCAGGCAGGTGCGCCCGGCCGCCGCGTAGCCGAAATGCGCCAGACCGTGCGCCAGCTTGAGCCCGCCGCGCGACACCCAGGGGTGCGACTGGCCGCGCAGCGCCAGCGGCACGTCCTCTGCGAGCGCCTCGCCGGCCTTGGCCACCCGGCGCTCGCCACTGAATACCAGCCCGGCCAGGATCAGCGCCTGGGCGCGGGTGCGGCTCTCGACCAGGCCGCGCTCGACCAGGAGCTGATCGGCGCGCTTGCGCACCAGGGCGATCAGGCCCGGGCCATCAGGGACGGCCGGCGCCGATCCCGCGCTCGCCCTCTGTAGCGATGCCGAGGGCGTCGAGGGCGGTCCTGGCGATGG
>CAZZZA010000272.1:0-1760 GCA_964658455.1 uncultured Lichenihabitans sp.
CGCACGGCGAGGGCGAGACCCGCTACGAGGTGCTGCGCACCGGCATGAACGGCCGGCTCGACACGCTGCAGGCGGCGATCCTGCTGGCCAAGCTGGACGTGTTCGAGGACGAGCTGGCGCGTCGGGCGCGGATCGCCGACGCCTATGATCGCGGCCTGTCCGGGCTGCTCGAGGTGCCGGCGCGGGTGCCGGGCAGCACCAGCGCCTGGGCGGTCTATGCGGTGCTGCTCGCCGATGCCGGGCGACGCGACGCGCTGGCCGCCGGGCTGCGGGCGCGCGGCGTGCCGACCGCGATCTACTACCCGCGGCCGCTGCATCTGCAGCCCGCCTACCGGCCGCATCACGATGGCAGCACGCTGCCGGTCTCGGAGGATCTGGCGACACGGATCCTGGCGCTGCCGATCCAGCCGGAACTCACCGACGACGAGGTCGGCTACGTGGTGGAGAGCGTGCGCGCGGCGCTCTAGCCGCCGGGCGGGGCGCGCCCGGCCTCGAGCCGCGCGGGCACGTCGTCCATCACCACCCGGTTCCGGCCCTGCCGCTTGGCGCGGTAGAGCGCGCGATCGGCCTGCGCCATCTGGTCGCTGAGGCTGCCGGCGCCGCCGGCGATGGCGATGGCGATGCTCACCGTGGTGTCGCCGCCGAGCGCGCGCTCGGAATCGGCGAAGGCGGTGCGGACCTGTTCGGCGCGGGTGCGGATCTCCAGCCGGTCCTGGCCGGACAGCGCGGCCGCGAACTCCTCGCCGCCGACCCGGCCGAGCACCGCCTCGCTTCCCAGTATGTGCCGCATGATCTGCGCGAAACGGCGGATCACCGCATCGCCTGCGGCATGGCCGCGCGTGTCGTTGATGCGCTTGAAATGGTCGATGTCGAACAGCAGCAGCGTGCGGTCCGGCATCGCCTCGGCCTGGCGCCAGAAGCCGCGCCGGTTGAGCAGCCGGCTCAGCTCGTCGCGCAGCGCCAGGCGGCGCTCGCGCCTGGTCTCCATGTCGAGCGCGGTGATCATGGCGAGGCCGGGCAGCAGGATGGTGCGCGAGAACATCGCCAGCATCAGCGCCTTCTCGGCCAGCGCGGCGGCACCTTGGGTGGGCGGCCAGACCATGCCGATCACGCAGAGGCAGGTGATCAGCGGGTGCATCGCCGTCAGCGCGATCATGCAATGGTGTGATAGCGACCGGTCGCGGACCTGCAGCATCGCCGCCAGGCACAGCAGCGCCAGCAGATCGTCGATCAGCGAGGCGAACACCGCATCCACCATCATGGCGGCCGGCGCGGTGGCCGCGGTGCCGGAGAGCAGCGCATAGGCGAAGCAGAAGCCGAGCCAGAGCAGCGGCGCGACGGCGATCCAGCGCAGCCGGACCCGGTGCCCGACCAGATGGGCGATCGCGGTGCAATACAGGCTGAAGGCGAGCAGGGTGGCGGCGATCGCCGCCATGCGCATGGACGGCGCGCTGGCATAGGCCAGCCAGGGCAGGCTCAGCCCGGTGACCAGGGACGCGGCCGCGAGCAGCCGCATGGCGCGGCTGCGCAACTGCAGCGCCGCGATCGCGCTGAGGGCGGCGATCAGCAGCGGCACCAGCAGCAGGGGAGTAGCACCCAGCGAGGCCGGCGAGAGCATGTTCATCGCCGCCGTTCTAGCCGACCTGGCCGGCGCGGTGACAGCCTGTTCGTACAAAGCACGCTTGTCGCCTGGCGCCGGCGCACGCTAAGCCAGTCCGGTAAGGCCTCGTTCGGGTCCGATGGGGAACAGCTTCATGGGG
>CAZZZA010000273.1:0-1717 GCA_964658455.1 uncultured Lichenihabitans sp.
GCCCGACATGCTGCTGCCGGACATGCCGCCGGTGGTCTGCGCCACCGCCGGGACCACGCACGGGCCGATGACCGCGCCCATCAGGGCCGCCGCGCAGAGCCGGGTCGTCGCTGTTCTGGTCACGCTGTTCTCTCCATCGTCTCGAAGCCGCCGAGCGGCTCCCTGGAGCGGCAGCGTCCGGCGCGCGCGGCGGTTCGCTGCCGGCGCGCTCACCTTCGCGTCGCTCAGGCGTTACCGGCCTGTCCGACCAGGTGCGACGGATCGACGCCGAGCACCGCCAGCGCGCGCCGCCACTTCAGCTCGTGGTCGGCGCCGAACAGAATCGCCTCGTTCGCCGGCGCCGAAAGCCAGGCGTTGCGCCGGATTTCCGACTCGAGCTGTCCTGGTCCCCAGGTGGCGTGGCCCAGCGCCAGCAGCGCCTGGCGCGGCCCGTTGCCGTCGGCGATCTCGCGCAGCACGTCGAGGCTGGCGGTGAGCACGATGCCGTCATCGACCGTCAGGCTGCCGTCGCCGCTCCAGTCGCTGCTGTGCAGCACGAAGCCGCGGGCGCTGTCCATCGGCCCGCCGGAGCAGAGCGCGATGCGGCGGCGCGGCGGCGCCGGCAGGATCTCGAGCCTGGTCAGCAGATCGTCGAAGCCGGGTTCCGGCAGGCGCCGGTTGACCACCAGCCCCATCGCCCCGTCATCGGCGGAATGCGCGCACAGGAAGATCACCGTCTGGGCGAAGTCCCGATCGGTCAGCGACGGCATCGCGATCAGGAGCTGGCCCGTCAGGCCGGAGCCGAGGGCGATATCAGGGTTGGCCATTGCACCGAATGTGGCGAACTCCGCGCGCAGCGCAAGTCGCCGCCACCGGCCGCCGCCGCTCAGCCGCCCAGCAGGCCGCGCCCGGCCAGGTTGCGCATCAGCGCGCCGATGCCGAACCGCCAGGGCGGCGCGCGCTCGGCATGCGCCACCCGGTTGACCAGCCGGCCCAGCTGCGAACAGGCGATCTCGACCGTGTCGTCCAGCCGGTGCGTGAACCCGCCGCCGGCCTCGGAGCGATCCTGCGTCGGCGCGAACAGGGTGCCGAGGAACAGCATCAGCCCGTCCGGGTAGCGGTGATGCGCGCCGATCGCCTGGCGCACCAGATCCTCCGGGTCGCGGCTGATCTCGCGCATCGAACTGGTGCCGCGCAGCACGAACCCGTCCGAGGCGCCGGTGACGGTCAGCTCCAGGCTCAAAGCGCGGACGTCATCGAGTCCGAACCCGTCATCGAGCAGCCGCAGGAACGGCCCGATCGCGCAGGAGGCGTTGTTGTCCTTGGCCTTGCCGAGCAGCAGCGCGCTGCGTCCCTCGTAGTCGCGCAGGTTGACGTCGTTGCCGAGCGACGCGCCCTTGATCCGGCCCAGCGAGTCCACCGCCAGCACCACTTCCGGTTCCGGGTTGTTCCAGGACGAGGTCGATAGGACGCCGATCGGCTCGCCGGCGCCGACCGTGGACAGCACCGGCGCCTTGGTGAAGATCTCCGCGTCGGCGCCGATGCCGACCTCGAGATATTGCGACCACAGCCCCTCCCGGATCAGCAGCGCCCGCGCCGCCAGAGCCTCGGCCGATCCCGGTCGCACCGTGGCCAGGGTCGGGCCGATCGCCTCTCCGATCAGCCGCCGCAGCACCGCCGCCTGCGCCGGGTCGCCCTTGGCCCGCTCCTCGATCACCCGCTCGATCATGCTGCCGGC
>CAZZZA010000274.1:0-1655 GCA_964658455.1 uncultured Lichenihabitans sp.
GCGCCGGGTCGCCCTTGGCCCGCTCCTCGATCACCCGCTCGATCATGCTGCCGGCAAAGGTCACGCCGCACGCCTTGATCACCTGCAGATCGCAGGGCGCCAGCAGCGATGGGCCGCGATCCGGGCCGGCACGGTCGAGGCTGTCGCGCATCACCGCCTGCACGTCCCAGCCGCGCCGGTCGGCGATCGCAGCGGCGGCGGCGGCCGGGTCGTCATGGTCGAGCAGCGCCGAGAGGGTCGGCCCGGCCTTGGTCACATCCACCAGCCGGTTGCCGCGCAGCTGCACCAGGCAGGGCCCGCCGCTCGCCGGATCGAACACGCGTCCGATCAGGCTGGCTTCGCCCGCGTCGTCCGGCAGCAGCGTCAATGTCCGGCCTCCCTTCCTGTCGGTTGCAGCACCGCCGCCACCACCCGCCTGCCGCGCGCCGGCAGGCTGAACGCGACCAGCGCCGACAGCAGCGCCGAGATCGCGATCGCATGCAGCCCGGCGGTGTGGCTGTGCAGCAGCCGGTCGACCCCGGAGCGCAGGTTCGGGGCTACGAACCCGCCCAGATTGCCGATCGCGTTGATCACCGCCAGCCCGCCGGCGGCCGCGGTGCCGGCGAAGCTGTCGGTGGGGAAGGTCCAGAAGATCGCCTGCGAGGCGATGATGCCCGAGGCGGCGACGCACAGCGCCGCGATCGCCAGCAGCGGCGGCGCATGCGCGGACACCAGGATGCCCGCCGCCAGCATCAGCACGCAGGTCACGAAGAAGGCGCGCGGCCGGTTGTGGCGCGAGGAGAGCGGCGGCCAGATTGCGGTGAACAGGATCGCGCACAGCCACGGGATCGCCGACACCAGGCTGACCTCGAAGCCGAGCTTCATGCCGAGCAGCGCGCTCACCTGGTCCGGCAGGTAGAACACCACCCCGTAGCTGCCGATCTGCATCAGGAAGTAGATCGCGACGAAGCGCAGCAGGCGCACGTCGCGCAGCGCCTGCAGGAAGGTGGCGGCGCCTTCCGCCTGCTTCGAATCCGTCTCGCGCGCCATCACCGCGGCCAGCGCCGCCTTCTCGGCCTGCGTCAGCCAGCCGACATCGGCCGGCCGGTCCGGCAGCACGAACAAGGTCGCCACCCCGACCAGCGAGGCAGCCAGGCCCTCGACCAGGAACATCCATTGCCAGCCGGCCAGGCCGGCCACCCCGTCCAGCCCCAGCAGCAGACCGGAGACCGGGGTGCCGATGGTCAGCGCCAGCGGGTAGCCGAAATAGAACAGGCCCAGCACCCGGGCGCGGTGTTCCGGAGGGAACCAGTAGGTCAGATACAGGATCACGCCGGGAAAGAAGCCGGCCTCCGCCAGGCCGAGCAGCAGCCGCAGCGCGATGAAGCTCTTGTCGCCCACCACGAACATCGTGGCGGCGGCGACGATGCCCCAGCTGATCATGATCCGCCCGAGCCAGGCCCGCGCGCCGACGCGGTGCAGGATCAGGTTGCTCGGCACCTCGAACAGCGCGTAGCCGACGAAGAACACGCCGGCCCCGAACGCGAACATCGCCTCCGACAGGCCTGGGCCGGCGGCCAGCGCCTGCTTGGCGACGCCGAGATTGGTGCGGTCCAGGAATGCCAGCAGATACATCAGGATCAGGAACGGCATCAGCCGCCATCGCGCCTTGCGCA
>CAZZZA010000275.1:0-1653 GCA_964658455.1 uncultured Lichenihabitans sp.
GGGCGCTGCCTGGCACGGCAGCGGCGGCGGCACCGCGACCGTGCAGGCAGGGCTGACCCTGGCGCAGCGCGGCGCGAAGCCGCAGCCGGCGGGGCGCCGGCCCGGCGGCGGCACCGCGCCGGCGATGGTGGGCAGCGGCGTGCCGGGCGCGGCCCGTTCCGGCAGGCTGTCCAGCAGCCCCAGCGTGTAGGGGTGGCGCGCGGCATGCAGCACGGCGGCCACCGGGCCCTGCTCGACCACCCGGCCGGCATAGAGCACCGCGACCTCGTCGGCGCATTCGGCCACCACCGCGAGGTTGTGGGTGATCAGCAGGATCGCCATGCCGAACTCGGCCTGCAGGTCGCGCAGCAGCGCCAGGATCTGCGCCTGGGTGGTGACGTCCAGCGCCGTGGTCGGCTCGTCGGCGATCAGCACGTCGGGCCGGCAGCAGAGCGCGATCGCGATCAGCACCCGCTGGCGCATGCCGCCCGAGAGCTGGTGCGGATAGGCGCGGGCGCGCTCGGCGGCGGCGGTGATGCCGACCCGCGCCAGCATCGCCACCGCGGCCGTCTCGGCGGCGCGCCGTCCCAGGCCGCGATGCAGGCGCAGCGATTCCGCGATCTGGCCGCCGATCCGTCGCGACGGGTTGAGCGCGGTCATCGGCTCCTGGAACACCATGCCGATCCGCGCCCCGCGCACCGCGCGCATCGCCGCCGGCGACAGGCGCAGCAGGTCGGACCAGCCGCCGTCGGGCGCGCGCAGCAGCACCTGCCCGCCGAGCGACGCGGCATCGAGCAGGCGCATCACCGACAGGCCGGTGACGCTCTTGCCGGAGCCGGATTCGCCCACCACCGCCAGGGTGCGGCCGCGCCGCAGCAGCAGGTCGATATCCTCGACCACCGGCACCGGCGCCTTGCCCGCCGCAGCGAAACCGACCCGCAGCCGCTCGACGCGCAGCACCGGCGCGCCGTCATGCCCGGCATCCAGGCTCATCAATCGGGCTTCGCCCATTGCGCGGCCCTGGCGGACAGCACCGGCGACGGCGCCCAGGCGAAATCCCTGTCGAACGGAAAGGTCGGCCGCGTCGTGCGCAGGCGCTGCAGCCGCTCGACATGCTGGTCCACCACCCCTGGAGACAGCGCCATCAGCGAGGGCGCTGCGAGCGGCGCCAGCTCCGGCGACAGGTAGCCCGACTTGACCACCAGCAGCCGCGCCGCCGCCGGATCGAGCCCGAGCAGGACGAAATCGTCGATGGCGTGATAGGGCCGACGGTGCGACGCCAGCACCAGCCGGATCGGCCCGATCGCGATCACCGCCTGGCACTCATGGTCCAGGCCCGCCGGATGCAGCGCCGCCACCCGGCCGTTCACCAGCACCGGACGGCTGCCGGCCTGGTCCAGCGTCGCGCCGACCAGCAGCGACACCGGCGCGCCGATCCCGGCCGCGTAGGCGAGTTCGGTGGCCGGCAGGTCGGTGATGCCGGCGACGATCACCGGCGCCGACCCCAGCTGCTCCGCCACCCCCTGCGCCAGCAGTTCGGCCAGCACGTCGGCGCGATCGCCGACGCCGCCGCCGGTCGGGTTGTCGCCGGAATCAGCCAGCACCACCGGGCCCGGCCCGCTCTCCGACAGCGCGCGACGCACGCAGCCGGCGATATCGTCCACCGCGCAGCCG
>CAZZZA010000276.1:0-1652 GCA_964658455.1 uncultured Lichenihabitans sp.
CGAGGCTCTCGTCGATCCGCTTGACGTAGCTGTCGGTCAGCTTCTGCACCACGTCGGACCAGTCCTTGACGTCGTCCTCGCTGATCTCGCCCTTCTTCTCGAAGCCCTTGATCTGGTCCATGCCGTCGCGGCGCACGCCGCGCACTGCGATCTTGGCGTTCTCGGCATAGCGGCCGGCGGCCTTGGCGAGTTCGGTGCGCCGCTCGGCGGTCAGCATCGGGATCGGCACCCGCACGGTCTGGCCGTCGGAGCCGGGATTGAGGCCGAGGCCGGCATCGCGGATCGCCCGCTCGACGGCGCCGACCAGGGTCCGGTCCCAGACCTGGACCGTCAGCATGCGCGCCTCCGGCACCGCGACCGAGCCGACCTGGGTCAGCGGCACCTCGCCGCCATAGGCCTCGACCCGCACCGGCTCGAGCAGTGCCGGGCTGGCGCGGCCGCTGCGCAGACCGGCGAAATCACGGCGCAGCGTCTCGAGCGCGCCATCCATGCGCCGGGTCAGGTCGTCGGTCAGCGCGTTCTGATCAGCCACTTTGGGGATACTCCGGAAGGTCTCGTCAGGCCGGATCGACGATTCTGGTGAAGCGGCCCTGGCCCTGCATCACCTTGGCGAACGCACCCGGCATGTGGATGTTGAACACGATGATCGGCAGGTTGTTCTCGCGCGCCAAGCTGATCGCCGACGCGTCCATCACGTTCAGATCCTGCGACAGCACGTCGAGATAGGTCAGCTCGTCGTAGCGGGCGGCGTTTGGGTTCTTGCGCGGATCGTCGGCATAGACCCCGTCGACCTGGGTGCCCTTGAGCAGCGCGTCGCAATCCATCTCCGCGGCGCGCAGCGCCGCCGCGGTGTCGGTGGTGAAGAACGGGTTGCCGGTCCCGGCGGCGAAGATCACCACCCGGTCCTTCTCCATGTGCCGCACCGCGCGCCTGCGGATGTAGGGCTCGGCGATGCCCGGCATCTGGATCGCCGACATTACCCGCGTGTCGACGCCGACATTCTCCAGCGCGTTCTGCATCATCAGCGCGTTGATGACGGTGGCCAGCATCCCGGCATAGTCGCCCTGGGCGCGGTCCATGCCGCGCGCCGCGGCGGCGATGCCGCGGAAGATGTTGCCGCCGCCGACCACCAGCGCCACCTCGACGCCCATCGCGCGCACCGCCGCCACGTCGGCGGCGATCGCGGCGACCGTCTCGGGGTCGAGGCCGAAGCTGCGCTCGCCCATCAGCGCCTCGCCGGACACCTTGAGCAGCACGCGGCGATAGAGCAGACCGGGCTGCGTCGGCGCCGGGTCGGCGGGTGGATCGGCTGGTGCTCCGGTCATTGATCCTCTGGGGTCAGGTGGGGCGCGCCCGTCATAATGCCCGGTTACAGCAACGACAAGCACGACCCGAGTCCCGCCGGCGTCGCAAGAATTGGCCGCGGCACGCAAACCCGTGCCGGCGGCGCCGCCGTCGCCGCCGCGCGCGGCCTCAGTCCAGGTTTTCCAGCCCGATCGCGCGCAGCCGCGCCCCCTCCTCGTCCCAGCCGGCGCGCTCCTTGACGTTGAGGAACAGGTGGCACGGCCGCTCCAGCAGCGAGGCCAGCTGGTGGCGCGCCTTCTCGCCGATCTGCTTGATGCGGCTGCCCTTCTCGCCGATCAGGATCGCCT
>CAZZZA010000277.1:0-1574 GCA_964658455.1 uncultured Lichenihabitans sp.
GATTGAATGACGACAAAAACGCCCATTTCGGACGACGCCGCCCATCTTCTGGTGGTGGATGACGACACCCGCATCCGGGTTCTCCTCAACCGCTACCTGATGGAAAAGGGATTCCGGGTCACCGTCGCGGCCGAGGGTGCCGAAGCGCGGCGCAAGCTGGAAGGGCTGGATTTCGACCTCATCATCATGGACGTCATGATGCCCGGCGAATCCGGCATCTCCCTGACCGCCGCCCTGCGCGAAATCAAGAACATTCCGATAATCATGCTGACCGCGCTTGCCGAATCCGATTCCCGCATCGCCGGGCTGGAGGCAGGCGCCGACGACTACCTTTCCAAGCCCTTCGATCCGCGCGAACTGGTGCTGCGCATCACCAACATCCTGAAGCGCAACTCGCCGGCCGATTCGCCGAAGATCGAGCAAGTGATGTTCGGCCCCTATACCTTCTCCCTGTCGCGCAAGGAGTTGAAGCGCGCCTCCGAGGTCATTCGCCTGACCGATCGCGAGCAGGACATCATGCTGCTGTTTGCCCGCAAAGCCGGGGAAACCATTCCGCGCTACGAGCTGATCGGCGACGATGCCGATGTCGGCGAGCGTACCATCGACGTGCAGATCAACCGGCTGCGCCGCAAGATCGAGGACGACCCGGCAAACCCCGTCTGGCTTCAGACGGTACGCGGTATAGGCTACCGCCTCAGCATCGACTAGACTGAAGCTGACAGATCCGGCAGGACCCGTAATAATGGCAGCATTCGACACGATCAGGCGCAACCACGAGCATGTGCCGACATCGCGCATCAAGTCGGCAAACCGCTGGCTGCGCCGCCGTCTGCCGACCGGCCTCTACACGCGCTCGCTGCTGATCATCATCATCCCGATGATCCTGCTGCAGGCCGTCGTTGCCGCCGTGTTCATGGAGCGCTACTGGCAGATGGTGACGCAACGGCTGTCGACGGCGACCACCCGCGACATCGCCAGCATCATCGACATTCTCCAGACCTATCCGCAGGATGCCGACTATACCGAGGTGACCCGCATCGCCCGCGACAAGTTGGGCCTTGCCATCTCCATAGAACCGAAGGGCGAGTTGCCGCGGCCGCTGTCCAAGCCGTTCTTCTCCATCCTCGACGACATCCTCAGCGAGGAGATCCACGACCAGATCAACCTGCCGTTCTGGATCGACACGGTGGGCGATTCCGGCGTCGTCGAAATCCGCATCAAGCTGCCGGACAAGATATTGCGTGTCTTTGCCCGCCGCAGCCAGACCTACGCCTCCAACACCCAGATCTTCATCTTCTGGATGGTTGGCACCTCGCTGGTGCTGATCGTCATCGCGGTGCTGTTCCTGCGCGGCCAGATCAGGCCGATCGAGGCGCTGGCGCGTGCGGCCGAAAGCTTCGGCAAGGGCCAGAGGATGGAAACCTTCCTGCCGCGCGGCGCCGACGAGGTCCGCCGCGCCGGTCTCGCCTTCATTCTCATGCGCGAGCGCATCGAGCGCCAGATCGAGCAGCGCACCGCCATGCTGAGCGGCGTCAGCCACGACCTGCGCACCGTGCTCACCCGCTTCAAGCTGC
>CAZZZA010000278.1:0-1539 GCA_964658455.1 uncultured Lichenihabitans sp.
GGTCTCCTGCAGATGCCGCCATTGCACGCCCCACGGCGCCGATGAACTGGTGGTGAAGAGCGCGCTGGCCTGCCTGCGCGACCAGACGCCCCGGCGGCACTGGATCTCGACATAGGTCATGACAATCGCGTCCTCCGTCGCGAAGCCCCCCCGGATATCCTCGATGTCGATGGAGAAATCGCGGTCGAAGCTGGCGCGATTGTCGCGGATCAACGCGATGGTCGCCGCCCGGTCGTAGATGCGCCCGGTCGGCGGGATCATCTGAAAACCCTCGCCGAATACCTGCTCGCAGCGTCCGAAATCCGTCAGATCCGCCGTCGCCGCATCGTACCAGCCGACGAAGAATTCGTGGAAGGCAATGATCTCGGCGCTGGCGCGCTCAAACAGTGACGGCTCCTGGCTCATACTTTCCCCGCGTTGAGATTGTAGTGCATGATCGAGCCGTGGCGGCCGGTGCGGTCGCGCTCGAGCGTATAGACGTCGCCATCGAGGCCGTTGCTTTGCGCAATGACCGCGTCGATCTCGGCGGTGTCGCTGTCGGAAAGCACGACATCCATGATCCCGGCATTGGCCAGCGCATGCGCCTGGTTGCGGGCGCCGACGATGACGGCCGCGACCTGCGGCTGACGCAACACCCAGGCACTGGCGATGGTGGCGATATCGACGCCATGGCGGTCGCCGATCCGCCTAAGCGCGGACAGAAGCGCCTGAAACAGGTCCCAACCGCCGAAATCGTCGATGATCAACTTGTATTTCACCAGCGACCGGTTCTCGAGCGGCATGTCCGGCTCCGGCTGGCCCAGCCATCTGTCGCTGAGAAAACCGCCGGCCACCGAGCCGTAGCACAGGAACTTGACGTCGTTGGCAGCAGCCAGCGCAGTCAGGCTCTTGGCCGGCCGCTGGTCGAGCACGGAATATTGCAGCTGCTGACTGACCAGCGGGATGCCCGCTTTCAGGATCTCGGCCACATGCGGCGTGTCGAAATTGGTGGTGCCGACATTGCGAACCTTGCCCTCCCCATGGAGTTCGTTCAGCCAGCCCAACGCCTCGAGATAGCCGTCCAGCGAATAGTCCCACCAATGAAACTGCACGAGGTCCAGCCGGTCGATCCTGAGCCGGCGCAGCGATTGCTCGACGATGCCCCTGATATAGTCGCGGTTCATGTTCACGAGCTTCTCTAGATCAGGCACCAGCTTGGTATGAACCTTCATCTGGGCCGCGGCCTCAGTGCCGCGCTCCTCGCGCAACCGACCACGGGCAGCGCCGATCAGTTCCTCGACGCCGGTATAGATGTCGGCGCAGTCATAGGTATTGATGCCTGCATCGAAGGCGGCAATCAGATCGGTCACTGCCTGCTCGCGATCGATCGCGCCATGGCCGCCTGCCAGCTGCCAGCCGCCGCGAATGACGCGGGAAATGGCATAGCCGGGGCGAAGTTCGAAGGTCTTGGTCATTTCATGCAGCTTTCAATTGGTAGAATTGTGGTGTTGCCGCAGCCTCCCCCTTCTCCCCTCGGGGAGAAGTGCCGAGCAAAGCGAG
>CAZZZA010000279.1:0-1270 GCA_964658455.1 uncultured Lichenihabitans sp.
CTTGGGCCCGTCCCCCTGCTTGCCGCCACCGCCGCCGCGCTTGGTCATGGCGAACCGGTGGCCGTGGCGGCGCGGCCAGCCGTCCTCGGTCCGCGCCGGGGTGGAATCATGCTCGTGGCCGGGCGATCGCGCGTCATGGGCCGCAGCATACATCGCCGGCCTGCCGCGGTCAGCCATTCTCCTGCCGCCAGGGGCCGGGAAGGGGGGCCGTCAGCATGTCCTTGCCAGCCCGCGCGACCGATGCTAACTCCCCGCCAGCGCCGGTGCGGCACCGCTTGGGGGATAGTTTAGCGGTAGAACTTCCGACTCTGACTCGGAAAGCCTTGGTTCGAATCCAGGTCCCCCAGCCAGCCCTTCTCCCGGATTCCCGACCGATCCGTCCGCCGCGCCGCCTCAGGGCAGGCGCGTCATCTGGTAGAGCTTCCAGCTCTGCGCGAGGTCCGGCTGCTTCTTGGCGAAGTCGACCAGGATCGACGATTTCATGTGCCGCTCCCATTCCGCCTTGGTGCGCCAGTTCTCGTAGAAGATGATCACGCCCGGATCCTGGTTCGACACCAGCATGTCGTAGTTGATGTTGCCCGGCTGATGGCGGGTCGGCTCGATCAGCGCCTGCAGCGCCTGTCGGAGCTGGGCCTCCTTGCCGGGCTTCGCCTTCAGTTCGGCGACGATGGTGAGCGGGGTGGCGCCCGAATCCTGCGCCTCTGCGCGCACGGCGCCGGCGCAGCCGATGGTGGCGGCGAGCATCGCGCCGACGACTGACCGGTAATTCATTGCTGTTCGCTCCCTCTATTTTTGCCCACGCTAATCGTTACGGTTTGGTGCGTCGAGCCACCGGCGAGTCCGGTGCGGTCAGTCCGACCAGGGCGGCACGCAGCCGGCATCCTCGGGTCTGGCCGAGGGGTAGTCGGTGACGATCCGGACCGGCGCGGCGCGGGCACCGGCGCCGGGTGGCGCCTGACGTGCGCGCCGCGCCGTCACCGGCGGGGCGGGTTGCGGGATCCATTCCGGGACCGGCGTGGTCTCGAACAGCGCCCGCATCCGCGCCGCCTGCCTGCCCTGGCACAGCAGCTTGCCGCTGGCGAACACGGAGATCGCGATGCCGTCGGCCTTGATCTGGTCGCCGAACGGGATCGGCGCCACGCCCAGCACCTCGATCCCGGCGCCCTGCAGCACCGCCTGCACCGACTCCACCGACCACGTCACGTCGCGTAGCCCGGCGCTCTGCGGTCCAGCAGGCGCAGGAAACCCGGCCAGGCCAGCGCGCCGGCGG